>DASTXE010000004.1 GCA_035765535.1 Rickettsiales bacterium | reverse complement strand
GATACGTCCAAACCTACATAATATGCCATTACAGCTACAAAATGTGTCATTGCGTTCTCCCTACAAGGTGCTAATATTTATGAAAAATCCTAACAATGCAGGTTGTACTCGAAAAAATACTCGCCCGCAATCACACCATGTACGTTGCAAACGCGCCGGGCCTGTGCCATAGAATGGGGTAAAAGAGGTGCTTATGACAATATCGCAGCAGAATAACCCCCGCGGCCATATGATAACCGGCCAGATCATGACGGGTGACGTGAACGTCGAGGAAATCATTGTGGCGCTGGAAAGCGTGGAGCGTGAGCTTTTCGTTCCGGAAATCTTCAAACAGGTAGCGTATGTGGACGAGGATATCTCCATCGGCAACGGCCGCTTCCTCATGGAACCGCTCGTATTTGCACGCATCCTGAAATACGCGCAGATCGGCAAGAACGAGACCGTGCTGGATGTCGCCTGTGGCACCGGTTATTCCTCCGCTGTGCTTTCCAAGCTGGCTCAAAAGGTTGTAGCACTGGAAGAAGATGCTGAACTTGCAGGCAAAGCCAAAGGTTTACTTGCTTCCTACAGCAATATCGAATGCGTACAGTCACCGCTCGTTGAAGGTGTTTCCGTGCGCGCACCGTATGACGTGATTATTGTGGAAGGCGCTGTCGAGTTCATTCCCCAAAGCTTCAGCGACCAGTTGCGCGAAGGCGGAAGGTTGCTGGCACTGGAGCATGTGGTTCCGGGCAAAACAGGCCAGGCAGGACTTGGCAAGCTGGTGGAATATCGTAAGCTTAACAATATGTTATACCGCAATGTCCTGCATGATGCCAGTGCACCGCTGATTCCTGCATTCCGCATGCCCAAACCCTTCATGTTCTGATGGCGTTCCGGCATTCTTCTGCGGCCGCCAGTAACACATAATTAATCACTCTGTGATATTCATAGTCAGATAACCTGAATGTGAAATGTTATGCTGACGATTAAACGCGATTCCATGATCGCTGCGCTGGAGGCCCTTGGAGATGATGCCGGAGTTACCCTGGTTTCTTATGGAAAACAAAGGGATGTCTTCCAGCTTTCCGTTGATGTTCCTTACTGGATGTCCGGTTTCAAGACTGCGGAAATGCCGCATAAAAATGTTCCGGCGGGAACCAGAATATGCGTTGGCAATATACGGGATATCGAGCATGCGGAAAGTTTGGACGCACTGAAAGAAATATTAGCCAAAATAGATGTTTACCCTTTTGGAAGTAGCGGCAATTTTAGCCCTGAAGGTGAGGACCCCGCTGCACTGGCACAGCAGCGCGAGCAATTATTCAACAGTACCAATACCCTCGATAATACAGCAAATCCGCAGTCCGGCATAGCATCGGCGCGGCGCAATCTTACATCGCTGAACGATGCGGAGCGTAGGGAGCTACTGGATTACCTTACTGATAATCTTCATATTTTCCGCGATACTTCCGATCAGGATGTGCCCCTTAAACCCCCGGGTCGTGAAGAACGCAAACAGATTGCGGATGCTATTCTGACCGGGATTACCGAAGCGACACGTTATACACGGCTGGATAACCCTGTGCGTGCTTTCCAGTTTACGGATGAATTGCGGGTTACCGCCAATCCCGGCCAGGAAGACGGTGAGATTACCTATCATCTTTCCGGTCCGAAAGTTCTGGTATTGCGGTATGATCCGAATACAGGAAAACCCGATCTGACGCCTTTGGATATCGATATGATCGGCCCGAATGGCACACATCGTGTCGCTACACGCAATGCAACGGGTGAACTGGAAGTGGACAACATGCCTCTGGGCGACAGAGGAGCTATAGAACTTTCACTGAGCGTAGGGCATTATGCGGAAGAAATGGGTGGAAAATCATTTGCTCAGCGATACAGGGAAATGCGTCCCATTGATAGGACCTCGACCGAGGCAGACATTCGTGCCGCATGGAATTTGGCAGATATCATAAATGCCGCACATGATATACTGAATTCCCAGGATTCTTCCGGATCCCGCAGA
Source organism: Rickettsiales bacterium (assembly GCA_035765535.1). Lineage (NCBI taxonomy): Bacteria > Pseudomonadati > Pseudomonadota > Alphaproteobacteria > Rickettsiales > Rickettsiales bacterium. The sequence continues at coordinate 336,638 of DASTXE010000004.1, read as the reverse complement.
CGTGGCCGATAAGATAATGCTTACGCAGCCGGAGGCAGACTGCGGCTCGTTTTTCCCTGCGGGATTCCGCCTTCGATCAGCGGCACGAAACGTACCGACATCAGATGCTGCTGGCGGATGCCTTCCGGTGTCTTTTCAATGCGCAATAAAATCTGCTCTGTGCTGCTACCTACCGGAATCACCATGATACCGCCTTCCGCCAGCTGGTCGAGCAGTGCAGCAGGTACGGCATGGGCGGCGGCAGTGACGATAATACGGTCAAACGGAGCCGCGATTTTCCAGCCTTTGGAGCCGTCCCCTGCCTGCGTCATGATATTGCTGATCCGCAGTTCCTTGAAGCGTGCTTCCGCCACGGCAAGCAGGTCCCGGTGGCGTTCGATGGAATACACCATGCGGCAGAGTTTGGAGAGTACCGCCGCCTGATAGCCTGAGCCTGTGCCGATTTCCAGCACACGCATGCGGTCGCCGACCTGCAGCGCCCAGGTCATCCATGCCACAATGCTTGGCTGGCTGATGGTCTGGCCGGAATCGATCGGCAGTGCCGTATCTTCGTAAGCTTTATCGCGAAAGGCTTCGGAAACGAATATTTCGCGGGGAATATGCTCGATGGCCGAAAGAACGCGCGTATCCGTCACACCGCTGGTGCGCAGCTTCATCAACAGGCGGATACGTTCCGGCAATGTATCGGAGGAGTTCATTTTTCCAGCGTGTTTTTGAGCCTTTTTAGCAAATTATAGTTGGTCATATCAAGGCATATCGGCGTGACCGTAATATAATCCTGCCTCAACCACTCAATATCGCAATCCGGACGGCGAGGATCGGCCCCTTCTTCCGGCCAGTTCAGCCAGAAATAGGGCCGTCCCTTCGGATCGATATTCTTCGTAAGCTGTTTGGGAACATGGCGTTTTCCATGGGCCACGCATTTGATTCCCTTTACTTTTTCCGACGCACAGTCGGGGAAATTCACGTTGAAAAGCGTATCTGGCTCCCATTCCTGGGTCAGCAGTTTCCTGATCAGTTTTGGCCCATGTTCTTCAGCGGTTTTCCAGTGAACCTTGGCATCCGGGCTCATGAAATCCATGGATTGCGAGAGCGCGATCGAGCGTATACCGCACAATGTCCCCTCCAGCGCACCTGCCACGGTTCCTGAATGCGTCACATCTTCGCCGATATTTTTGCTGCGGTTTACGCCGGAAAGCACTAGATCGACTTTTTCCGGAATGATCTCGCAGGTAGCCATAAGCACGCAATCGGTGGGAGTTCCGCTTACGGCAAAACGCCGGGCTGAGACCTTCCGGTAGCGCATAGGCGAGTTGATGGTAAGCGAATGCCCTGCCCCGCTCTGCTCCACTTCCGGCGCCACAACCCAGATGTCATCCGAGAGCTGAGCGGCGATCTTTTCGAGCACTTTCAGGCCGGGAGCCTGGATTCCGTCATCATTGGTAATCAGTATGGTAGGGTTCTTGCGCATTGATTTTAATTACATTTCTTGGTATTTTAAAGGGAAGGCAGGTCCATTATGGATGACATCAGAGCGCATTTCTTGTCAAGGCTTCATCACTATCGCAGTGAAGATGTCCATGAATCCCGCCTTATCAGCGCCCGCATGCTCTGGCTTATCATCATTGAAGCTTCGCTCGTCATCGCCTTTGCTATTATTTTCACCTACAAGGATCCGCAGATCGTATTGTTGCTGACGGTGATTTTTTCCACGACTGCCATGTTCTTTGCCAATATTATCACCAGTGCCGTACGCAAGGCGGAAGTCATTGTGCATGACTGGCATATGAAGGAAAAAGCACTTTACAAGGAAATCAAGGCACTCAAGGACTATGAGCTTATGAAGGAGCTTGAAAGTTATTTCATCTTCAAAGACTGGGAAATACACGACGAAAAGGAAGAAAAGGAAATCGCGGATGCGTTTTCTTTCCAGCGCAGTCTTTTTCCGGCCATTGCCATTTTATGGTCGGCCATTCTTCTGCTTAGCACGTATAACTTCCTGGAATATAAGACCGATGGCGTATTGGGTCTTAACCGGCCAGCTGTCGTGAATCCAAAGTAGTAATTTGTTGTTTCGTTCCTGCTTCGGCCTGCTGGCTTCGCAATGAACCTGACGCCTACGGCGACTAAAGAGGCTCGGCTACTGCCTCGCTATGCATGTTCGATAAACAATTAGCTGGAATGATTTTTAATCGTTTCACAGATCGCTTCGACATTTTCAATCGGCGTATGTTGTAAAATACCGTGACCGAGATTGAAGATGAACGCCCTGCCCTGCATTTCATCCAGAATGCGTTTTGTTTGCTCCACAGACGTGTTCTTATCATGCATGAGTACCACCGGGTCAAGATTACCCTGCAAAGGCTTCCTGATGGCATTTAAAGCCCATTTAAGGGGTGTCTGGACATCGATGCCTATAACATCGACCGGAACCTGTTCGGCAAATTCCTGATATTTAACTCCTGAACCGCGCGGAAAACCGATGACCGGAATATCTGGATGCAGTGCCTTGAAGCTATTCACCAGTTTCTGAGTCGGCGCAATCACCCATTTTTGATATTCGTCTTCGGATAATACTCCCGCCCAGGAATCGAAAATCTGGATGATATCCGCTCCTGCCCTCACCTGACTTGAAATATAAAATATTGAACTTTCAACTATTTTTTCAATAATTAATGCAAAAGTTTTTTCTTCCCGCCTTGCAAACCCACGTACATTTTCATAGTCACGGCTGCCACCGCCTTCCACCATATAACTTGCAACCGTCCAGGGTGCTCCGCAAAACCCGATCAGTGATTTGGATTTATCCAGCTGCGCTCTTGTTTTTCGAAGCGCTTCGCAAACAGGTTCAATATGTTTGGCAATGTCGGTATTGAGTTGTTTTGCCTTATCGTATTCCAGCGTTTTCTGAAGCTTAGGTCCCTCACCCTGTTCGAACCTGACATCTACTCCCATGGCATGGGGAATGACGAGAATATCGGAAAAGATAATGGCTGCGCTCATGTCGAAACGTCTGATTGGCTGAAGCGTGACTTCCGATGCCATATCCGGGTTATAGCACATATTGAGAAAACCACCTGCCTTTTCCCTGATAGCACGGTATTCCGGTAAATACCTGCCTGCCTGCCGCATGAGCCAAAAAGGAAAATGAGGAATCTGTTCATGCCTGATGGCACGGTGCATAAGTGTGTCTAACATAAATATAAAAAATAATTCTTAAAGTGGTAGTAGATAGATTATCTATAGGCGCAACGGGGATTATTTTCTATCCCCTATTTCCTGACAATATTATCCACAGAATTATGCGCTATGAAATCCTGTGGATAATTATGATAATTGTTTCCCTAAATTATTGATCAATATAACTGTTATTGATGTTAATAAATTTGCGGAAAACTGACAGGATTTTCTTATCCACGCCATTAATGCACCGTTACGCTTTTCCATACACAGGTGGATAATTGTATTTATGAAATAAGGGGAAATGTGTATAAGAAATTCCGGGTAAGGCTGTTTCAGGACTTATCAACGGAAAACGGTATTTATACACAGGCTGTGGATATGAAAGAATTTCACCTGCATCTGGTTTCGGATTCGACCGGAGAAACTGTCAGCAGCGTGGCGCGCGCGGCCATCGTCCAGTTTGATGGCGTGGAAGCGGATGAGCATATCTGGTCGCTTGTGCGTACTCCGGCCCAGTTGGATAAAGTGATTGCAGGTATCCGCGCCAATCCCGGCGTGGTCATGTATACGCTGGTGAATAAAGAATTACGTGACCGTCTGAAGGCGGAATGCCTGAAGCTTTCTCTGCCGTGTATTCCGATCCTGGCGCAGATACTTTCCGAACTTACTTCTTATCTTGGCGTTGAAAGCTCATTATTGCCGGGCCGTCAGCATGAGCTGGATGAAAAATATTTCTCCCGCGTGGAAGCGATTAATTTTACGCTTGCGCATGATGACGGGCAGGCCACATGGGATCTGCAGGAAGCGGATATCGTATTGGTCGGCGTATCGCGCACTTCCAAATCGCCGACCTGCGTATATCTGGCGCATCGCGGTTTCAAGGCGGCGAATGTGCCTTTTGTCGGCGGGTGTCCTTTACCGGCCGATCTTGAAGGGCTAACCAAACCGTTAGTCGTCGGGCTCACGATCAGCCCTGACCGGCTTATCCAGATACGGCGCTCGCGCCTGCAATCGCTCAAGCAGGATGAAGATACGAATTATGTGGACTCCGAACGAGTGCAGGAAGAAATTCTGGCTTCGCGCAGGCTATACCACAAAAATAAATGGCCGGTGATTGATGTCACGCGTCGTTCGGTTGAAGAAACGGCAGCGACGATCATCCAGTATTTTCATGAGCGTATGGATAAACAGCTGGACGGACATAAGGCGGAGTAAAAAATGCATATACCTTATCATCAGGACACAAGACGCCATTCCGGGGAAATGCCGCATGAGGGCAGGCTGGGGGTTATCGATATCGGCTCTAATTCCGTACGGCTGGTGATTTACGATGCGATCAAGCGCACACCGCTGCCGATTTTCAATGAGAAGATATTGTGCGGATTGGGCAAAGGGCTTGCCATTTCAGGAAAGCTGAACCCGGAAGGCAAGGCACTGGCGGAATCTTCCATCAAGCGTTTTCTTGCGCTTGTGCGTATTATGGATGTGGTGGAACTGCAGGTCATTGCCACAGCAGCCGTGCGTGATGCGTCCGACGGCACGGAATTCGTGGAAAGCCTGGAGCGCAAATATCGCCTGAATATTACCGTGATTTCCGGTCGCAAGGAAGCGCAGCTTGCAGCTGCGGGCGTATTTTCTTCCATTTATAAAGCTTCCGGCCTTGCCGGTGATCTGGGCGGCGGCAGTATTGAGCTGATCGGGGTGGATGACGGTCTTATCGGCGAGCAGACGACTATTCCTATCGGGCCGTTGCGCTTGCTCGACACAGCCAAGGAAGACAGGCTAAAAACCGGAAAAATTATTGCCAAAGCGCTGGATGAAGAAACGTGGCTCCCGGGTCTTAAGCCGAAGCATTTTTATGCGGTGGGAGGCAGTTTCCGTGCGCTTGCCCATATCCATATGCGCAGGCAGGATTATCCGCTGGAGATCGTGCACCATTATACGGTCAAGACACCAGCGATGCGCAAATTCCTGAAAGATATTATTCACGCATCACCGGAAGTACTGGCAAAAATGCCGGGAGCACCGGCCAAGCGCGTGGAGTCGCTCGTGCCCGCAGCACAGGTGCTGGACCGTATTTTAGAGATTACCCATCCGGCGGATGTTGTGTTCTGCTCAAGCGGCATCAGGGAAGGGTATCTCTATGAAAGGCTCACGCCTTATGTGCGTAATGAAGATTCCCTGATTGCATCCTGTACGGACCTTGCATCGCAAAATGGCAGGGTTCCGGGCTATGCGCGCGAGCTGTTCAACTGGATGTCACCGATATTCGGGCGCGAAAGCGACAGCGAGAAACGTTTGAGGCTGGCAGCCTGTATCCTGAGTGAGCTTGCGTGGCGCATCCATCCGGATTACCGGGCGGAGTGGGCGTTTAACCGTATCATTCAATCTACAATCACCGGACTTTCCCATCCGGAACGCGTGACGCTCGCACTTGCGCTTTATCATCGTTACCAGCATAAACTCAAGAATAACTCCCAGATTGTTTCCCTGATAAAAGAGAAGGATAGGGCATGGGCAAGGACGGTAGGCATTGCGGCCAATCTTGCATTCCAGCTTTCCGGCGCTATGGCAGGGAATCTCAATAATGTGTCGCTCGCGCTCAGGAAGGGAAGGCTGGAAGTGGCCTTCAATGAAGAATCGCAGGATCTGCTGGGAGATACGGTGCGCAAGCGGATCGATGGGCTGGGTGAGGCATTCAAGGAGTTGATGAAGTAAATGTTAAGACGTTCCCGCTTCGGCCTGCTGGCCTTCGCGATGAACCTGACGTCTTCGACGACTAAAGGGATGCGGCCTGCTGACCGCAATTCTTTCCTGAATACAAGCAGATTGGTTGGCACATTCTTGCTATGGATGCTGCTTTTAGCGGTGGTCACACGCAGCCTGATCCCCGTTGGCTATATGCCGGATTTCTCTGGTCAGGGCAGGGGTATATTTCCTCTTGTTGCATGCGATGGCTTTTCGCATGAGGCTGCAAGCGGACATCACCACCACCATCATCATGAAGACGGGCAGGGTAATAAACCGGTTCTTCACGAATTATGTCCGTTCGCCAGCGGCGCGATAGCGTCATTTTCTCCTGCCTTGCCAGTTTTAGCACCGCAAGCGGTTTATATTCCGGCAGAGATTACGCCTTTTTATGTTCCGCCTTCCGGCAGGCAGGCAGTTTTTGCCAATGTTTCACCGCGCTCGCCCCCATTCCTCTCCTGAATCTGAAAATATATGACGCATGTCAGTGAAACGGCATGTGTATTTCCATTATTATTGAATTTTCAGGAGAAATTCATGTTGAAGAAATTATCGTTGATGACGCTCATGCTGGCTTCGGTTCCCGGCATGGCGATGGCCTGTGCCTGCGGGTGCGGAGTGTTTGAGGTCGGAACCGGATCGATGCTGCCGGACGGGCAGGGCGGACGAGCCTGGCTCGAATATGATTTCATGAACCAGGAAATCAACTGGAGCGGCAGCAAAGTCGCCCCGGAAGCGGGTAATGACGACAAGCGCCTGCGCACGCAGTATTATACGGCGGGTGCGGAATATATGTTCAACCGCAGCTGGGGAGTGGAGACAACCGTGCCTTATGTCCGTCGTTATTACCGGACAGAGGATGGCGGAGCCATGCAGAGTTTCAAAGATGATGGGCTGGGGGATATCAAGGTCGAAGGCATCTACACCGGAATTTCAGACGATATGTCCACGGGTTTGAAATTCGGCCTGAAGCTACCCACCGGCGATCATAGCGTCACCGGGTTCGACCGGGATACGGCGATTGGTTCCGGCAGCACGGATTTGTTGCTTGGGGCCTATCATCAGGACCGCTTTGCGTTCAGCCAGAAACTCTCCTGGTTCGTCAACGGCCAGTGGGAACATGCATTTCTTACGCAGAGCGATTACCGGCCCGGAGATGAATTCAGCGCGGCAGCGGGAATTTATTATGAAGCCGGTAGTATCGCAGGGTATGGTAAGTTTTCCCCGCTTTTACAGATTATCGGCTCCGACCGGCAACGCGACAGCGGCGGCGCTTCCGATCCGGATAATAGTGGCTATACGCGGCTGGTCGTCTCGCCAGGTGTTGAATATGACTTGTATAGCCTGAAATTATACGGCGATGTGGGCATTCCGGTTTATCAGAACGTGAATGGTAACCAGCTGACTCCGCCGGTTCTGTTCAAGTTCATCGTGGCTCACGATTTCTAGGCACGGGCAGGGAAGAGGCACAACGCCTCTTCCCTCATCCTGCTGAGCAATAGCTTAATCAAAATTTAACGGTTGTAAGCTACGATGGCTATGTACCCGAATGTGCATAGCTTTTTATGGCTTTTAAGGAATTACTCGCGACTCTGAGAGGAGAGGGGGATTATGCGGGCTTTGCCCGGCGGCATCATTTTGACGTGATTTCATTTCCCTGGGAAACACTGGAACAAGTCGAAAATGGCACAATGGTTCCATCTCCTGCCTTCGCGGAATTACTGCGTGATGAAATAGCTTATAAGTCTTCGGGAACAGGCGAACGTGTTTTCCGTTCAGCCATGGCGAGTTACGAAGCGCGTAATGACAGTCCCGTCCTTCATTTCGGTGATGAAGATCTGGCACAGTTCCGCGTTGCAAATTTCATACGCATGATGCGCGAGCTTTTGAATGGAGATCATCTGGAGTTTGCGCGCAGTCACCATCTCAGGGAACTGGAAAAGTTCAAGCGGACTGAGCTATGGATGATTGAAAAAGGTAAAATGGTTCCTTCCCCCGCCTTTGCAGAATTTCTGCGTGATGAAATAGCTTATGCCAATTCGGGAATGGGCCAACGATTATATAATGCAGCTATGGCGGCTTATGAACGGCGCGGTGATCTTCCTGTTATGGTATTCACGGAAGATATGCTGGCTGAATACCGCCGAAATTTTTCACAAACGGAGCTTTCTGCGGAGCAGGAGGTGCCTGCAGGCAGAGACACGCGAGCGGATGGCGCATTGCAGCGTGAGCAGCGGCGATTAGAGCGGCTACGCCAGCAGGAAGAGAGACGAGTTGCGGCGAGAATAGGAAGGGAAGCGGAAAGCACCTGGCGCAAGCATGAAGCAGAGAGCAGAAAAACGAAACCCAAGAATATATGGCGTGAGGTTGAAGCACTAGAAAAGGCGGATCAAAAGCAATTAGATCGGCAGACCGATCTGGAGATAAGAGCCTATAATGCCGTACTGGATGCGGAAGAGGCAGGGTTGCAGGACTGGATACGGCGCGATAATGCGCTGACGGGGATGTCACGGAGTGTAACGCTTGGGGAGTTTTATGAACATTTCGATGCTTTCAGCGACCGCCCCATCATCTCTTTTGCCCGGGAAGCGACGGATAAATCCGCCCTGAGGCATGGAGATTTACCTTCCATGGATGCGCTGGACGCTATTGGTCAGTATCTCAGAGGGCATCAGCACCGGGAGTCGGTGCTGACCAATTTTCATGTATTATGCTCTGCAGTTGTGGCAGAGCAGCAGCATCAAAGACGCATCGCGGAAAGACAGGCGGTTGACAGGGTAAGAAGAAACCAGGAAAAAGCATCGTGGAAAAGATATGATGAAGCCAGAAATCGCGGCGTCATTCCCGAAGATGAGGCGCAAAGCGAAGCGGATCATTCCGTCTATGAGGATAATGCGCGGCTGGATAATCAGGAAGCGGCATTGCGGGAATGGTTACGGCGCGACACCGCCTTCACGGTCATGATGGAAAGTGAAACGCTTCCGGAGTTTTATGCAGGATTATCAAGGCTCTCCGGCACACCAGTTGCGGCATTTGGTCAATCTGCGGCGGAAAGAGTAGCGATTGCACAGGGGCAGCCAGTAAGCCGGACTACCATGCGCGGCATCAATGATTATTTGGAAAAAGTGGGGGCGCATTTTTTTGTCACGCGTAATTTTGAAAGACTTTGTGCAGCAGCACGGAAGGAAGAGGTGGAGAGGGAAAGGGAAGTAGCCCGGGCAGCGAGGGTTGCAGCGCAGCCTCCCTCGGGCGGCAGAAGTCATCCGGTTCCCGGCGGGGGGAGAGGCAGGCCTGCTTCATCCGGCAGAACTGGGGCAGTTACTGTTACGCGTGAAGACCTCGTGCAGGCAACAAAAGCACGTATGCTGGAGACGGATACATTGGAGAGTTTTCTGGGCTTGCTGCCGGCTTTGACAGGACTACCGGCCAAGACGCTCGGCAAGGTGCTGAAGGTCGGCGGAGGATTTAAAGGCCATACTGAGAAAGCCACTTTTCAGTTTGATACCCAAAAACATATTCTGGGCTATCTCAGAACGAATTACGGCGAAGATATCGCAGCGCATTTTGACCATCTTTATAAATACCCGAAAATGCCGGATGGGTTTATAGACGATGTCACGGCCACTACCAGCGTTGCAACATTTCTGACCACATTAGGCGATTCTTATCCGCGCAGCCTGGCGGTATTGTATGAAATTTCCGGGATATCCAAGTCAAGTTTTTATCACTGGAGCAGGGGGCTGGAGTTCCCACCGCGCGACCGTATAGAATCGCTCAGCACATGTTTACGGGAGCTGACAGGCTCGGATGTGGTCTATGAACATCTGGAGCGTGTGTGGGATACGGAACGTGCAGCGCATGTTACGCAGGCAGACGTGCAGAAGACGGCAGAAATGGCTGCAGCCACAGTAATGCTTGATACAGGAGTATTTTCTTCCTTCGGGGACTTTCTGCGGCTGCTTCGTGAGGAGAGGGGATTATCCCAGACGGAAGCAGGAACTGTTCTCGGCATTTCCAATTCCATTGTCAGCAACCGGGAGAAGAATTCAAGCCCTCCCGTGAATCCGAAGGCGGAGGATGAATATGTGCGGCTGTCGCCGGCGAGGGGGGCGCTGATACGGGCGCAATTTGCGGCAGAACGGCAAAGAAGGGATAAAGCCCATGAGGAGGCTGCAGGCGAGGATACAGTTGCTAAACGACCAGCCGCGTCTGCGGTTTCGGTTCGGACCCTGACAGCAGCGCAAGCCAAAACAAGAATTGAAAAAGGAAAAGGCGCAGAGGGCGGATATAATACGGTTGGGGAACTGCTGGGGCTTGCGCGCCTTGAGGCGGGAATAACACAGAGAGAGCTGGGTGAAAAAGTGAAAAGCCATATACAGGCTTCCGGTGGTGATCCTGGCATTACAACACAGGCGAGGTTGTCGGATATTGAACGCGGAAAAGGCAGGGCGCTACCTTCGGAACAGGAAGGGATATGCGCAGCACTGCCAGAGCGTGCTGTTGCGCTCCGGGAGGCGTTTGAAGCGGTCGAAGCCGGGACGGCTCATGCGCCACGCGTGATTGCGCGCCGGATGCCCCCGGGACAGGCTACGGCGGAAATAGAAGGAATGATTGAGCGTGGCGAAGTACCGGACGTACATAGATTGCTTCACTTGTTGCGGATGGAAAAAGGCGTGGGCATCCGTGCTTTGCGCAGGGAACTGGGCGGAGAGACAGGGGAGGAATCGCTTACGGCCAATGAGCGCACCCGTATGCCCACTGCTTCTGAGATTGGGGAATGGCGCAGTGTTTTACCGGAAGACCGTTATGCGCTGCTCGAAGCTTCCCATGCTGCGGCAACCGGCAAGGCGGATGCAGGCTGGGTAGGGCGCTCAGTCCGCGCACCTGGAAATTCCGGGTTGGAGAGCAGGGATAGATAGAACTGAAATTACTGTATTTTGCAGATAGTTCCAAAGGCCAGTTTTTCAGCGCAATGGATAACTGTATCCTAGCCATGCTGCACTGCAACATTTTCCGTGACTTTATGGGACAACTGTGCTATATTTACAACAATGGAGCAGGGTGGGTGACCACCCCGTCTTCAGGGGAAGGAAGAAGGCTTTCTTCCTCAAATGATAGGAAAGGATTAGTTTTATGGAATCGTTCATTGGCCTCATGGGTTATGTAGGCGTCGTGTTCCTTCTGCTTGGCTACTTCATGCTGGTGATCGGCCAGCTGAAAGTCACGGACACGCATTACCTGCTGCTTAACGTGCTGGGCGCCTTGTTCGTTGTCATAACGCTGCATAGTGGCGGCAGTCTGCCGCTCTTCTATGTGCTTGTAGCCTGGTTGCTCATCAGCCTCTTCGGCTTCTACAAGCATCGCATCGCAGCGCATTAATGACGAATGCCTGACTTGCCTTTCCCGTCGTACCCCGGATTTACGGTTACGGCGGGATTTTTGCATTTGGATTTAATTTGTTGCATTTTTGCAAGAGAATCTTTATAAGTCACCGTCCTTTTTATCACTTGAGGAGTTAACGGATATGAATGCTAAGGCTGCCGCTTCATATAAACCGACCGAGAATGAAAAATACATGAACCCCAAACAGCTGGAATATTTCCGCCAGAAACTGATCGACTGGCGCAAACAGCTGATTGACGAATCCCGCGAAACGATCGACCACTTAAAGGAAGAAAACTGGCATGAGCCGGATATTTCCGACCGTGCGTCGCTGGAGACGGATGCAGGGGTCGAGCTGCGCACGCGCAACCGTTACCTGAAGCTGATTGAAAAAATCAACGCTGCTCTGGGCCGTATTGAAGATGGCACCTATGGTTTCTGCGAAGAAACCGGCGAAGAAATCGGCATCAAGCGTCTGGAAGCCCGTCCGATTGCGACGATGACCATCGAAGCGCAGGAGCGCCACGAAAAGATGGAAAAACAATACGTCGAAGACGAATAAACTGCCTAAAAGGCATAAGCTTACCAAGAACGCGGCTCAAAAGGCCGCGTTTTTTTATGCCCGCGATATTAGAGTTTAAGTTTATTTCCTTCCCCGGCAAATATATTATACGCTCGCTGCGTATCAGTTATATACGAAACTGTCATTTGGAGATCTATGCGTCTTTCTCGCGTCATACCGGCGGTGCTCTTAGTTGCGGGAGCAGGCTGGCTGTTTTACCATCATGAGCAGAGCGGAAAGTCCGATGCCTCAAGGCGAGGCGGGGCGGTAGCCGTGGCCGTTGTTGCGGTCAAAAAAGGCGATATTGACGTTTATCTTACCGGGCTTGGTAATATTACGCCCCCCAATACCGTGACCGTACGCACGCGCGTGGACGGGCAGCTGATGAAGCTTTTCTTCAAGGAAGGCCAGTATGTGAAGGAAGGCGACCTGCTTGCCCAGCTCGATTCACGGCCTTTTGAGGCGCAGCTCCTGCAGGCGCAGGGCCAGATGATGCGCGATGAGGCATTGCTTAGCGAGGCGAAGATCGACTACGGACGCTATAAGGCCTTATTTGCAAAGGACTCTATTGCAAAACAACAGGTTGACGTGCAGCAATCACTGGTCAAGCAGTATGAAGGCGCGGTCAGGAACGATCAGGGACTGGTGGATAATGCCAAACTGCAAATTACTTATTCGCGTATCACGGCCCCGGTTTCGGGCAGGGTGGGGCTGCGGCAGGTGGATCAGGGCAATATCGTGCATGCGTCGGATGCGAACGGCATTGTCGTGATTACCCAGCTTCAGCCGATTACGGCTTTGTTCACGGTGCCTGAGGACAATATCCCGCAGGTGATGGAGCGGACGCAGGGTGACCAGAAGATCGGGGCGGAGGCCTGGGACAGGGAAAGCAGGAAGAAGCTTGCGGACGGGACTGTGATAGCGGTGGATAACCAGGTTGACCCGGCCACGGGTACGGTTAAGTTACGTGCGGAATTCCCTAACGAGGACAATGCGTTGTTTCCCAGCCAGTTTGTGAATGTGCGTTGCCATGTCGCCACAAAGAAAGACGTGCTGCTGATGCCGCTGGCGGCGGTGCAGCACGGGTCGCAGGGTACTTTCGTTTACCTCGTACAGCCGGATAATACCGTGAAAGTGCGGCAGGTGACGCTCGGTGCTACGGAAGGCGAAACGGTGGCGGTTTCGGATGGTGTGCAGGCGGGTGATATGGTCGTGGTCGATGGCAGCGATAATCTACGCGAAGATGCGAAAATTATGATTCCATCGCAAGAGCCGCAGCTACAAGGACAGCAGCACGGTGAGCACAAGCATCACAAGAAACAACAGGATATGTGATATGTGGCACCTATTGCTGAAATCCATGCTGTCGGGACTTATCATTATGGCGGTCTCCGAGATTGCCAAGCGCAGCACCACGGCAGGTGCGTTGCTTGCCTCGCTTCCGCTTGTTTCCGTGCTCGCGATGGTCTGGCTGTGGCAGGAAACCAAGGATAGCGAGCGCCTGGCCGGTTATGCGCAATCCACTTTCTGGATGGTGCTGCCTTCGCTTCCGATGTTTCTGCTGCTGCCCGTGCTATTGCGTAATGGTGTGGGGTTTTATCTGGCCCTGGCCATCTCCTGCGGTGTAACCATAGCGCTTTATTTCCTGATGCTGTGGCTGCTGGGTAGGTTTGGCATTACGCTTTAGGCTGGATAAATAGCAGCCCAAGAAAAGCAAAGATTTCCTTATTTTACGTTCATTGCGCGGCTTGCAGGGTTCTCGAAAATAGTGTAGAATTCTCTGGTAGTTATAGGATGCTGTGCCCGGTTTCGCTGCGCTGCGGCGAAATGGGAAATCAGCTCTCATGAAAAGGAACCGCGGTTGCATTTACCCTTTGCTTTCAATCCCGAGCCTTTCTACCGTATGGTGATTCGAACGCTCTGCCATGCGTTTTACGGGCCTGAATATACGGGATTCGAGCAGCTGCCGGAATCAGGTCCGGCCATGCTGATCAGCAATCATGTTTCCTATGTTGATGGGGTTATCATAGCGTCGGGGTGCAAGCGTCCCGTGCGTTTTGTGATCGACGGCCAGATTTACAAGCTGCCCTTCATCCACTACCTCATGAAATATAACCGGGCTATTCCCATCGATCCGACGCGCGAAAGCGTGACGCGCGCGCTGGAAGAGATTTCCGCCGGGCTCAAGGCGGGGGATATTATTTGTATTTTTCCGGAAGGGCAACTCACCTATACGGGCAGCCTGGGCAGGTTCAAGACGGGGATCGAATCTATCATCAAGCGCGACCCCGTTCCCGTTTATCCGGTTGCGCTTAACGGATTGTGGGGCAGCATATTCAGCCGCAAATATATCGGCTCAATACGCCGGTTCCTGCCTCGCATCATGCCGCAGCGCGTGCAGGCAATTTGCGGAGCACCTATTGCGCCGGAACTCGTGACGGTGAATTTCCTCCAGAAGACGGTTATGCGTTTAAAATATCAATTTGCTTCCGCTTAATACCGCAAAGACAGAGTAACAGCGCCGAAATTGTTATATTGTTTCTGGCCGACAAATTCCTTGGTGTTGAAGGTCTGGGTATAGCCTACACGCAGGCTGTTGAAGGTAAAGACGATACCGGCTTCCAGCTCGCCCACGAACGGATATTTATCCACGCTGCGGCTGTTGACGAATGTATTGCCGTCGAGGAAGATATTGCGACCCACGGCCTTGCCTTGCACGCCCGTGAACAGGTACCAGCCGAAATCTTTCTGGGGAACGAAGAAATCCGAGCCGGTGAGGTTGGGGGTAATGATCGGCGGGCCGTAATCGGCGGGCAGGTCATAGCCAACGCGCAGCATGGCGCCGACAGAGGCATCCGTATAGATATTTCCGAGATTAATGCCCATGCTCGGTGTGATATCTGTGCCAATGCCGAAAGGCGTAGATTCATAAAGCTTACGCCATTTGCGCTCATAGGAAAGAATAATGCCGGGTTCGTCACGCAGCTGGTTGGCCCAGCCTTGCGGAATCGGGTCGTTGACGACGCTTTTATGAATCCAGCGCTGTGTCTGCTGGGCGAGCGATGCCGGACCGACCATGCCGACTGTCAATTGCAGGTTATCGAGCTTGTAACCCGTATCTGACATCAGCCCCGCAGTTGCGTAAAGCCAGCCCGCGAAGGGGCGATCATTTGCCTGCGCTGCGATGTGTTGCAGGTCGCGGGGCGTGAACATGCTTTGCCCAAGGGCGGCTTCCCAGCGCTTATGTCCCTGTTTGGAGAAAAGGGGCATGCTGTCGGCCATATCCTCTATCCAGTCCGGAACCGTGGTTTCCGGCGAGAGATAAGCCATGCGCTCGCCGTTCGTGTAATTACTGTCGGTGCCTGTGAAGATGTCGTTTTCATATTCCAGCGTCCAGATGCCCTTATCGTCTTCCGGGCGCAATACCGGATCGGCTGCGAACGCCGGACCTGCTGAAAATAACAGCAGAAGCAGAGCGGTGATTTTACAGCTGCAGGGCTTCTGCATCATACGCGGCGATTTCCTTATACAAGACATCAATATACTATTGATATAGCAGCAACTATAAAGAATCCATATTTTTACGCTGCCGAATTGAATCAGCGCAGGTGCGAGAACAGGTGCGCCAGATCGTGCGTGCTGATGAGTTTATAAGCAATAAAGGTAGCCAGGCCGGACATCCAGCAGCCATGGAGGAATGTCATCCCCTGTTTGGCCACGTCATCATTGTGTGCGATAAAATAGCTGAGCAGGGAGGCGAAGGCCATCAGGAAGGTCAGGACGATATAGGGTACGGAAAAGTTCTGTATGGCATAAAGCATCGCATCCTGCGGTTTGGGGTTCAGCCATACCATCGCGTAAATGACAACGACGAGCAGCAGATTGAACAGGAAATAGCCGATCCTTGTCATGGTGAACCCTTGTTTAAGTGCCGGTTGCTGCAAGTGGGGCGTGTATTACGGCCTCAAGCTGCTGTAAACCTTCATAACTTCATCGGCAATATTTTTCCAGTCAAATCTGAGGCTACAGGTTTTTGCTGCAGCCGTCATGCGCGCATGCAACGCATTGTCCGTAAGCAGGGCGCGCATATGACTGGAGAAAGTCTCCACATTGCCGTAAGGCGCGAGCAGCCCGTCGCTTCCGTCCTCGATGACCCAGGGAATGCCGCCTACCTTTGTGGCGACCACTGGCAGGCCTGCGGCCAGCGCTTCGCATAATGCCATATCCTGGGATTCGTCCTTAGAGTGCAGCGCGAAAATGCGGGCATTGCCGAGCGCTTCCAGTACCTGCGTACGGGAGGGATTGGCAGCGATTACAATACTTTCTGCCATTCCCTGTTTCTCGATCAGCGTGAATAACTGCCGGTAGTAACTTGCTGAGCGCATCTCGCCGGCGATAAACAAGCGGGCATCCGGTAGACGCTGCTTCATCTGGGCGAATGCTTCGATCGTCAGGTGGTGGCCTTTACGCGGCACGAGCGCTCCCACGCTTACGACCTGCGGTTCTGCGCTTTGCCGGTTCTGCAGAGGCCGGAATTGCGCGGTGAATATGCCGTGAGGAACAATGCGGATCATTTCTTTAGAGATACCGGCTTTATGAACGATCTGTTCCGCCATATAAGGTGAATCCGCAATAATCGCGGGGGCTGCTTTCATGCAGAGTGTCTCGACCTTCTTATAAAACAGATGGCGAAACAGGCCTGTCATCGTGGGAGCGAGGCTGTAGGCATCGAGCGTTTCTTCGGTTTTCAGCCCGTATAAGGTCCACACGCTTCGCCAGCGTTTGTGTTTTGCGTAAGCCAGTACCGCCCATTGCAGCAGTCCTGTGCCATGCACATGCACGACCGGGATGTGTGCCTGCCGGATTTGCCGCACAATAAAAGGTAAATGCCTCAGGCCGGAAGAAAAACGCTTGCGGCGAAGCCAGGTCACCCGGATGCCGTCGCATTCTCCGGAAACAGTGGCAAAGTCGGTGGAAGGGGACTGTGGCAGAGCGATTACCTGAAACGAAGCAATGTCGTTACGCGCCCGCAGTGCGTGCGCCAGCCCGTAAACGGCGGCCTGTTCGCTGCCCTCGATCAGCGTGCGGCTTTCAGGAAATGCGCCGATCAGGATAACGTCCGGGAGGGCCCTGTCTTTGTCGTTTGTGGAACTCATTGACATTTCGCAGTTGTGGCGTTTAAATTCCGGCTCAGCCAGATTAGTTTACGAGGGGGAATCATGCTCGAGGAAGATAACATACTTTATACGATCCGCAAAACCATTCCTCCCATTCACAGCGAGGGCTGGCGCTTCATCGCGATCTTCGCTGTCGTCACCGCCATCGTTGGCCTGATGTCTTCCACGCTGCTGTTTATCGGCATTGTGCTTACCGTATGGTGCGCCTATTTCTTCCGCGATCCCATCCGCGCCGTGCCAGCACGCTCCGGCCTGGTGCTGAGCCCTGCAGACGGTCTCGTGCAGAAAATTACGCAGGTCATCCCGCCGACGGAGCTTGGGCTCGGGCAGGAAGAACGCACCCGCATCAGCATTTTCCTCAATGTATTCGACGTGCATGTCAACCGCGTGCCGATGGCCGGGAAGGTAACCGCGCTGCATTACCATCCGGGCGCATTCCTCAATGCATCGCTTGACAAGGCCAGTGAAGAGAATGAACGCCAGTACGCCACCGTGACGACGGAAGACGGCAAGACCGTTGGCTTCGTACAGATTGCGGGGCTGATTGCGCGCAGAATCCTTTGCGACCTCGAAAACGGCCAGGTGGTGAAAGCCGGCGAGCGCTTCGGCATTATCCGCTTTGGCAGCCGCGTGGATGTTTACCTCCCGCTCGGCAGCCAGCCGCTGGTTTGTGCAGGGCAGCGCGCTGTAGGCGGTGAAACGGTGCTGGCAGATCTGCAGTCCGCGGAAACCGCCCGGATTGCTACCGCCATATAAACCAAGCGCGCATTTGCAGGAATTCCCATGAACAGGCAGAAATCAGGTAAACGGCGTTTGCTGGCATTCCCCGTCAGCAGGCTGTTTCCTAACATGGTGACGATTGCCGGGCTTTGCTGCGGTATTTCGGCCATGCGCTTTGCCATTGACGGGAAGTTCGAGCTGGCGGTGACGTTACTCGTGGCTGCAGCGGTCATTGACGGCATGGATGGTCGTATTGCAAGGTTCCTTAATTCCACGAGCACGTTCGGCGCGCATCTGGATTCCCTGTCCGATTTTGTCTGTTTCGGGGTTTCACCGGCCATGGTGCTGTATCTGTGGCGCCTGAACGAAGTTAAAAGCATCGGCTGGGCAATGGTGCTGTTTTTTGCCGTCTGCTGTGTGCTCCGGCTTGCAAGGTTCAACACGAATCTGGCAGATGAAACGATTGAACCCTGGCAGAAGAAATTCTTTACCGGGGTGCCTGCGCCCGCCGGGGCCATGCTCGGTCTCATGCCGCTGGTGGCGAGCTTCTATGTCGGCAACGGCATCTGGACCCATGCCCCGCTATGCGCGATCTGGCTGGCGCTGGTGGGCGTGCTGATGGCGAGCCGTATCCCGACGATTGCGGCTAAGAAACTCATTATCACGCATGAATGGGTGCTGCCGATCATGCTTGTGGTAGGGCTTATTATCGTCTGCGTGATTATTGAGCCTTGGTTGATGTTTACGGTCGGCGGGCTGCTTTACTGCCTGAGCCTGCCTGTGGGCGTGCTATATTATTACCGGCTTGCGCGGAAATATAAGCTCACGTCTTCCGATATTTAAGCGGCTCTATTTGTGCCGTAACTTCATGACAATGATCAGGCCGACCAGCGGGAGCGTGATGCCGTTGGCGAGCATGAGCGGCAGGTCATGCAGGAACAGGCCGTAGATGAACCACAGCGCAATACCGATAAACAGGGTCGTATAGGCGAGCAGCGAGATGCCGCCGGTATTGCGGGAGCGCACGACATGCAAGGCTTGCGGGATATAGCAGGCGGTGGTCAAAATGGCGGCCAGCAGGCCGATCGTTTCTATCATCTCTTATTCCTGAGGGGATTTTGCAATAATTTCAAGCGCGTGCAGCCCTTGGGGGAAAAGCGGGGCCAGCGCTTCATTCACCAGCCGATGGCGGGCAACGCGCGAAAGCCCGGTAAATTTATCCGAAACGATTTCCACACGGAAATGGGTTTCTCCTTCCGGCCTTGCGCCTGCATGACCGGCGTGTTTGGCGGAGTCATCCCGGATTTCCAGTTTTTGTGGATTTAGAGTGGTCTGGAGGAGGTTGCGGATATGGTCGGCGCGTGTTGTCATACAAATGCTTCCAGTTCTTCGCGCAGGGCTTCGATACCTAATCCCTTTTCCGAGCTGGTCTGAATAATAACCGGATGTGCGGCAGGGTGGCGCTTGATTTTGGCGTAAGCTTCCTCGGTGACTTTTTCAAGTTCTGCCGGTTTGATCTTATCGGCTTTCGTAAGAATAATCTGATAGTTAACGGCTGCCTTATCCAGCTCTTTCATGATTTCCACATCCGTATCCTTAATGCCGTGACGCGAGTCGATCAGAAGGCAGACGCGGCGCAAATTGGGGCGGCCTGAAAGATAGGCTTTCACAAGCCGTGTCCAGCGGGCGACATCCTTCTTGGGGGCTTTGGCATAGCCGTAACCGGGCAGGTCCACAAGCATAAGCGCTTCGGCCAGCAGGAAAAAATTGATCTGCTGCGTGCGGCCGGGCGTATTGGAGACTTTGACAAGCGTTTTCCTTCCGGTCAAGGCATTGACAATACTGGATTTGCCGACATTGGAGCGGCCTGCGAACGCGATCTCCGGCCAGGTGGTTGCCGGCAGGGATTCAAGATCCGCCCCACCCATGACGAACTCGCATTTCTTAAGGAAAAGACTCATATTTGTAATAGAATATTCATAAATAAGCGGAATGAAAGATGTTAGTATATAATCTGGCAGACGTGCGTAAACCAGAATCTGGCGCGAAAAGGAGATTATGGACATAAGACCAGAGTTCAAGGGAAAAGAATCCCTCAACGTTTCGATTTCGGAACTGGCTGCTGGACCCCTCGTTTCGCTGGGAGCGGTGACGCTCGCCGATAAATTGCTGCCTTCGGAGGAAAAAGGATTCCGCAAGTTCGTCGCAGAGTGCATTATTGAGCCGCATCTGCAATTGTTTGAGAAAATAGGCGGCCATGTATTCAAGGCCTACGATGTCCATCAGCAGCATGACTTTTCGCATCTGCAGAAAAATGATCCGGATCTACCCCAGAAGCCTTATAAGGAATTATCCAAGCGCGAGCGTTCCTACAAGATTGCAGATATTCTTACCAAGACGAGCATAGGGTTTGCGGCAGAAGGCAGCACGGCACTAGGCTCCCAAATGGTGCTGAACAAAGTGCTGGGCACGAAGGTCAATCCTTATGCGAACGTTGCCATTGACGTAGGCGCCCATGCGCTCACGATCGGCGCATTCATGACTTTGCTTTCGCCTATCGCGGAAAATGTTAAAGACGGCGTAGCCAATATTCTTGAGAAGTGCGGAATGAAACGCGACCACGCCAAGGATGTGTCCAGAACCGCTACCTATGTCACCACCCCAAGCTTCGTGGCCTATCTTGCCACGATGGCCTTCGTCAACCGCGGCGGCGGAAACGGCAAGGGCCACTAATAATCTAAAGCTTATTTATGCTTCGTCTTGTGTAGCGATAGTACCACGCCGCCCACGAGCAACGCGAGCGTGACGCTCAGCGAAACGGGTGAGGAGATCGGATAGATCGGGTGCAGGAAGATCTTGCTGCCGATGAACATCAGCACGAGTGCCAGGGAGTATTTCAGATACTCAAAGCGATGCAGCACAGCGGCGAGCGCGAAATAGAGTGCGCGCAGGCCCAGCACGGCGAAGATATTGCTCGTATAGACGATGAAGGTATCGGTCGTGACGGCAAGTACGGCAGGAACGCTGTCGACAGCAAAAATAACATCCGCCAGCTCGATAAATACCAGCGTCATCAGCAGCGGCGTAGCGATCCATTTGCGGTTCTGTTTTATCAGAAATTTGTTGCCGTGGAGCTCATCGCTTACAGGAATAAAGCGCTTAATCAGGATCAGCAGCTTGCTTTCCTCCACGGTCTTCTGCTCACTTTCCTTCATGAACAGCATTCTTAAGCCGGAAAACAGCAGGAACGCGCCAAATAAATAGAGGATGGGGTGGAACAGATGCACTAACTCCACACCGCCCAGAATCAACAGGCCGCGCATGATCACTGCGCCCAGGATACCCCAGAACAATACGCGATGCTGAAAGCGCTGCGGAATGGCAAAATGTTCGAAAACCATAGCGATAATAAAGATATTATCCAGCGACAGGCTTTTTTCGATGAAGTAACCAGTGAAGAAGTCGGAGCCATCATCCTGGCCGATATGCAGCGTGACGAACAGGCCGAAACACAGGGAGATGATAAAGTAGCCCAGGCTCAGCTTCAGGCTTTGCTTTACATTGATTTCACTGTCTTTCTTGTGCAGCAGCCCGAGATCGAATGCGAGCAGCAGCACGATGATTGCGAAGAAACCAAGCCAAAGGGTGGGGGAAGTATCCATTAGTGTGCCTCGTTCCAGTTGTGACCGAAATGGGTTGAAACCGTCAGTGGGATGCTTAAATGCGCGGCATTTTCCATGGCATGCCGCACGATCTGAGAAGTTTTCTCGGCGTCAGCTTCCGGAGTTTCAACCACCAGTTCGTCATGCACCTGTAGCAGCATCTTGGATGATGTGCCTTGCAGGTTCTGCTCCACAGCAATCATGGCGCGCTTGATGATGTCCGCTGCTGTACCCTGCAGGGGAGCATTGATGGCGGCGCGTTCCGAGAAGCTGCGCATGGAGGGATTTTTGTCGTTAATGCCCGGGAAATGGCATTTGCGACCAAACAATGTTGTGACATAGCCATGGTCGCGCGCCTGCTGTTTGGCGGATTCCATGTAATCCTTGATGCCGGGATATTGCTTGAAATAACTGTCGATGTAATTAGCGGCTTCCGTGCGGCCAATGCCAAGCCGTGTGGCCAGCCCGTGCGCGCTGATGCCGTAGATGATGCCGAAATTGATGGTTTTGGCTTTGCGGCGCAAGTCGCCGGTGACTTCAGCCAGCGGGACGCCGAACATCTGGCTGGCGGTGATCGCGTGGATGTCGCTGCCATCTCTGAATGCCTGTTTCAGTGTCGGGATATCAGCGATATGGGCGAGCAGGCGCAGCTCGATCTGCGAGTAATCCGCCGAGATCAGACGATTGCCTTGCTCTGCCACAAAGGCGGTGCGGATTTTGCGGCCTTCTTCAGTGCGTATGGGAATGTTCTGCAGGTTCGGGCTATTGGAGGAAAGCCTGCCCGTCGTTGTTGCGGCCATTGCATAAGAGGTGTGCACGCGGCCTGTGGCGGGGTTGATTTCTTCGCCGAGCGTTTCTGTATAGGTGTTCTTGAGCTTGGATAATTGCCGCCAGTCGAGAATAAGCTGTGCAATTTCATGCCCGGCTTCCGCAAGATCCTCCAGCACGTCCGCTCCTGTGGCGTAGCTGCCGGTCTTGCCTTTCTTCCCGCCTCCAAGCTGCATTTTGTCGAACAGTATTTCTCCGAGCTGCTTCGGGGAGCCTATATTGAATTCGCATCCGGCCACTTCACAGATTTTCTTGCCGAGCACCTCGATACGCTGTGAGAAATCCTGCGAGAGGGCTCCAAGCTGAGCGCGATCCACTTTCACGCCGCGTTCTTCCATGGCCACGATGACGGACACAAGAGGGCGTTCCACGGTTTCATAGAGCGTCAGCAATTTCTGGCTTATGACCTGCGGCTTCAGTTTCTGCCAGAGGCGCAAGGTAACGTCGGCATCCTCAGCGGCATAAGCAAGCGCTTTTTCCAGCGTCACTTCCGCGAAGCTGATGCGCCCTTTACCGGTGCCGGTCACTTCGTCATAGGTGATGGTCTTGATTCCCAGATGTTTTTCGGCCAGGTCATCCATATTATGGTTATGGATTCCGGAAAAGAGCAGGCTGGAAAGCAGCATCGTATCGTCCTGCGGTGTTACTTCCGCGCCGTATTTTTTCAGCACGAGCATATCGTACTTGATATTATGGCCGATCTTGAGGATGGAAGGATCGGAAAGCAGCGGAATCAATCTTTGCAGCGCCAGAACGGGATCAATCTGATTGGCAAGTCTTGTAAAAGTTTTTGCCTGTGCAGCGGCATGTGCGGCTTCGCCGCCGAACAGGTTGCCCTGAGGAGCAGCTGCCACTTCTGCGGTAACATGGTTCAGCGGAACGTAACATGCTTTGCCAGGTTCCATGCAGAGCGAAAAGCCCACGAGCTCCGCACGCATGGCATCCAGTGAGGTGGTTTCCGTGTCGAATGCCACG
Source organism: Rickettsiales bacterium (assembly GCA_035765535.1). Taxonomy (NCBI): domain Bacteria; kingdom Pseudomonadati; phylum Pseudomonadota; class Alphaproteobacteria; order Rickettsiales; species Rickettsiales bacterium. The sequence goes on along the minus strand of DASTXE010000004.1, from coordinate 313,401 downwards.
TAGCCTTTAGCCTTTGCGGCAGCAATCCAGCGATCGAGCGTGGCAAGGTCGGTCACCATTTCATACACGGCTCCTGCCGGTATAGCTTCTTCTTTGACCACGGGTGCTTTCAGGCCATGCTTCGCTTCCAGCCTGCCGACGAGGGATTTGAAGCCCATCGTCTGGGCGAAGGCCAGCAGCTTGGCGGCATCGGGTTCACGCAGAATGAGATCGTCAATTGTGTGCGGCAGCACCACGTCGTTCTTCAGGGCGATAAGCGAATGGGAGATGCGAGCCTGATCGGCATTCTGCAGCAAAGCTTCACGCCGCTTGGGCTGTTTGATCTGCGCTGCGTTCGCCAGCACGCCTTCAAAGTCGCCGTATTGCAGGATCAGTTCTGCTGCGGTTTTCGGCCCGATGCCCGGTACGCCCGGCACGTTGTCGGACGTATCGCCGATCAGTGTCAGCACGTCATGCACCTTCTGCGGCGGTACGCCGAATTTTTCCAGAACCTCGGCAGCGCCGATGGCGCGGTTTTTCATCGCGTCCATCATGCTTACGCCTTCGCAGATCAGCTGCATCAGGTCTTTATCCGACGAGACAATGACGACTTCGAGGCCCTTCTCGCGCGCCTGGCGCGTATAGGTCGCGATGATATCATCCGCTTCATAATCCGCCAGTTCGATGGCAGGGATGTTCATGGCTTCGGTTGCTTCGCGCACGAGCGGAAACTGCGGAATGAGATCTTCCGGTGCAGGCGGGCGGTTGGCCTTATATTGCGGATAGATGCGGTTGCGGAAGGTCTGTCTGCCCGCATCGAAAATGACGGCCATATAGTCGGCCTGCGCGCCTTCCACAAGCTTCATGATCATGTTGACGAAACCGTATACCGCGCCGGTGGGAGTGCCGTCAGCGCGTGTGAGCGGCGGCAAGGAATGGTAGGCGCGGAAGATAAAACCGGAGCCGTCTATCAGGTATAGTTTTTTAGGCATAGCGCAAACATCGCATAATTGACGGATTATGCAAGATTGATGTTTTTTGCGCAGGGCAGATTCATGTTCCTGCTGTCAATGACGAATAGCGTATTTATGCCAAATAAAATATTCGACAGGAGAAAGCGGCGCGTATAGGAAGTCAGCCGAGTAACAAATGGCGAGTGCAGGAGACAGAGAGCAAAAAATAACGGATATCCACATGCAACAACTGAGTTGTATAGGCCTTTATCCAAAAAAGCACGAAATTAACTATTTGCTAATGTTTTTAGTATATTATCGGGAATCTGGTTGCATTTTTTGGTTGCAGCAACGCTGTAAATGTGGATATCTTTATGAAAAAGACCCGCATAGATGTAGCGGGTGGTCTCTGCCAGAACACCATTTGTTGTAGTCAGAAGGGCATTCCTGTCCTTATGGAGAGATTTTAGGTAACTGGTAAAGACGTGGTTTATTTGAAAAAAGACACAGCTTCAAACGAATCCCTTTCCGTGGTTATGCGGCCGGTTGCGCCACGTAAGCTCAAACGGGTGCGCATTGCATGGTTCGTATTGGGAGTGCTTTTCGGCGCTATTGCTTCCTGCTCCGTTTTTTCCGCCGTGCATGCGCATGATGAATACAGCAAACGCCGCGGCAACATGCTCAAATATGCGGGACTCGGTTTTTCCAAGCCTTCCACTGTTCCCGTTGCGCCGCCGCCTGCGGCGGTTCCGCCCAAGCAGGCGCTTCCGGTTAAGACGGCCGTAAAGGTCGGGCCGGTATTTCCGGGTATTCTGACCGTGGCCGTGCGCCCCGGCGATACAATGATGTCGGTGCTGCTTGCAAAGGGCATCGGTTATGATGAAGCTTCCAGCATCGTTGAAAGCCTCAAAGGAATTTATAATCCGAAAATGCTGACGGTAGGGCAATCGCTGGAGCTGCGTCTGGATAAAAGCATAGAAGATGCGCGTAAACCTACCGTGAGCGGTCTCTCGATTCCGGTTTCGCCGGTGAAAACCATTAAGCTTGCGCGTTCGCAGGCGGACAATTCCTATACGGTCAAAGAAATTAAGGCGAACGTCACCAAGAGCCTCGCGCGTGGTGGCGGTGTAATCACCAGCAGCCTTTACCAGACGGCGATCGATTCCGGCGTGCCGCCGCAGATGATTTACGAAATTATCAGCGCGCTCAGCTATGACGTGGACTTCCAGCGCGACATCCAGCCGGGCGACAAGATTGACGTGGTGTATGAAAGAATGCATACGGACCAGAATGTGACCACGGGTTACGGCAATGTGCTTTATGCTTCGCTCGTGCTGGGCGATAAGACGATGACGCTTTATCACCATACGGCGGAAGACGGGGTTTCGGGGTATTATAACCGCAACGGCGAATCGGTTCGCAAAGCGCTGCTGCGCACGCCGATCAACGGCGCCCATATTACTTCCGGTTTCGGTATGCGCATGCATCCGCTGCTGGGCTATTCACGCATGCATAAGGGCATCGATTTCGGCGCGCCGATGGGAACGCCCATTTATGCTGCTGGCGATGGGGTAATTGCGGAGGCAGGGCATAAGGGCGGTTACGGTAATTACGTGAAGATCCGGCACAGCAACCGTTACTGCACGGCTTACGGCCATGCGAGCCGTATTGCCGCCGGCATCCGTCCGGGCAAGCATGTGAAACAGGGGCAGGTGATCGCTTATGTCGGCAGCACCGGCCGCTCCACCGGGCCGCACCTGCATTACGAAATTCTCGTGAACAATGCCCAGGTCAACCCTGCCGGAGTGAAATTCCGCACCGGCCAGATGCTGCAGGGACATGAGCTGGCTAAATTCAAGCAGCAGATTCACCAGCTGGACGGGCAGTTAGCCACTATCCCCACTACGCAGGTGGCGCAGAAGTAAATCTATAATTTCGGTTGTTCTCAGGCGGCAATGGCACTCAGGAAGGATTTTTCCAGCGTTTCGCCTTTATTGGCCTGCTTGAATTGCTGTGGTGTGCCTACGAAGATGAGCTTGCTGTTGCTGATCACGCCGATGCGGTCGCAGATTTCATCGATATCGGAAAGAATATGCGAGCTGAAGAAGATGGTTTTTCCCGCTTTTTTGCTTGCGAGCAGGCGTTCCTTCAGCATGATGCGTGCGCGCGGGTCCAGGCCGCTCATCGGTTCGTCCAGAATCAGCAGGGGGGCGTCGATCAGAAACGCGCCGATCAGCCCGAGTTTCTGGCCCATGCCCTTGGAGTAGGAACCTACCTTATTGTTCAGCGCATCCGGGTTCAGGTCCACGTTCATGGCTTCCTTGCGCGCCTGTTCCATATCGAATGGTTTTCCGAAGTAAGACAGTGAGAGTTCCAAGTATTCGCGGCCGCGCAGGTAACGCGACGGCTGGAATTTTTCCGGCAGGTAAGAGATGCTGCGGCGCGCCTGTGCGTTTGCGCAGGGAACACCGAAGATGCTGGCTTCGCCCGAATCCGGACGCGTCAGGTCGAGAATGTTTTTAATAAGCGTGGTCTTGCCCACGCCGTTCAGGCCGATCAGGCCGAACAGTTCCCCTTCGCTTAAAGAGAGCGATACATTATCGAGCACAAGATTGCTGCCATAGCGTTTTGTGAGATTGCGGATATCGAGAGGGGATTGCATATCAAACTCTGTTGGTCGGTTAAGGTTAGGGAGCGCTCAGCCTGGCGGGCGTATGATATTGGACGGAGATTCAGGAATCACGTCACGCACAGGGGGAGATTGCGGAATGGCTGGTGTTGCGGCGGGTTCTGCTGCTGGTGTCGCAGCCGGTGTTGTCACAGGAGCCTGGGCGGAGCCGGCCGGATTACTGGATTTGATAATTCCTTCGTGAATGGCAATGGATTTCACCAGGAATGTCTGGTTCGGATGCAGCCGCAATGTTACCACACTGTTTGCCACCCGGACGCCCGGCACAGGATTCTTTCCGCCATCTGTCGCGCTGTTCCAGTTGTTGATCAGTTCATCGGGCTGTGCGGGTTTCCAGACCAGTTCGATTTCCCTGCGCGATATTTTACTTACAAAGAACTCATTGGCCGGAATGTTGGTCGAGCTGGAAATCACGCCGTCATTCAGCCGGACCAGCCATTTGCTGGGCGAATAATAGACGATTCCCTGAAGGTACACGTTGCTCGGCCCCTGTACCTGCACGGGCGGCGGCTGCAGGCCGGTCAGGATGCTGGGCAGGTTCTCTTTCGGCAGCAGGTTCTTTTCCACTTTCCCCGGGATATAGCTGTCATAGGCCTTGATAATCTGGTCCACGATTGCCATTTCCTCGGTATTAAACATCAGCGTTGCTTTCGTGTGCGGCGCGGGAGCGGCAACAGGAAGCGCAACGACGACAGACACGGCGTTTTTGTCTGCAGCGGCGGGGGCAATTTGCGGTATTTCGGACGGTAAAGGTTTGGCGGTCGGATTATGCATGTCCCCAGCCGGTAAAGGAGATTTGGGGGGAGGGGGCGTGATGGCGACCGTGCCGCCCGGTACAATCGGGAGATCGAGCATTTCCTGAGATTTGCTGTCGGGCTGATGCGGAGGCATGTTGCGCTGCGCCGCAGAAGGCAGCGGGAGAAATGCGCAGGCCGCAAGCAATGCCATTATATATAAACGGAACTTACCTTGCATAGGGTGGCCTGTCATGTTCGTTGGCATGTGAGGCTGCGTTTTCCTCCTGGACGATCCCGACCCAGGTGAAGGACAAATCTCCCGTCACCAGTGGGATGATCGTGTGCTGGTTTATGGCGCTCAACGCCGTTTCCCGGGTGAGTGCCCCGGTTCTGGTAATTTTGAGATCTGAAATTATAACGACGCCGGGAAGCGTGTGCTGCAGATCATAAATGAAATTATAAACAGCATTATCGGTCAGTGCGCCCAGTACGATATGCACCGTGCTTTTAACCGCATGTCCGCTTTTGAGCGCTATTGATGTTTGGGGCACATCCGCAATCGAGGAAATGGTCACGTCAAGGCTCGTAAGATGGTGGGTCTTGCGCAAGCTTGCCAGCATTCCGGTCATGGTTTCGCGGTTGATCGTGAAATTGCTGTTATGGTTTTTGGCGTAAGTATCATAGTATCCGGCGACTTCGCTTTGCCTGCCAAGCGTTGTCTCAATCTCACGGTATTGCGAGGAAATCATGTTGTTCTGTGCGGTGCGCGTGCTCTGGTCGGCGAGCGTATCGTCGCTGTAATTAGACAATAATATACCGCCCGTGCCCAGCACCATCAGGACGACTGCCGCTACTGCTGCGTTGCGTATCAGGAGCTTTTTCAACCGGCTTTCTTTAGAGGTTCCCATCATCGCTGCCATTATCTGGGCCCCCTTCCGGGTTGCTTCTTCTCGTCAATCGGTCCGTCGATCTTCATCTTCAGCACGGCATTCTGCAATTGTGTCGTATCTTCCTTGGCAGCGCCCGCATCGCCGATGACGGTTTTCAGTTCTTTCGTATCTGAAAGTACGCTGGATGTGTCTTCGTAGGATATATTGAATGTCGGCATTGCCTTCTTCACAACATCCTGCAGGTTCTTCATAGCGTCGCGCATCTGGGCGTTGGTCTCTGGCGTAGTAATGAGCTTCAACTCCACTTCGGAAGTGATGGTACGGCTATCGGTGGTTTTCGTTATCCCGTCAACTCCCTGCAGCACCCAATGGAGAGAAGATGCCATCGCGGTGTTGCTTATCCCTGTGGAGAGCTGTTCAATAAACGGTATGATGTCGTATTGCGGCTTATTGAACATCTGCGAAATGGTCATGATATCGCTGTAGAGGTTCACGTTCTTCGGCAGTGTTTCCGCGGTGACTTTGATCTTGTTCAGGCTTTCGGTCAGCGTGTGGTGTTTGATTTCCAGGTCGCTGATCGCCTGTTTCGTTTCAAAAATGCTCCAGGCGCTTGAGCCTATCCACCCCAGTACGGCCAGCGCGCATAGCGCACCGCCCAGCTTGGTATAAAGTGCGAACATGGAAAGATTGCGCAATTTACGGGTATAATCCGTAAAGAGCGGCAGGATCAATTTGCGCTGTTTGGCGATAAAGGCAGAGAGGACAATATCGCCGAAATGATCGCCGTCGCCCGCGGCATCTTTCAGCGAAAGCATATTCGCCACTTCATAAGGCGTCAGGAAATGGTGTTCCCCGGCTTTGATATTCTTGGGATCGAGTGCCTGCTTGATCTCTTCGGAGCAGATGATGGTGATGGAGATCAAAGCGGTGTCCTGCAGCCCTAAGCGCTTGAGGTATTCGAGCGTGTTGATCATTTCCTGCTCGATATTGCCTGCAATCACGTCCGGCAGAGATTCGCCGAACGGCAGTGCCATGCGGGTGAACACAAGCTTGCCGTTACGCATGACGACCTGGCGGAACCCGCCCACCTTGTGGTGGCTGACCAGGATCTGCCATTCCATCGGCTTGCTGTCTTTGCTTTTGCTGCGCTGGAAATGTTTCTCAAGCGCGCGCATGAAATTCTGGGCTTCCATCGGCAGCAGCCCCATGCCCCGGAAGGGATTGGAACGCTCCGTGATGAAATTCATCCATTTCTGGAGTATCGCCGTATTGGCAAGCGACACCATCATGTAATTCCAGTCGCGCCGCCCTGCCTTATCCCGGTCGAGAATAACAAATCCCTTAATGTCGTCCGGGGAAAAGTCCTTCGCGAGACGGCGGGAAATGATCTTGCCAACGCTGAAGGACGATACCGGCGGCAGGGTCTGGCGGACATAGGACTGGTCCATGATGTCGAACAGCACCGTAATAGGGGAATTGGGCGAATTGTTCAGCGCCTCATCAATCGCGCGCACCTGAGCCGGGTCGGGCGAAGCAGCAAACAGCCTCCTGACTACGGCTCCGTGCTGCAGCTGTACGAGTACCGCGCCTTCATCGCCGATCATCATGGTGAACGTGCTCTGGCCGGAATATTTGTTTTTTGCGTTCTTTGCCTTCATGCCCGCCCGTTATACGTTCATCTTGCTGAAGGATTGGTACAGAGGTCCGAACACCGCAGCGATTACCCAGAATATCAATAGGCCCATGACGATGGTAAGCGCAGGCTGAATCAGCCCGACCACGTTTTCTACGGCGTCGTTGATTTCGCGCTCATAGAAAAAGTTTACGTTCTCAAGCGATTCGGTCATGTTGCCGCTATCCTCACCGATCTTAAACATACGCACCACAAGGCTCGGGAACTGGTTGGACACACGCATGGCCGCCGTCAGCGACATGCCCTCGGAAACGCTGCGCGTCATCATGTCCACCGATTCCTGCAACACCCGGTTTGCCACAACGTTTTTCGCCGCCTGCAGCGATTCCAATATCCCGATCCCGCTATTGAACAATACCGAAAAGAAATGGGTAAAGCGAGCAAGATTTATCTTGCGGCTTACAGAGCCGAGCACAGGGATTTTGAGCACAAACCCGTCCACGTTATAGGCAAACGGTTCGGATGTGTTGTAAAGCAGGAAGAACCCGCCGACCGCCAGTATCGGCAGGCCGAAGATCAGGTACCAGTAATTCACGAAGGCATGAGAGAAAGCGATGAGTGCGCGCGTGTGCAGCGGCAGGTCGAATCCTTGCGCGACCATGAAATCCACAAGCTTAGGCACCACGAACACCATCAGCACTGAAATCACGCCGCTCATGACGAGCAGCAGCGCCAGCGGGTAGCGCACGGCTTTCTTCACCTTACGGCGCAGGTCAGACGTCCATTTCAAATGATCGGCGATATGCAGGAACGCTTCGGAAAAGTTACCGGTTTTTTCCCCAGCAGCAATGAGACCTACGAACACTTCGTTGAACACATGCGGGTAATGGGCGAGCGCTTTAGAGAGGATTTCACCGTTTTTGATATATTCGTATACGCCCGCCATGATATTTTTAAGAACGGGGGAGTCGGTCGTGTCGCGCACGTCGGCAATCGCTTCCAGCAGGGAGACGCCCGCGCGACCCAACTGCTCCAGATGCAGGCAGCAGACAATCAGATCCTGGATTTTTACCTTGCCGGAGCTGCTGCCCTTCTTTTCGCGTAACTCTTTGTAATTGATGAGATCCAGGCCGAGCTGCTTCAGGCGATCTTCAAGGTCGACGTCGTTTTCCGCCGTAACCACGCCCTTAATCGTGCGTCCCGCATCATTGATGGCGGAATATTTATAATAAGGCATAGGCACCGACCTGTATGACTACCGCATTCCGCGAGGAAGGCGATTGCATGTTCATCTATATGAGACTCTCATAAAACCTATCTATCAAAAACAACTTTTCAAGTTATTTTATTATATGTTAGTATATAAATAGTACGATTGTCCAATGGAGATGTATTTGCGCAAGGTATTAGTCTTGGTCGTATTGCTGATTTCGGGGTGCAAGCCGCTGGTGCTGATGTACTCCCAGCCGGACGGTCCGCCGGAATACCGGCTCGGCTGGCAGGATGGTTGCGACACGGGGCTTTCCGCCGGTGATACCGGATATCTCTACCGCGCAATATACGGTTATAAGAAGCGGCCGGAAATGGCGGAAAACAAACTTTATAACAGTGGATGGAACGAGGGCTTCCAGTATTGCCGCTTCACCATCGCCGCTCAGGAAGAAAAGTAACCTTATTATGAGTGACGCGCCTCGCATAGCCTGCATTGCCGACAATACCAAGCTTGCCCAGAATGCGCTGGAAGAAATCACCCGCCGTTACGAAGTGGTTGAGGTTGCCCGCAAGCGCAAAGGCGGAGGTGCTGAAGGGGCCGATATTATCGTCGTGCTCGGCGGGGACGGCTTCATGCTGCAGACCATGCACCAATACATGGCGCGCGGAATTCCGTTTTACGGCATGAATTGCGGTACGGTCGGGTTTTTGATGAACAGCTACTGCCCGGACCGGCTGATGGAACGCATCCAGGAAGCGCGCAGGCATGTGCTGCATCCGCTCAGCATGTATGCGCGCAATATCCAGGGTAAAACTTACGAGATGCTTGCGATCAACGAAGTGTCCATCTTCCGCCAGAGCAGGCAGGCCGCCAAGATCCGCATCAGCGTTGATCATGTTGTGCGTATTGCCGAGATGGTGGCGGACGGTATTCTGGTTGCGACGCCCGCAGGCAGCACGGCCTATAACAGTTCGGCAGGCGGGCCGATTATTCCGCTGGGCTCCAACGTCATCGCCATTACGCCGCTTTCGCCTTCAAGGCCAAGGCGCTGGAGGGGAGCGCTCTTACACCATAATTCCTCTGTCATGTTCGAGACGCTCGACCCCATCAAACGCCCCATCAACGCCGTGGCGGACTTCACGGAAGTGCGCGACGTGGTTTCCGTTGCCATTCATGAAGATCAGCGGACACGTATTACCCTGCTGTTCGACGGCGAGCACAATCTGGAAGAGCGGATTATTAAAGAACAATTCATGTAAATTGCTCCTGCTTCGGCCTTCTGGCCTTCGCAATGAGCCTAACGCCTTCGGCGACTGAAGGGTATGGTCTTCCTGACCACGCAAGCAATCAAGAGAGATTCGGAATTGATGCTGGAAAAGATTTACGAGCAATATGCGCTTTGCGTTTCAGATTTTGACGGGGTGCAGGGGTTTACCGAGGGGCTTCAGATGGAAGCCTATCTCACTATCATTAAGAAGCATGCTGGCGTGGAGGTTGCGATTGCGGATATTGCCCCGCGACTGATCGGCAATACGGCGGTGCATAACCTGACAGTGCTGCGCGAAGAATATAAGCTTACGCCGCCCGTCACAGAACTGGTGCAGGAGCGCGAAACCATTTTTCTGGAGTCGGTGTTTTCGACGGGACTCAAACCCAATGCAGTGGTCCACGGTATCTGCCGGGAGTTTGCGGAGCGGGGGAAGATGAAGCCCGTCATCGTTTCCAACAATATGCAGCCGGTGATAGAAGCGATTCTTGCCTTCTGGGGAACGCGTGATTTATTCAGCGCACTTCATACCAGCGATAATTTCCCCAATCAGAGCCTGCCGATAGCGGAGCGCAAGCTTGATTTCCTGCTCAATCACCTTCCAGCCATGTATGGCGCGAAGCCGGAACAGATTCTTGTGCTGGAAGATAGTGTGAATACCTGCCGCAAAGCGGAAGAAGCCTGTATGGCTGTTGGGTTCGTAAAGCATGGGCTGAATATGCCGTTCACGCCGAAGACGGGAATTGTCATAGAAGGCTAAATTATAACTGCTCGGCGATTTCCAGTGCAGAGTAAGTGAGAATCGCATTCGCGCCGGCACGTTTGCAGGCGAGCAGGCTTTCGGTCATCACGGCGTTGAAATCCAGCACTCCGGCTTCGCCCGCCAGTTTCAGCATCGCATATTCGCCGCTCACCTGATAGGCGGTGATGGGCACGGGGAAAGCGTCTTTCACTTCGCGGATAATATCCAGATAGGCCAGAGCGGGTTTGACCATGACGATGTCCGTGCCTTCGCTGATATCGAGCGCCACTTCGCGCAAAGCTTCGGTGCGGTTGGCCGGGTCCATCTGGTAGGTGCGCTTGCCGGATTTGCCGAGATTGACTGCTGAGCCTACCGCGTCACGGAAGGGGCCGTAGAAAGCGGAGGCGTATTTGGCGGCATAGGCCATGATGGCGACATGATCGAACCCTTCCGCATCGAGCGCGGCGCGGATCTGGCCCACGCGCCCGTCCATCATATCCGACGGCGCAATAATATCGCAGCCTGACCTGGCCTGCACGACGGCCTGTTTGCACAGCACCGCAATGGTTTCATCATTGGCGACATCGCCATTTCGGACGACGCCGTCATGGCCGTGCGAGGTAAACGGATCGAGCGCCACATCGCAGATAATGCCGATATCCGGCACGGCATCCTTCACGGCCTTTACGGCGCGACAGACGAGGTTATCCCGATTGAAAGCTTCTTCGGCTTCCGGGGTTTTGCGGTCCTGCGGCGTGACCGGGAAAATGGCGATGGCGGGAATGCCCAGTGATTGCGCGTGTCTTGCTTGCGCGACGAGCAGATCGATCGACAGGCGGAAGACGCCAGGCATTTTGGCAATCGGCGCGCGCTCGTTGCTGCCTTCCTGCACGAAGACAGGCCAGATAAAATCCTGCGGGGCGAGGCGCGTTTCAGCCAGCATCTCGCGCAGCCAGGGATATTTACGGTTGCGGCGCAGGCGCGTGGAGGGGTAAGAGGCGTGGCTCATTTCAGGTTCGCTTTCAGGAATTTGACGGCGATGTCCAGCCCCTCCGGATCGATTCCGTGACCGAGGCTGGGGCGTTTATGGGTTTCCACCGATATACCGTCATGCTTGAGCACGGCTTCGGCCAGCGCCATCGCGCCAAACGGGACAACATTGTCCATATCGCCATGGATGAGGCAGACAGGCGGTTTGCTTACCATACCTTCCTCGCCGATCAGCGAGCCGGAAAAACCCACGATGCCCGCGCAGGGTGTGGGACGGCGTAGCGCCGTGTAAAGCGCCATCATCGTGCCTTGCGAGAAGCCGATCAGGGCGAGTTTGTCGTCCGTCAGGCTGAAACGCTGGAGCTGCTGGCTGATGAACATATTGAGCGCCGGGGCTGCTTCCTGTGCGCCGCGCAGCATCGATTTGGGTGACCAGTCCCGCAGTGAAAACCACTGGCGGCCATACGGCGCCATCTCGCAGGGGAAGGGCGCATTGGGGGAAATGAAATGCGTATCCGGCAGGCTTTGAGCCAGCATGGGGGCAAGGCCGATCAGGTCGTTACCATCCGCACCGTAGCCGTGCAGGAGAATGACCAGATGTTTGGGAGGCTGGCCGGAAGCAGGTTTTTGTTCCGGGCCGGAGAGATTGACGGTTTCCATAGTTGATTGCGTTCAGGCTGTTAAATATGCTACATGATTATTTCATTTCCAATGATTTGACAAGTTCTTATGCCGGATTCTCCCGCCTGTAACCTCGTCTGGCTGAGGCGCGACCTGCGTCTTAGCGACCATACCGCACTGGCCCACGCGCTTGCGGCGGAGGGTAAAGTGCAGCCTGTGTTCATCTTCGATACCGATATATTGGCCGCATTTCCAGGCCCTTATGACCGGCGCGTGGGATTTATAGCAGAAACCCTGTGCCTTTTGGATCGTAAGCTGCGCATGACGGGCGGGCAGCTACTCGTGCTCCATGGCAGCGCGAAGGAGTTGATTCCGAGGCTGGCTGAAGCGCTTCAGGTGACAGGGGTCTATGCGGCGGAGGATTATGAGCCGCAAACCATGATACGCGATAAGGAAGTGGCGGCAGCGCTGGAGGGAAAGGCGCGGGTGCGGTTCGTCAAGGATCAGGTGATTTTCAACCCGCGCGAAATTTTGCGGGAGGGCGGGGAGGCTTATAAGGTTTATACACCTTACGCAAATGCATGGCGCAAACGGTTTACTCCGGATTGCTGTCACCCGCATACTTATGTTTATACTGAGCGCTGGATGAGCAAGCCGGTACTGCCCGCGGATATGAAACAGGTTAACCTTTCCGGCGGTGCACAGGCCGTGTTGGAGCAGATAGGCTATGTCTATAAGCCCGATCCGTTGTGGCAGCCGCGGGATGTCAGCGGCTGGCTCACCGGCTTTGCGGCGAAGAAGGCGACAGGTTACGCGGATACGCGTGATTTCCCGGCGCAGGATAGCACCAGCCGTCTTTCACCTTATTTGCGTTTCGGGCTGGTTTCCATCCGCGAATGCGTGCAGATGGCATTGGAAATAAGAGCGGAGACATGGCTGAATGAGCTTATCTGGCGCGAATTCTATGCAATGATCCTGTACCATTTCCCGGAATCGGTGACGGAAAACTGGAATCCGAAATACCGGGGCAAGCTGGACTGGGTACGTAATGCGGACTGGCTTGCGAAATGGAAAGAAGGCAAGACCGGTTATCCGTTCGTGGATGCCGGAATGCGGCAACTTCTTGAGGAAGGCTGGATGCATAACCGCCTGCGCATGGTGACGGCGAGTTTCCTGACCAAGCATTTGCGTACAGACTGGCGTGAGGGCGAGCAGCATTTTGCGCAGTATCTCATGGATTATGACATGGCTTCCAATGTCGGCGGCTGGCAATGGGCGGCTTCGACGGGCACGGACGCACAGCCTTATTTCCGCGTGTTCAACCCCGTCATGCAAGGTGAGAAGTTCGACGCGGAAGGAACTTATATCCGCCGCTACGTGCCGGAGCTGAAGGATGCAGACAAACGCTATATCCATGCGCCGTGGAAAGCCGGGCTGCTATGCTCCTATTACCCGCCGATGGTCGAGCATGGGCAGGCAAGGGAAGCGGCGATTGCGATGTTTAAGGGAGACTAACCTATCAGGGGAACAAGAAGCGCGGTCAGCAGGCCGCACCCCTTCAGTCGCCGAAGGCGTCAGGCTCATTGCAAAAGCCAGCAGGCTTTTGCAGGGGCAAAACAAGAAGAAATAACTGGCGGTTTTGCGCCGCTGTTATTATATGGAAGTGTTGTTAACCTTTCAGGAAGAAGCATGCGGCTTCCGTTTACATTATCGTTTTACATCGGCAGACAGTTCCTGGCCTCCATTGCGATGGTGCTGGGCATCATGCTTGTGATCGTGGCGCTGGGCGATCTGGTGGAACTGATCCGCCGTACGTCGGATGTGAAAGTCGGCTTTCCCATCGTGCTGGAGATGCTGCTGCTGAAAGTGCCGGATACCGGCTCGCGCATTCTGCCGTTTGCGGTGCTGATCGGCGGCATGGTGGCGCTGACAAGGCTCACGCGCAGCAACGAGCTTGTGGTCGTGCGCGCGGCCGGTGTTTCGGTCTGGCAGTTCCTGATGCCCGCGCTGGTGCTCGTGCTGGCGCTCGGCGGGATTTTTGTGACGATCTTCAACCCGATCTCGGCAGCGATGCTCTCGCGCTTCGAACAGCTGGAGGCAAAGTACGTGACGGGACAGACCAGCATGCTTGCGGTTTCTTCCACGGGCTTATGGATCCGTCAGGTGGAGCATGGCGGCGGGGAAATCAAAGAGAATATTTTCCATGCGATGAAAGTGGAGCAGGAAGGCATTCAGCTGTCGGATGTGATCGTGTTCGGATTCGGCGCGAACAGCAAATTTATCAGCCGAACCGATGCGGCGTATGCGAGCCTGGAAGACGGCAAGTGGCACCTGCACGATGTAACGATCAACCGGCCCGGCCAGTTCCCCGAACATAAGGACGATCTGCTGCTGGATACGGACCTCACGCCCGGGCAGATTCAGGATAGTTTCGCTCTGCCTTACACGCTCTCTTTCTGGCAGCTGCCTTCGTTCATCCATACGCTGGAGCGTGCCGGGTTTTCCGCCATGCGTCACCGCATGTACTGGCATTCGCTGCTGGCAAGCCCGATGCTGCTATGTGCGATGATCCTGATTGCCGCGGTGTTTTCGCTCCGCCTGCCGCGCCGCGGTGGCATCATGCTGCTGGTGGTGGCGGGGATCGTCACCGGGTTCCTCGTGCATCTGCTGACGCAGCTTGTGTTTGCTTTCGGGCAATCCGGCGAGATACCGGTCACGCTTGCGGCCTGGGCTCCAGCCATGATCGCGATGATGTTTGGCGGCGGGCTGCTCCTCCATCTCGAAGACGGCTAGAGTTTTTGCTTTGCGTTCAGGCGCTTTCGCGCCTTGGCGCCACGCGGGCTGCGCCGCTCAGTGCGGCTAGTCGTCGCTTTGCTCCTCCAGTCCATACTGATAGTCATAAAGATTAGCGAGCCTACTGCAGCCTGAACGATATGGCGCAATTTACGCCGTTGCCCCCGTTGATTCCCACCGAATAAGTGCCTGATGTCGTATTATAACAGGAAGTGGCGCTGTCGCTGGCTTGAGCATTGGGCTGGTTGATCCAGTAACTTGTAATGAATAGCGCCTGCACGCTGCCGGTGACCGGCTTGCCGTCATCCATTTTCTGGTCGAGCCGGTAAGCAGTCAGCACCGAGAGAGCGGGAGTAGAGACCATGCTTCCATCCGTATGCACGGAGTTTACAGCGGAAAGCCCATACCAGTTATTGCTGTCGATGCCGCCTTCATACGTGTCGCTGTCATAGACATAAATGAAGTTGCCGTTGCCGATCTTCGCTGCAGGAAGGTAATTGCCGATATAAGTAGCGCCCGATGTCAATGTCCAGTTGGAGGCAGTGATGCCGCAGCCGGATGAGTAGCTGTTTCCGGTGGGGAATGCACCTTCTATCAGCCCTGCCTGGCTCAGATCCGACCAGAAAAGTGTTGCTTCTCCGTATTCAAGAATGCGTACGCCGCCAAAATACCCTTCAATAACGCCGCTGCCGTCCCGGCTGCCTTCCCCGCCCGTGCAGCCTGTCGTGGTGAAGCCAAAATTGCTGGCATTGGTCAGGCCCATATCGCCGGGGATGGCGCCGTATTTATTGTCGAAGGCATTGACTGCGACATTGAATTTCTCGATCTGGGCGATCTGGGCGCGGATGGCGGCGGACTGGATTAAATTCTGCCCTGTCAGTACGCCACCGACAATCAGGCCGATGATCACCAGCACGATACTGAGCTCGATCAGTGTGAAACCGGATGTTCCTGTGTGCTTAGCCATGGGGCAGGAACCGTTTTAGGGTTTGCATCTGCACGGCTTCCTGCGCAGGCGTTTTATTAAAATGCGGCTCTATCGAGAACATATAGTTACCCCAGGCGGGACCTGCCGCCCAGTAAGCCCAGCCATCTATCACATCCCCATTGTCCTGCAAGTATTGCAACACTGTCGCCAGTGTCTGCGTGCAGCCTGGATCTGCCGTCAGGCCGAATTCCCCGAGAAACCCATGCGCTTTATTCTGCCGCAGCCAGGTCACGAAAGGCTGAATTTTGGCGATGGCAGCAGCGCCGTTTGTGCAGTCCGTATGGGTTCCCGACCCGTCGGAGTCGAAATACTGGTGCGCTTCAAAGATATAATTATTGTCATTTATGCCTGTGAAATAAGGACCGGTGCGCTCCGGCCAGAGGGCGGCATTCGCCCACCAGACTCCCTCAACGAAAATAGTGTTGGTAGCCCCGGTCGCGCGGATGGCGGGGATGACCACGTCCAGCACGGCTCGCCATTGCTGCCCGTTCTGGTGGTAGGGCTCGTTCATGATGTCGAAGGAAACATTCATGTCTTTGGTGGCGGTGGCGAGTTTCTGCCACATATCGGCCAGTGCTTTTGCGGGAAGGCGTGGCGAGCCAAGCTGCCAGCCATTATACATGGCGTAATTATGGCAGTCGATCAGCACATTTACCCCGGCAGCATTTGCGGCTTTTACAAAGGAAAGGATATGGCCGAGATAGGTTTTATCCAGCGGACCGTATAAAGTGGGTTGCAGGCGTTCCCACATGAAGGGCAGGCGTAGGATATTCATGCCGGCGGCGGCATAATAATCTGCTTCCTGTGCGGTTGGGGGGAATGTCCCCTGGGGCATTTCCAATCCCGCAAGGCTGACACCTTCCAGTCGATTATGGGTTGCGGCCCGGACGGACGGAGGAATCAGCACGCAGATTGTAACTCCCAGTAGCAGAAGGGAATAAAGGCAGCGCATAGGGGGTAACTTCCGGTAATTACTGCTGTAATCATTTTAAGGCAGGCAATATCGTTATGCTATAAGAAATATATTAATTTTTTATTAAATGCCGCGTAGAAGTTGTAATATTCGTGCGCTAACTTCCTTGAGAAGTGCCCTGCCCCAGGACCCTAGCCGCGAGAAACCCCATAATTCCATGTAAAATATAGTTACATGTTCCTTAATAATCCGCTATAGTTTCGGGTCTAAAAAACGGAGAAATGATGAATACGGATGATTTTATCCGCGTACGCGGGGCGAAAGAGCATAATTTAAAATCCGTCGATGTGGACATCCCACGCAATCAGCTTGTTGTTATTACCGGCCTTTCCGGTTCGGGTAAATCCTCGCTCGCGTTCGACACGATTTACGCGGAAGGACAGCGGCGTTATGTGGAAAGTCTCTCCTCCTATGCCCGTCAGTTTCTGAATATCCAGGACAAGCCGGATGTCGAATCCATCACCGGGCTTTCTCCGGCGATTGCGATCGACCAGAAAACCACTTCGCGCAATCCGCGCTCGACCGTCGGCACTGTTACCGAGATTTACGATTATATGCGTCTGCTTTATGCGCGTATCGGCATTCCGTATTCGCCTGCCACAGGCCTGCCCATTGAAAGCCAGAGCGTCTCGCAGATGGCGGATCGTATTCTGGAACTTCCCAAGGGAACGAAGATCTACCTGCTTGCGCCGATCGTGCGCGGGCATAAGGGCGAACATCGCAAAGAACTGCAAAGCTTGCAGAAAGAAGGGTTCCAGCGCATTAAGATCGACGGCGAGATCTACGAGCTGTCCGAACTGCCCGAGATCGACAAAAACAAGAAGCATAATATTGAAGTGGTGGTGGATCGCCTTGTTGTGTCCGACGATCTGGGTAACCGCCTGCCTGACAGTATTGAAACCGCGCTTCGCCTGAGCGACGGGCTGCTGCTCGTGGAAGTGCTGGGCAAGGGCGAAGAGCACGAAATTATTACGCTGTCCTCCAAATTCGCCTGTCCGGTTTCCGGCTTTACGCTCGGTGAGATCGAGCCGCGTCTGTTCTCGTTCAACAGTCCGTTCGGCGCATGTAAAGTGTGCGATGGGCTGGGTACGGAAATGGTGTTCGACGAAGAACTGGTCGTCCCTGACCCGACATTGTCGCTGTATGAAAAAGCCGTGGCGCCGTGGGCGGGCACGACATCCAAATATTTCATGCAGACGTTCGATGGGCTTGCGAAGCATTATAAGTTCAGCATTAACACCTCGTTTAAGGATCTGCCGGAGCGAATCCGCCAGATTATCCTGCACGGTTCCGGCGATGAGAATGTGAAGATTCCCTATCATGACGGCACGCGTTCGTTCGTTTCGACCAAGCCGTTCGAGGGTGTGATCCCGAATTTGCAGCGTCGCCTGCGCGAGACGGAAAGCGAATATATCCGTGAAGAACTGGCGAAATACCAGAATATCACGCATTGCAGCGCCTGTAACGGCCATCGCCTGAATGAAGAGGCGCTGTGCGTGAAGGTAGGCGGGCTGCATATCGGCGAAGTCTGCAGCTATACGATCGAACAGGCATCGCACTGGTTCGCGGGAATTGAAAAGAAACTCAGCAAGAAGCATCAGCAGATCGCCGAGAAGATATTCAAGGAAATCTGCGACAGGCTAGGCTTCCTCATCAATGTGGGATTGGATTACCTGACGCTTGCGCGCGAATCCGGCACGCTTTCGGGCGGCGAATCGCAGCGTATCCGCCTTGCCTCTCAGATCGGCTCGGGCCTTTCCGGCGTATTATATGTACTGGACGAACCCTCCATCGGATTGCATCAGTGCGACAATGAGCGCCTGCTCGGCACGCTCCAGCACCTGAAGGAGCTGGGCAATACGGTAATTGTCGTCGAACATGATGAAGACACGATGCGCCATTCCGATTACCTGATCGATATGGGGCCGGGCGCGGGCGTGCATGGCGGCAGAATCATCGCGCAAGGAACAGCCAAGGAAGTGATGAAGAACAAGGACAGCATCACCGGGCAATATCTCAGCGGCGCAAAGCAGATTGCCGTTCCGGCCAAGCGGCGGCCTGTATCGAAAAACAAAAAAATTGCGATTACCGGTGCGCGTGCCAATAACCTCAAGAATGTGAATGTGGATATTCCGCTGGGTGTGCTGTGCTGCGTAACGGGGGTTTCCGGCGGCGGCAAGTCGAGCCTCGTAATCGAAACGCTTTATAAGGCCGTTATGCGCACCCTGCATGGCAGCAAGGAGCAGGCCGGGCCACATGATCGCATCACGGGCATGGAATATATCGATAAGATCATCGAGATCGACCAGTCTCCCATCGGCCGCACGCCGCGTTCGAATCCGGCGACTTACACGGGCGCATTCTCACCGATCCGCGACTGGTTCACGGCGTTGCCGGAATCGGCTGCGCGCGGGTATAAATCCGGTCGCTTCTCATTCAACGTCAAGGGCGGGCGCTGTGAAACCTGCCAGGGTGACGGCATGATCAAAATCGAAATGCATTTCCTGCCGGACGTGTATGTGAAGTGCGACGAATGCCATGGCAACCGCTATAACCGTGAAACGCTGGAAATTAAGTATCGCGGCAAGTCCATTGCGGATGTGCTCAATATGACGGTGGATGAAGCCGTCCCGTTCTTCGCATCCAATCCTTCCGTGCTTGAAAAATGCGTGGCGCTGCAGGAAGTGGGGCTTGGCTATATTACGCTCGGCCAGTCCGCGACCACGCTTTCGGGCGGTGAAGCGCAGCGCATCAAGCTTGCCAAGGAGCTTTCCAAACGCTCCACGGGCCGCACGCTTTACATTCTTGACGAACCGACGACCGGCCTGCACAGCGAAGATATCCGCAAGCTGCTGGTGGTGATTCACAAGCTCGTGGATGCGGGTAATACAATCGTTGTCATTGAGCATAATCTTGACGTGATCAAAACCGCGGACTGGATTATCGATATCGGTCCGGCAGGCGGCCATAAAGGCGGGCAGGTGGTTGCCACCGGCACGCCGGAGCAGGTTGCCGCGAGCAAAAGCAGCGTGACAGGCAAGTATCTGAAACCGTTATTGCAGACGGCAGCCTGAGGTTCTGAAGAATTCCGGGAGCTTTTCCGCATTCATTGCGAAAAAGCGATGTGGATGGTGAATTCGTAAAGATTCAGTTGTAAAATACGGTGCGGCAGCTTAAAAATGATGTCCATGCCAGCAACTGATCGTTCCCTGTTTTCTGTTGCCTACCTGGTTGTAGCCGCTTGCGCGCTGCTGCTTTCCTGCGCGGGTCAGAAAGAGGCGGGCGACCGCCAGATTCTGTGGCGTATCGTGCATGACCGGTGTGTAGCCGGGCAAGAGCAACATGACAATCCCCACCCCTGCACGTATGTCGATCTTCAGGATGGCTATGCGCTGTTTAAGGACCGTGTCGGTCCAGCGCAGTATCTGCTGATGCCGACCGAACGCGTATCCGGTATTGAAGACCCGGCGATTCTCGGCGATCATGCGCCGAATTACTGGCAGGCGGCATGGGATGCGCGCAAATATGTATTTCGCAAACTCGGCCATCCGCTCCCGCGCGATGGAGTGGGGATGGCGGTTAATTCCTCACTGGGTCGCACGCAGGACCAGCTGCATATTCATATCGATTGCATGAAACCGGAAGTAACCGGGCTGCTTGCTGCGGTGAAAGACGAAATCGGCACGGCATGGACAAGGCTGCCCGTCCGGCTGCAAGGGCATGAATATGAGGCGATGCTGCTTAAGTCCGGCAGCCTGAAAGGAACCAATCTGTTTGCCTTGCTTGCAGCAGAGCACCCCGATATGGGGCGTGAAACGCTGGTAGTAACGGGCATTACCCTGACGGATGGAACTTCCGGATTCGTGCTGCTTTCCCATCATATCTCCCCGCTGCATGCGGATTTTGCCAATGGCGAGGAACTGCTGGATCACAGCTGCGGTCTTCCTAAAAAGTAATTTTGCCTGCCAGACTCAGGCGTAACACATCTTGGCTTCCAGATCGGTGTGTGAGTCTACCTGCAGAGCGGCCTGTTGTTCAGCGGGCACGGCGAGGAATTCAAACTCATTATTCCACAAAATGCCTTCCTGATTACGTTTCTGCAGGATGCGCAGGTAGAAGGTGATTTCTTTCTCTAAATGCTCTGAGCGGCCAAAATTATCCCGGTATTCATGGTAAGATTCTTTGGCGTAGGCTTTGGCCTTCAGCGCTTCTATAATCTGAGATGCTTTTACCGGTGCAAGCTCATCCAGTACAACGGTGGGCACAGGAGTGGCTTCATCTGCAAAGAGCAGGGTTTCTTTGATTTGCTGTGGCAAGGGAGTCTTTGCCTCCTGGCATTTCAGCAATGCATGCAGCATGCCGAGCACGAATAGCGTGTGGTATTTTTTATCCAGCAGTTCTTCCATGGTTTCCTCGCCTTGTGGCATCAGGTTCAGGAAATCTGTTTCGCGCAGGAGTGCGTCTGCCAACAGGCAGCTATCGACCAGCAGGTTTTCTGCCAATGCGCGGTCCTGCATGAAGGGATAGAGCGCGAGGAAGCTGATGATGAGTTCGAGGGCGACATCCACATCCTGCACTGCGCGAAATCTTGCGACGAGGCAGGCGATGCGAAAGGCGGTTCCGTCGATGTCGATCCGGGCCGGGGCTTTTTGGCGGAAGCCGAAATCGGTGAGGTAAAAGACCGCATGTGTGAGGGCGTAGACGAGGTCGCGGTCCACGAATGGTAAATAATGGTTACGCAGCAGGATGGAGCTTTTTTCTGCCTGGAGGGTTTTCTTTCGCCCAAGCTTATAGAGCATCAGATTCCACTCCATCTGGCGGTGCGGTGGAATTTCGGAGGAATAAAACTCACCGTCACACACGATTGCCAGTGTCTTCTCGAGCGTGTCTATGCGGTGGTGCGGGCGGATGAATACATACGGCATGATGATGTGGTAGGACGTATAGAAATTTTTGAATACATCGTCCGGGGTAATGCATTTCATCTTTGCGGCAAGATGCTCAACTGTCTCTGCGTATCCCTCATAGGAGCGGCAGTCTTTGTCCATCGACGCGTAATGCATGAAAATAGCCAGCTCAGAAAAGCGCTTGTAGAGATTCTGACTGAATTCCTCTTCAAAGGAAAAGAAGGACAGGTTTTCGGAGATGGTCTTAAAGATCGATTGCAATACGTTCATGTCAATTCCGGGGTATGAATAAGGAAATGGCGCTCTCCCTCAACGGCGGAAGAGCGCCACCAGGTTAACTAACTACCTGCCTGCGATATGCGTGGCAATGTCACCAGCGGCAACGTTGCTGCCTTTGTAGACGTAGTTATGCGAGATGAAGGTCCAGTCGCCCTTCGCCGCTGCGACGCCCAGAGCTGAAACGCGCTGGCTTGCATCAACGATCTGTTCCAGCGTGATGGCTTTGTTGATGATGCCGTTTGCAGTCAGCGATTTGAACACGTTTGCCTGTGCTTCCTGGCTTACTACAACGCCGGCGATATCGCTGCCTTTATAGACATAGTTCGGAGAGACGAAGGTCCAGTCGGCTACTTTGTCGCCGATAAAGCTGGCGATCTGCTGGCTTGCAGCAGTTAATTGATCAACTGTGATCCCTTTGTTGATGATACCGCTGGTAGTCAGTGCTTGAAGAACCTGACCGTGGTTGACGACGTTAGCCATAGTTTCGCTCCTAGATTGTTGTTGAAAAAGTAGCGCGCCACTATGTTGAATATGATGTCCTCTTGTCAACTACTAGTTGAGGTAAATTTTATAATAGATTTATTTTAAGTATATTCTTATAAATAATAGATGCTTATGTTGGTTGTGCTATATCGGGACTGAGGTTTTCAGTCCACCGGAGCACAGAAAATCTTTTTGCCCAGTTTACGCATCTGCTTCATCATGCCTTCCCATCTGCTGCCAGGTCTTGAACAGCTTATTGACGTTCTGTCCGGTTGTCGTGCCGGAGCCCCTTGCCATGCAGAGCTTCCGCGACCCGTTCAGGAGTCTTGTATTCTTGCGTTAGTCGGTGAATGTGGAATGTTATGAGAGACGCGCCGGTCCCCCCTGCTGACCCACGAGGGGAGCAAAGGGGACCGGCAGGCTACTACCTCCGCCCTCGCCTGCGTCTGCGAGTGCGGCGCCTGGGCTGGGTGCGCCGTGCCGCAGGCTCACCCGTTGCTGGTACCGCCGTGGCGTCGGCCTCTTCGGCCTCCTCCTCCGGCGGTGCGAGGATGCTGGGATCGACTCCCAATATCCCGCAGAGTTCTTCCAGCAGTTCCATGCGGGCGTGCCACAGTCTGGTATCGCCCGCCTTGGTTTCCTCGTCGGCAGCGCTGCCCAGCGCGGCCTCCAAGGCTTCCGTGATCACAGCGAGCTTCGCATGTGCTGCGCTGAGACGTTGGGTGTAGTCCGTCGCCTGGTCGCCCGCACGTGCGAGGTCGAAGGCGTGGCCATTGACAGCGTGGCGCACGCTGCCCAGGGCCTTTCCAGACTCTTGGGCGAAGCGGTTGAATGCTTCTGTTACCGCTTCGCGCGTCCCATCGTACCTTGCGACTGCTGCCAGTGCATGTTTTCGCACTTCTCGGGACACTCTGTCACCTCCCGGTGCATCAAAGCCTTGAGCGGCTGCTCGTGGCTTGGATATGTGGCGCGTCGTGCTTGCATTACGTCGTGCCGCAATTGGCGGAACGCATAAGCAATAGTGGAACATCTTTGTCCCCGCGCGCGCCAATGGATAAGCAAAAAGGGTAGCACGGCGCGGGTATGCGGGCGTAGTGAATTTTTTGTGACGGCCGGAATCTGGTATGCAAAAATATATTATTGATTGTCTTATTATATAGAATATTCAATCAATATAATTGTTTTTGTTAAGATAACCTAATATTTCTGCCAATCCTGCGGCAGGATTTTACATTGGGAGGAAGTTTTTCAGTCCCCCGGAGCGCAGGAAACCTTTCTTGCCCAGTTTACGCATTTGCTTCATCATGCCTTCCATCTGCTGCCAGGCCTTGAACAGCTTATTGACGTCCTGCACGGTCGTGCCGGAGCCTTTCGCGATGCGCAGCTTGCGTGAGCCGTTCAGGAGTTTCGGGTTCTTGCGCTCTTTTTTCGTCATGGACATGATGATGGCTTCCTGCTTCGCAAGAATGTTCTCGTCAATATTTGCCTCGCCCATTTTATCTTTGATCTTGCCGATACCGGGGAGCATGCCCATCAGGCTGCCCAGTCCGCCCATCTTTTTCATGTTACGCAGCTGAGAGAGCAGATCGTCGAAGTCGAAAGAACCTTCCTGGAATTTGGCGGCCATCTTCTCCGCTTCTTCCTTGTCGATATTTTCGACCGCGCGTTCTACGAGCGAAACGACGTCGCCCATGTCCAGAATACGGCTGGCGATACGCGCCGGGTGGAATTCCTCGAAATCGGTGAGCTTTTCGCCGACGCCTGCGAATTTGATAGGCTGGCCTGTGATCGAACGCATACTGAGCGCCGCGCCGCCGCGCCCGTCACCGTCCAGACGCGTCAGAATAATGCCTGTCACGCCGATTTTCTCATGGAACTGGCGTGCGATATTGACTGCGTCCTGACCTGTGAGCGCATCCGCCACCAGCAAGGTTTCCAGAGGATTGGCGATCTGTTTCACGTTCTTCAGCTCGTCCATCAACTCGTCGTCGATATGCAGGCGGCCTGCACTGTCGAGCATGATGATGTCATAGCCTTCCTGCTTACCCGTGGTGAGTGCGCGGCGCGCAATGGCTTCCGGTTTCTCGCCTTCCACGATGGGAAGAGACCCGACACCTGCCTGCTGAGCGAGGACTTCAAGCTGCTTCTGCGCTGCCGGACGGTACACGTCCAGCGAGGCCAGAAGGATTTTCTTGCCCATGCGGTTTTTCAGGCGCAGGGCGAGCTTGCCGGTGCTGGTGGTCTTACCGGAACCCTGCAAACCTGCCATAAGGATGACGACCGGGGGAGTGGCAGCCAGATTCAGTTCGGCGGATTCGCTGCCCAGCAACTCGGTCAGGTGGTCCTGCACGAGTTTGATAACCATCTGGCCCGGCGAAATGCTCTTTACCACTTCCGCGCCGACGGCTTTTTCCTTGAGCGATTGCGTGAACTGTTTCACGACGGGCAGGGCGACATCGGCCTCCAACAGCGCGATGCGGACTTCTCTCAGTGCTTCGTCGATATCGGCTTCGGTCAATGCACCGCGACCGCGTAATTTATTTAATACACCGTTTATTTTGGTGGAAAGGGAATTAAACATATGAGTTTTGTAAAATAAATGCAGGTTTTACGGTAAGTTTACCGCTTTTCTACACGAAAGCGGCGCTTTCCGTAAGCCCTTGTTTTGGAAATATGCATTTAAAGGGGATTACGGCCTAGTCGAACCACTGGTGGAATTCATCGGCCATAGTGTCAAACAATATGGAGAACCCATTGCAAATCATGACGATAATGTTCTTCAGCCAGTCGGGAAGATAGCTGGCAAGGTGGTATTTTTCATAATCCAGCTGGTTCATGATGTTCTGCATGGTGCTTTGCGAGGCCTGGGTGATCCGGTTCAGCGGCACGGTCATCGCTCCGCCGGTGAGGCGCGATGCATTATTCAGGGAGGAAAACACCAGTGCAGGGATGTTGTTGCCGGCGTAGCCTAAAGTCTGGGCGTGCTGGGTATAGGCGTTATAAAGGTTTTGGACGGTTCCGGCATCTGCATTCCAGACAAAGCCATTGGGAAAACGGATGTTGAACTGATTATATCCCGGATTTCCAGCCATCAGCGCCTGTAACTGGTTCCAGCTGATGCTGTTTTGCGGCCAGTTGACCGGCAGTGCAGGCTGCATGGCCTGTATCGCCGGGGCCAACGCGAGCATGAGTGTCAGCACGGCGCCGAAAATAGCGTGGCGCAAGCTGAATAATGACCTGATATAAGTCTTGCACATCATACATATAGCCTAACACAGATTGGCGCATAGAGGTACAGAAGTTTTCGTGACGATTTGAACGCGTGGTGTTTTGAAACAAATTCTTCATATAAGCATTCTGTAATGGCCTCTTTTGGTTGTGTTGATGCCGGATGTAGTCTCTTAACAGGAGGCATGATGCAAGATTGCGACAGTGCACATCAAATTGCGTAATGCCCGGAATATCCAATTTCTTAACCAAAAACAAACCTCCACTTAATATTAAATTAATAAATAACCCCTATAATTTACCTTTAATTCTATGGTATTTAGCTAGAAGGGTGACCTGTTTTTATCATGCTGCGTGTACTGCCATATATCGTGGCTGTCCTTATGGTTTACATAGGGCTCAGCTACATGCAGGAGTACCAACCGGAGGAACTGAACGACCTCATCGTGAAGGTCGACGTCTTCGGAATCACTGGCTTATCCAAATACGAGCATTACCGCCAGGACCGTATCAAGCGGCTTACGGGCATTGGCGTGACGGAAAAAGAAATCCTTCTCAAGCATATGGTTTTCATCGGCGCGACGGCGGAAATGGTGGAATATGCGCTGGGAATGCCGAAGCTCGTGTTCAAGGATAGCGTCAGTAACCCCGCCCACCGATTGTACTATGTGTATTTCCTCGTCGGTGACAAGCGCCCCACCGTTTTTGAATTTTCCTGTATTGCTAAAAACACGCAGGCATGCGAATTAACGGATAACAAAACCATTTTTGCTTTGAGCAGGGCGTATAAAAAATCTACAATCGATTTCAATACCGATGGTTCGGATAACCAGATGCCTCAAACAGCCCCGGCTGCGGCACAAACCAGATAAAGCGTATGAAACAGATTTTCATCATCAACGGTCCTAACCTGAATATGCTGGGGACGCGAGAGCCCACGGTTTACGGAAAGCAGACGCTGGACGACATCCGCAAGCTGTGCGAGGACAAGGCGCGCACGCTTTCCGTCACGGTCGATTTCCGTCAGAGCAATCATGAGGGGGAACTGATCACCTGGGTTCAGGAAGCGGGCAAAGCAGGGGCGGGCATCATCATCAACCCGGCCGGGTTCGGTCACACTTCAGTGGCGCTGATGGATGCGCTGCTGTCTGTGGATGTTCCGGCGATTGAGGTGCATCTTTCCAATATCTGCCGCCGCGAGCAATTCCGCCATCATACCTACACTTCACGCGCTGTGCGCGGAGTCGTTTCGGGCTTTGGCGCGTTCGGTTATATCATGGCGATCGAGGCGATGGTAAATGGCTAGCTTCATGCGGTGCTTTGCAAGCCTTCTGCTGCTTCCGCTGCTGCTGGCTGCATGTTCCGACGATGAGCCGCACAAGCATGTTATCAAGGTGCTTTACAGTCCGAACGGTGAACCGCTGAATGGCGGAAGCCTTGGCAATCCTCCTTGCGAACAGGCATTTTCCAACTGGCTTGCGCAGGCCGACACAAATCATGACGGCGTGCTTGACCGGGAAGAATTCTTGGCGGATGCGAAGGCCCAGTTCAAGCGCATGGATATCGATCATAACGGTTACCTTGTATCGGAAGAACTGGACCGTTACCGCGCGCCGTACTGGCGCAGTCTTCAGCTTGCGGAACAACGCGCCGAACGGCGCGAAAGCAAGCGGAGCCGTAAGCCCTCTATACGGCATGACAGCGAAAGCGGCTCGGAATCCATGCTGCTGATAGATCCGGTTATGTCTGCGGATACTAACCTTGATTTCAAGGTGACGCAGGATGAATTCCTGACCCAGGTGCAGAAGAATTTCGACGAACTCGACCGTGACCATAACGGCAGGCTGGACAAGCAGGAAGTCACAGCGGTTTGCCACGCTGCCGACAAATAACAGCGATTATTTTTTCCAGCGCAGCGAGTAGTTTCCTTTATTCACCCGTATCACGTTCATCCGGGCGATTTCAGGGCGCGGTCTTTCAAAAAGGAGAATGTATGAAAAGCACGATGCTGGCTTTAGGAACGGCTTTATGGCTTATCACGGGCGCCGTCAGCGCGTATGCGCATGAGGATGTTGATTGGGACAAAGCATTGCCTGATAACAAACGCGAATTGCTGCACAAGACCATGGAGCAGGTGCGCAAGCAGAACGAGCCGCTTATATTGAAGGAAAAGGATGTCTACCAGCAGATGCGCGCCGTGCTGACTGCACCGAAGTTCGATAAAGAGAAATTCCTCTCACGCCATAAAGAGCTCGTGCGGCTGAAGATGGCGATCCATGACAATATGTGCGCAGGCTTTGCGGAAGTTGCACCACAGCTTTCGCCGGATGAACGCGAGATCGTCGCCCAGCATATGGATGCGCACTGGAAACATCTTGCCGAAAAGGCGCCGGAAGGCAAACGGCAGGAATCCGAAGGTAAGCAGAAGTAAAGGTTTGCAGCCCAGACTTGAAGGTGAAGGCGTTATTATGCCTTCACCTTATTTTTATGCTGAATCAATTGATTTAAGGGACGTTGAGGGCGGGCGCCGATCTGCTGGATAATTTCGGATGCGCACAGCGTGGCAATTTCTCCGCAGGCTTTCAGATCCATGCCCTGTGCAAAGCCGTGCAGGAAGCCGCTTGCATAGAGATCCCCCGCGCCGGTGCTGTCCACCACATCCAGATCTTTTCCGGCTTCGATATGGATTGTATTGTCCTTCGTTACGATGAGAGAGCCTTTTTCGCTGCGGGTTAACACTGCGATGTCGCATTTGCCGCGCACCATTTCTGCTGCACGGTCGAAATTGTCGGTCTGGTAAAGGGATTTCAGCTCGTTTTCGTTGGCGAACAGGATGTTGATATGCGAGCCGATCAATTCGATGAAATCCTGACGGTGGCGGTCGACGCAGAATATATCCGACAGGGTGAAGGCGACCGTGCGATCGTAATCATGTGCTACTTTCAACGCCTTGCGGATCGCGGCCTTGGCGTTGGGCGTATCCCAGAGATAGCCTTCGATATAGGTGATCTTGGAATGCGCGACAAGCGCGTCGTTAATGTCGTCCTCGGTCAGTTCCGCGCAGGCACCGATATAGGTGTTCATGGTGCGCTGGGCATCCGGCGTGACGAAGATATAGCAGCGCGCGGTTGCCTTACCGTCCGCCTGGGCGGGCGTGTCGAAATGCACGCCGATGGTGCGCATATCGTAGCGGAAGGATTCGCCGGGACCATCCTGCTTGACCTTGCCGATGAAGGCCGGCATGCCACCGAGCGAGGCAATGCCCGCCATCGTATTGGCAGCGGAACCGCCGGAACATTCCTTGGCGGTGCCTTCCATCAGGCCGTAAAGCTCTTCGGCGCGTTCTTCGTCGATCATGGTCATGGCGCCCTTGAGCAGGTTCTGCTCGCGGATGAACTCTTCATCCGCATGAGCAAGAATGTCCACAATAGCATTGCCGATGCCGCAAATATCGTAAATAGTATGGGTCATGGAAATATAACCTTTGGGTTGTTTAGTTGTTAGTAGCACGATGAGCACGAATAACAAGTCATTAAGCGCCCCCATTCCTGACTACTGGGATGAAGCGAAGGCATTCCTTGCCAAGAAAGACAAGGTGCTGGCGGGAATCATGGCGCAATATGAAGGGGAGGCGCTTGCCAGCCGCGGCAGCGCGTTCTTCTCGCTGGCGCGGGCGATTGTCGGCCAGCAGATTTCCGTCAAGGCGGCGGAAAGCGTGTGGAAGAAGCTCGAAACAGGGCTTGGGGGCGCGGTGACGCCGGAGCTTGTGCTCAAGCGGGATGATGAAACGTTGCGTTCGTTCGGGCTTTCACGCTCGAAGGTGCTTTACCTGAAAGAGCTTTCGCAATTTTTCCTGAA
Source organism: Rickettsiales bacterium (assembly GCA_035765535.1). Lineage (NCBI taxonomy): Bacteria > Pseudomonadati > Pseudomonadota > Alphaproteobacteria > Rickettsiales > Rickettsiales bacterium. The sequence continues at coordinate 284,178 of DASTXE010000004.1, read as the reverse complement.
TAACCCCGGCAATGACTGGCACGCGAAGAACGATGAAGAGGTAATAGAGACACTGGTTTCGATCAAGGGGATCGGCAAATGGTCGGCGGAGATGTTCCTGATTTTCCACCTCATGCGGCCGGATGTGTTTCCGCTGGCGGATATCGGGCTGCAAAAAGCGGTCGAGCTGCATTACGGCAAGGGCAAGAAACTGACGCTGGCGGATATACGCAAGCGATCGGAGAAATGGCGGCCTTATCGCACCGTGGCGACATGGTATCTGTGGCGGAGTCTTGATCCTGTTGCGGTGGAGTATTAATAGCTCTTCCTATCTCCTGACGCGTTAACCCATTGTTAAGTATTAGAGGATAAAGTGTGCATCCTCATTGCTTCCTCGTCTTATCAGGGTATGTTTCCTTATGCACAAATCTGCACGGTATCGCGAAATACAACGTCAGGTCGATGCGTTTACAGAACAATATGGCCATCCACCGCGTGTAATGCTGTTTGTTGAAACAGAGAGAACATTTGGGCATGCAAGAATTGCCAGCACTCTTGCAAAACGTATCCGGGAGATGGGAGGAGAGGTTATAGTCGTCTCTGGTGATATTGATGAACAGATATTTGATTTCGAAGGAACATTGAGGAAATTGCCAAGGATCGATCGTGCCACGGAAGGCAATTATACCCCTGATGGAAGTCTTTATGAAGACCGGCCTGATTATCAGAAACTGCGTACTGACAAGGTGATGGAAATCGCGCGTGATTTCAAACCGGATATCGCCGTATTTGAATTTCATCCTCTCTCTTATAACGCGTCTCGCGTCCCTGATGTGGATGCAGTCGCGCAATACCGCCGGGAGTCAGGCGCACCGCTTCCCATTGTAACGATTGCGCGGGACGATTGTGCTACTCTTGAATTTACAGAACAGAGGCGGGAGCGGCTTAAACCTTTCGATCATCTTTTGGTGGAGGGTTATAAAGAAAATACGCCCACACCAGGTATAGTTCCGGAACCGGAGCAGCTGGGGCATATTCTTGCAGACCGACCACCGAATGATCATCCGTTGCCTTCTGAGAAACAGCCAGTCATGGTGTTTTCCAGCGGCGGCTATAAGCCCAGCGATCAATTATTCTTTGATAAGGCTATAGAAGCGAGTAAGCAGAGCCTCTTTGCGGATCAGCCGTGGAAGATCGTACTTTCCAATGATTGTCCGGATGAGGTGTTCAGAGCGTTTGAGGAAAAAGCACGGATAGAAGGCAGTGGAAAAATAACGGTTATGCGTAGTTATAATAATGAAGACTTCTCCTATGATATAGCCAATTGCAAAGCCGCTATTGTAAGGGGAAGTTATAACGCCACGCTGGAACTTGCCTCGCAGCATAAGCCTTTTGTTGTTATTCCACGCACACTCCGGGGATGGTCTTATGAGAATGAAAATCGTGCCCGGTTTTTCTCGGAGCATGGTATTGCTGCTATGATAACCGAAGCGGAACTGGAAGGTTCAGACGGTGCAGGAAAATTAGCCGGAAAGCTGCTTGAAGCAACGCAAGTAAAACCTACGCATGAAATTGACTATGAAGACGGCAGCCAGTTTGCTGCCCGGTTTTTGCAATTAGCCATGCAGCACAAGCAGGCAGCACAGGTAGAGCAATCTTCTTGGGAAGCGAGAGGACAAAGGCGTCCGGGAACTATGAGGCGTTAGGCGAAGTATTCTCACCAGTTTCAGATGATGTTCCGCGTCATCGGGTTCCGGGAAGTGCCCGCGGTTCCTGTGAGTGGCAGATGGTGTATTTCGTGCCGTAGGTGCAGCCCGCTACAGGGCAATCAGGTGAGTGGGCTTTTTCCTTGTCTTGCTGGATGACCTGCTGCAGGGCTTCGGCATCTTTTACGCAAGTCTCGGGCATTGGACTCCGGTCGAGCAGGCAGCACCCGCAGCCACAGGCGATATAAGAGTCAGCAGTAGTGTCAGGAGCGGCAGCAAAGGCCGCTAATGGAAGAAACAGGGATATGATAACCGCGTAAAGCGCTTTCATATTACTCCATGGAGCTCCAGAATTCCTTTGCCTTGCTGAAGAACCCTTCCGAAGCCGGATTGGTATGGCCGCCGGTTTTCTCGAATTCCTTCAGCAAGTCTTTCTGCTTTTTATTGAGATTGACCGGGGTTTCCACGCTGACTTCGATATACATATCGCCGCGCGGGCCGCGCATGGACGACATGCCCTTGCCTTTGAGGCGGAACTGGTGGCCGCTTTGCGTGCCTTCGGGAATGGTTACCTTGACTTTGCCGCCGTCAATCGTCGGGGCTTCAATGCTGCCGCCGAGCGCTGCCGTTGTGACGGGAATGGGGATCTTGCACAGCAGGTTGCTGCCATCGCGCACGAAGAACGGATGCTGGCGGATAGACAGGAAGATATAGAGGTCGCCTGCTTCGCCGCTGCGGAATCCTGCCTCGCCTTCACCGGCCAGGCGAATGCGCGTGCCTTCCTCGACACCGGCGGGGATATTGACCAGCAGCGTTTTTTCTTTACGCATACGACCTGAGCCTGCGCATTTGCGGCACGGGTCCTTGATGATCTTGCCTGCTCCCTGGCAAGATGCGCAGGAACGTTCGATCGTGAAGAAGCCCTGGCTTGCGCGCACGCGGCCCGCACCGTTACAGGTGGGGCAGGTGATGGGCTTGCTGCCTGCTTCCGCGCCGCTGCCCTGGCAGGCGTCGCAACCGACAGAGGTCGTGATTTTGATATTTTCCTGCTTACCTTTGAAGGCGTCTTCCAGCGAGATGGTCAGGTTATAGCGCAGGTCGGAACCGCGTGCCTGACTGCCTGCGCCGCTGCGTGCGCCACCGCCCATACCGCTACCGCCGCCGAAGAAATCCTCAAAGATATCGGCGAAGCTGGAAGAGAAATCGAATCCGGCTGCGCCAGCGCCCGGATGACCGCCGCCGCGTCCGCCGCCCATGCCGTTTTCAAAAGCCTGATGACCGAAGCGATCGTAAGCCGCGCGTTTCTGATCGTCACGCAGGACGTCATAAGCTTCGTTAAGTTCCTTGAATTTCTGCTCCGCCTGCTTGTCGCCGGGATTCTTATCCGGGTGAAACTGCATGGCAAGCTTGCGGTATGCTTTTTTCAGGGCATCCGCATCCGCGTTGCGAGAAACACCTAATACTTCGTAATAGTCGCGCTTTTGTGACATAAACCGTAGAGAGTCCTTAATATGGCAAATGGCAGGTTCAAAGCGACACTTGTCACTTATCCCCTGCCACTTGTCACGTCTTATTTTTTCTTGTTCTCGTCGATTTCTTCGAACTCAGCATCGACAACCCCTTCGTTGCTGCCGCCGGTCGCGGTCGCATCTTCGGTGCCAGCCTGTCCGCCCGGAGCTGCTGCCCCTTCAGCCTGCTGCGCTTTGTAGAGCGCTTCGCCGAGCTTCATGGAAGATTCCGTGAGCGTCTGGAGCTTCGTGTTGATCTCGTCCGTGTCTTCGCTTTCGAGGGCTTTCTTCAGCGCTTCTACATCACGTTCGATCTGCTCCTTGTCGGAAGACGGGATTTTGTCGCCATGTTCCTTAAGGTTCTTCTCCACCGAGTGCACCATGCTTTCAGCGTGGTTCTTGGCTTCGATATTGGCGCGGCGCTTCTTATCTTCTTCAGCATTCGCCTCAGCGTCTTTCACCATTTTCTGGATGTCTGCTTCGGACAGACCGCCGGAAGCCTGGATACGGATCTGCTGTTCCTTACCGGTTGCCTTATCCTTCGCGGATACGTTGACGATGCCGTTCGCATCGATATCGAAGGTCACTTCGATCTGCGGCATGCCGCGCGGAGCGGGCGGAATGCCTACGAGGTCGAACTGGCCGAGCATTTTATTGTCGGCAGCCAGCTCGCGCTCACCCTGCGAAACGCGGATGGTAACGGCGGTCTGGTTGTCGTCCGCGGTCGAGAAGACCTGGCTCTTTTTGGTCGGGATGGTGGTGTTGCGGTCGATGATGCGCGTGAAGATACCGCCCATCGTTTCGATGCCGAGCGACAGCGGGGTCACGTCGAGCAGCAGCACGTCTTTCACTTCGCCTTTAAGTACGCCAGCCTGGATCGCAGCGCCCATGGCCACAACTTCGTCCGGGTTCACACCTTTATGCGGATCGCGGCCGAAGAGCGACTTCACGACTTCCGTGATCTTGGGCATACGGGTCATACCGCCTACCAGGATCACTTCGTCGATTTCCGAAGTGGAAAGGCCGGCATCTTTCAGTGCGGCTTTGCAGGGACCGACGGTCTTCTGGACCAGATCGTCTACGAGGGCTTCCAGCTTCGCGCGGTTCAGCTTCACGTTCAAGTGCTTCGGACCGCTTGCATCCGCCGTGATGAAGGGCAGGTTCACTTCAGTCTGTGTGGTGGCGGAGAGTTCGATCTTCGCTTTTTCCGCAGCTTCTTTCAGGCGCTGCAGTGCGAGCTTGTCCTTGCGCAGGTCGATGCCGGATTCCTTTTTGAATTCGTCAGCGAGGAAATCCAGGATGCGCATGTCGAAGTCTTCACCGCCCAGGAATGTGTCACCGTTGGTGGCTTTCACTTCGAATACGCCGTCGCCGATTTCAAGGATGGATACGTCGAACGTACCGCCGCCCAAGTCATATACGGCGATGTTCTTGGCTTTACCGTCTACCTTGTCGAGACCGTAAGCAAGCGCGGCAGCGGTCGGCTCGTTGATGATACGCAGCACGTCAAGCCCTGCGATCTTGCCTGCGTCCTTGGTGGCCTGACGCTGGGCGTCGTTGAAGTAAGCGGGAACCGTGATGACGGCCTGCGTCACTTTTTCGCCGAGGTAGCTTTCAGCGGTTTCCTTCATCTTGGTGAGGATGAAGGCGCTGATCTGGCTGGGGCTGTATTTCTTGCCTTTAGCTTCCACCCAGGCGTCGCCATTGTCGGCTTTGGTAATCTTATAAGGAACGAGTTTGATGTCTTTCTGCGTGGTCGGATCGTCGAACGTGCGGCCGATCAGGCGCTTTACCGCGAAAATCGTATCGCCGGAATTGGTCACGGCCTGGCGTTTTGCCGTGTTGCCGACCAGCATTTCGCCGCCTTCGGTAAAGGCAACGATGGACGGGGTGGTGCGCAGCCCGTCATCCGAATTTTCGATCACGCGCACGTTCTTGCCTTCCATGATGGCGACGCACGAGTTCGTGGTTCCAAGATCTATCCCTATGACTTTGCTCATATTTTTTCTCCGTTGGACAAAATGTTTCTATGCCGAATCGCTCAGCTTGAGTAGGAATATAGGTAGCAAATATCGTTTTACAAGGGGGCGAATCAATTAATGACCGCGATTGTGCGTGAAAGGAGAGAAAAAAGTCGAAAAAGCCGCCAATGGTTAAGGGAAGTTTAACCTTTTTGCCCTATTCTAGTTGCAGGGTTACTACACAAAAGGGTGTTGACAGAAAAATCTTCGCCCGCCAACGATTTGCGTGATAGTTGCTCTTGTTTTCAGCTTATAAAAATTCTATACTATTCTTGTTGTGTAAAGCACCATCTAAAAGGCAGGATTTGATACGTGAAGCATAACTATTTCCAGACCAGCGTACTGACGATAAATTACCGGCCTATCATTGCCCGTCTGGCGGTTATGTCGATGCTTATCGCTTCCATCTGGCTGGTTTCCCAGAGCAAGAATCACAGTGATTTCGAGCGCCATGTCCGCATGGGGCTGGCCGACGTGCTTGCGCCTGCGGTCAACGTGCTGGCCAAGCCGCTGGATACCATGGCGGCTGCGGGGGCATGGGTGCAGGAAACGATTCACTTGCGGGATGAGAACGCTACGCTGCGTTATGAAAATGCCCGCCTGCGCGAAGCTTATTCTTCCGCATTGCAGATCAAGACGGAAAATGAACGCCTGAGAGCATTGCTCAAATTTGCTCCTGTAGGCAAGCAGACTTATACCTCCGCCCGGGTGGCAGTGGATGCGGGCGGACTTTATTCCCGCTCCGTGCTTATTACTTCCGGTACGGATAACGGCGTGCAGCAGGATTCCGCTGTCATCAATGACAAAGGTATGGTGGGCCGCGTGATCGAAGCCGGGGATAAAACCTCCCGTGTGCTGCTGCTGACGGATATCAACTCACGTATCCCGGTCATGGCGGAAGGCTCGCGCGAACATGCTATCGTGGCAGGGGACGACAGCGACACGCTCTCCCTGCTTTACCTGCCGGAAAACAGCAAGCTTAAAGTGGGCGAGAAGATCGTCACTTCCAGCGACGGCGCGTTGCTGGCTCCGGGGCTTCCCATCGGTATCGTGACTGCTATTTCCAAAGACAAGGTCACCGTTAAGCCGTATGTGGATTGGTACCGGCTTGAATATATCAGCGTCATAAATTTCTAAAACGTCCGGGTAGCGCCCCTAAATTTGCCGTTGCCGCAGTAAATCCCCATACTCCAATGCTACTAGAGTCCGGCAGTTGCGGGAGTTGTCCATAGTGTCTTATAAAGGCGAACGCGAGCGGCGATTATAGGGGAAAATATGAATATAATTTCGAATATAGTTTCTATATTGGCTGCGATTTTCGGCATATGGGCTGCCTGGCTGTGGCTAAAAGCCAGCCGTATTAAGATAAAACCATCAATTCCTACAACAGCTTCCATCTCCGATGCGCATGAATTACATACAATGAGAAATCAGGTGGATATTGAATCTATTATTGTGGCCTCAAAGGAGGTGTGTGAACTTAATAGAAAAGCTGCCTTATGGACTGCATTATCTATCTTCCTGACCGCACTTTCTTCATGGAAATATACACATTAGACACTAACGCCCACTATGTCTTGCTCCCATAGAAATTCCATGTATTAGCAACGCTTCCCTTTTTGTGGGTGGAAAAGATCTTCGGAATATCACCGCATTAGCGGAATGCTGTTTCTATATATTATTGAGAAATCTTAAGACTTATATCCTCATTACGCTTTATCCTTATCGAACAATGGCTTTCTTATGTTAAGGCGCGCAATAGTCACGCTGCGCTTCAACGGGCGCATAGGCAAAATCGATTTCTAGGAGAAGCTTATGGCAGAGAATATCCAGGAAGTGTCCGGCTATATCGGTGACGAACCCGGCCAAACGATTGTGCCGGCGAAAGCATTGCTGCGGCCCCGCAGTTTCCGCCCTGCACCGGTCCGTCGGAGTGTTCAACCCCAGAAACCCAGAATAAGGGAGGTGCAGATACAGGATTAATATTATCATTGTTGGTTGTGAATTACAGTAAAGGGCGGGAGCATTCTTCCGCCCTTTATGTTTGAAGAGTTTATTTAATTGCGTTCAGGCGCTTTCGCGCCTTGGCGCCGCGCGGGCTGCACCGCCCAATGCGGCTAGTCGTCGCTTACGCTCCTCCGGGGGGCATGTTGAGGGATTCGCAATTTTATATTCTTGGAGTTTTAGTTAACGCGGGATGGGCAATGTAAAGTTGAAGACGGCGCCGCCTTCGGAGCGATTTTCGGCCCAGATGCGGCCTTTATGGGCGGCGATGATACCCTGGCAGATGGCCAGGCCGAGCCCTGTACCCTTTCCAGCACTCGTGCGGCTTGCCGTGTAGAATTTATCAAAGATGCGTCTCTCATCATTGAGCGGAATGCCGGGGCCGTTATCCTCAATACTCACCAGAATATCGTTTTCGACTTTACCGATCCTGATTTCGATTTTGCTCTCCAGCGGTGTATATTTCACGGCGTTCTCGAGCAGGTTGCCTATCACCTGTTCGATCATTCCGGCATCGACCACCACCATCGGGAGATCCGGATCGGCATGGAGTTCGACCTGATGCTGCGTAAGCACGCTGGCAAGGCGTTCCAGCGTTGCCTTTACCATGGCCTCAACCGAGTGGGGCTGTTTGTCCAGATGCAGTGAGCCGGATTCCAGGCTCATGACGTCCAGTAGGTTTGTAATGATGCGTGAAAGGCGGCTTGCCTCCTGATTGATGGAGCCTGCAAGGTCGCGTATTTCCTCGCGCGCAAGCTTGCCCTCATCCATGATAATGGCGCCGGAGGCTTCCGTGATAGAAGCCAGCGGAGAGCGCAGATCGTGCGAAACGGAGTTCAGCAGCATATTGCGCAATTTTTCGCTTTCAGCATCCACACTCAGGCGCTCTGCTTCCACAGAGGTATTCACGCGCTCGACGGCTGAAGCAAGCAGGCTTGCAAAGGTTTCCGCCAGCGAAACCTGTTCAGGGGTGAATTTCTTATCCGCTCCCTTAGGGGTAAGGCCCAGTACGCCAAGTTTCTTTTCAGAGGTGAATAGCGGAACGTAGAGCGTTTCAGCGCTCGGCATCGTATCCGTTCCCAGTCCTGCGATTTTGGCGTTGTCGAAACACCATTGCATCAATCCGGCTTCCTTGATCTCGTCACGCTGCTGCAACTCACCGCGGATAAGCTGGAGATGGCGGTCCCTGTCGGGCAGCGCCACGAGAATCTCCGCGCCGATCATATCGTCGATATGCCTTGCGGTGACTTCGCTGATGCCTTCATAACCGCGCGTTACGGCAATTTCACGCGCAAAGGCATAAAGAAGCTGCGTGTTACGCTCACGTTTGCGCGCAAATTTAGCCTGCAGGCGCAGGCGGGAAGCATAAGAGTTGATGACAAGGCTTGTGACCAGCATGACGATCATGGTCATCCACAGGGTCTGGCTTGTGAGGTCTATCTCGAAAGAGCGCGTGAAAAAGAAATCGAAGAAAAATGCGCTTAAGATAGCATATAAAATAGAGGGGCCGCGCCCCAGCCCTGCCGAAACCAATATATTGCCGATCAGATAAATGACCATCTGGTCTTCGAGGGGAATATAGGGGCGCAGGAGAATGCCCAGTGCCGTGCAGGCGGCAAAGATCGCCAGGCTCTGCGTATAGAGCTTGGGCTTGAATTCCAGCAGGTCGCTCGTGCTGCGCAGTCCGCTTTCTTCCGGCGCTTCACCTGTCACGACATAGACGTCGATATAGCCGCTGCGCTGGATCACCTTGTCGGCAAGCGAGCCGACGATGAAGTCATGCCAGCGCGAGCGTCCCGTCTTGCCGATCACGATTTTCGTAATGCCATTCTCAAGCGCATAGGTAATGATTTCATCCACGGCGTTCGTGCCTTGCAGGATCAGCGTCTTACCGCCCAGGCGTTCCGCCATGCGAAGGTGGTTTTCCACGGCTTTTTTGCCTTCGTCGCTCAGACGGTAATGGCGGGCATTTTCCACATAAACGGCTGTCCAGGGGGCGCGGAGCGATGCCGCCATGCGCTTGGCGGAACGAATCAGCTTTTCCGAGAGGTGGTCGTGGCCAATGCAGACGATGACTTTGTCGGCCACGGGAACGATGTCTTTCAGCCCCTCGCGGCTCTTATAGGCATCCATCTGCGCATCCACACGCTCTGCGGTGCGGTGCAGGGCCAGTTCGCGCAGCGCGATGACATTGCTCTTCTTGAAGAAGTTATTCTTGGCTGCAAGCGCACTCACATGCACCTTGCCTTCCTCCAACCGCTTCAGAAGCTCATCCGCATTGATATCGATCAGGACGATATCTTCCGCCTTATCGAAGATGGAATCCGGTACGGTTTCCTTTTCCCATACGCCTGTGGTGCTTGCCACCAGATCGTTCAGGCTTTCCAGATGCTGAACGCTCAGGGTGCTGTAAACGTCGATACCGGCATCCAGTAATTCTTCAATATCGCTCCAGCGCTTCAGGTGGCGCGCGCCATACATATTCGCATGCGCCAGCTCATCCAGCAGCAGAACGGCGGGTTTGCGCAGCAGCGCCACGTCCAGGTCGAACTCCTGTTGCGTCACGTTCATATATTCGCGTTCCAGCGACGGAATCATCGGCATGCCTTCGAGCAGCTTGATGAGTTCCGGGCGACCGTGCGTCTCAACCATGCTTGCCAGCACGTCCACCCCTTCGCGCAGGCGCTGATGGCCCGCGGATAGCATGGCATAAGTCTTGCCCACGCCCGCACAAGCACCGAAGAATATCTTCAGCTTGCCGCGTGTAGGAGCGGTTTCACGGGAGGCGGCATCGTGATGAGAATCTGTATCGGATGTTTGCATTATATTGCCTGATGCGCGCTGCTAATGTTCGCAGGCTTCGGGATTCACCCCGCATTATGGACCAGTTATATGAAATTGCCAGTAAAAAACCACCTGTAACAACAAGTGGTTTTTCTTAAAATCGTATGAGGAGGAAAAGAAAGGAGCCTCGCTTTCACGAGGCTCCTCTTTGATTACATGTGGATCACTTTGCCGTAAGCGTCCAGCACGGATTCGTGCATTGCTTCGGAGATGGTCGGGTGCGGGAAGACTGTGTGCATGAGATCGGCTTCCGTGCCTTCCATGGTCTTGGCGACCACGTAGCCCTGAATCATTTCCGTCACTTCCGCGCCGACCATATGCGCACCGAGCAGTTCGCCTGTTTTCGCATCGAATACGGTTTTGACAAGCCCATCCGGTTCGCCCAGTGCGATTGCCTTGCCGTTGCCGATGAACGGGAACTTACCCACTTTCACCTGATAACCAGCGTCCTTGGCGGCTTTTTCGGTCAGGCCGACACTTGCCACCTGCGGCATGCAGTAAGTGCAGCCCGGGATGTTTTTCGTGTTGAGCGGATGGACATCTTTCTGGCCTGCGATCTTTTCCACGCAGATCACGCCTTCATGCGACGCCTTGTGTGCAAGCCATGGCGCACCGACGAGGTCACCGATTGCGTACACGCCCGGCTCACCGGTCGCGCACCATTTATCGACCACGATATGCGTCTTTTCCACTTTTACCTTCGTGCCTTCCAGCCCGAGATTTTCCGTGTTGCCCACGATGCCGACCGCTAGGATCACGCGGTCTACAGTGATGTCGGAGCTCTTGCCGTCCACTTCCACCGTAGCGGTGACATTGTTCTTGCCCTTCTTCAGCGCCTTTACGGTCGCTTTGGTCATGATCTTCATGCCCTGCTTTTCGAACTGCTTGTGGGCGATCTTGGAAATATCTTCATCTTCCACGGGCAGGATGCGGTCCATCACTTCCACAACGGTCACTTCCGCGCCCATGTTACGATAGAAGCTGGCGAACTCGATACCGATCGCGCCGGAGCCGACCACGAGCAGGGATTTCGGCATCACATCCGGCACCATGGCTTCTTTATAGGTCCAGACGAGCTTGCCGTCCGGCTCTAAGCCCGGCAGGGTGCGTGCGCGTGCGCCGGTTGCCAGAATAATGTGCTTTGCAGTCAGTTCGCCGGTTTTGTTGCCGTCTTTCTCCAGCGCCACTTTGCCTTTGCCGGCGAGTTTGCCGTAAGCGTCGAATACGGTAACTTTGTTCTTCTTGAGCAAGCCTTTGACACCGTTCGATAATTGAGCGGCAACTCCGCGGGAGCGCTTGACCACCGCTTCGAGGTCGAACGACACTTTGCCGACGCTGAAGCCGTAATCTGCGGCGTGATTCAGCAGGTGGCCGACTTCCGAAGAGCGTAGCAGCGCCTTGGTTGGGATGCAGCCCCAGTTAAGGCAGATGCCGCCCAGATGCTCGCGTTCCACTACGGCCGTCTTCATGCCGAGCTGCGCCGAACGGATCGCCGCTACATAACCACCCGGCCCGCCGCCGATAATCACTACGTCAAAGCTATTGTCGCTCATTTTTTGTTCCTTTTTTTAATTGCTCCCGCTTCGGCCTGCTGGCCTGCGCGATGAGCCTGACACTTCGGTGACTGAAGAGGCTCGCCTACTGGCTCGCTTCTTTGCCCCCATTTCCTTTAATCATTTCCGTTCCGGCCTACTGGCCTTCGCGATGAACCTAACGCCTTCGGCGACTGAAGAGGCTTGCCTACTGGCTCGCTTCCTGTCCCAATACACTACCTAAATACAGCGAATTACTATATAAGGGGATAATTTTTATAATCAAAAAGAAAATAATCTTATGAAAATTCCCTCTATCCCCCTTAATGACGAGCTGGAATTAACGGAGGTCTATCCCTCAGATAAGGGCAGAATCCTTGAGATAGTCAATGCGCCGGGCTATTTATACCCTATATTAAATGGCAAATTGGGCGCGGATGGAAGACGTATGCCCGCAGAAGAAAGCATCGATGAATTTCTTCGGGATGAGGTGGTTCGGAATCAGCAGATTACTCCCCGCACCGGTTATATTTTTGCGGTTCGCGAGCAAAGAGGCGAAAAACGTTTTATGGGTATGGTTGAAGTGGTCGATCTTAATAAAGACGGAGATGCGGAGCTTGGTTATGGGGTGGCAACAGAGCTTCAGGGGACAGGCGCCGCGCTACGTGGTGTGGTGAAAGCAGTAGACTATGCCATGACGAAGCTGGGTGTTAAAACGTTGAGGGCAACGGTTGACCCGGATAATGCTCCCAGCATCAGAATGCTGGACCGCTTTGGTTTTACACAGGAAGGGACTCCTTATCCCAGTACCAGTTATACGGATCTGGAAGGAGGGCAACGGCTGCGGCAAAATATGCGCGTCGATGAGGCGACACTGAAAGAAAAATTATACGAGTTGAAACAAGCCCTTGGATATTCTTCGGTGCGCGTATCACCTGCAGATCCTTTTCCGCAACGTGGGGTTTAGGCCGCTGTTTGCAAATTAAAGTTTTTGAATAAACGCAATTATGTGTATATAACGCCACAATCCTTAAGATTATTAATGAATTTGTATGAAATTTCTCGATGAAGCCAAGATTTATGTTCGCAGCGGTGATGGCGGGGCGGGAGCCGTCAGCTTCCGGCGTGAGAAATTTATCGAATATGGCGGGCCGGACGGCGGCAATGGCGGGCGTGGCGGAAGTATTATTATTGAGGTTGCCGATGCGCTTAACACGCTGATCGACTACCGCTACCAGCAGCATTTCAAGGCCAAGAAAGGCGAGCAGGGCAAAGGCGCACAGCGTAGCGGGCAGGCGTCAGAGGATCTGGTGCTGAAAGTGCCAGCGGGCACGGAAATACTGGCGGACGACAAGGAAACCGTGCTTGCGGATATGACCCAGGTGGGGCAGCGTATGGTGCTGCTCAAGGGCGGGCGCGGCGGTATGGGTAATGCGCATTTCAAAAGCTCGATAAATCAGGCACCTAAGCATGCACAGCCGGGAGAGCCGGGTGAAGAAATGTGGATCTGGTTGCGCCTTAAGCTCTTTTCCGATGCCGGGTTGCTGGGCATGCCCAACGCCGGAAAATCCACGTTTCTTGCCGCGGTTTCGCGCGCGAAGCCGAAGATTGCAGATTACCCGTTCACCACGCTCACGCCGCAGCTTGGCGTTGTCTATATTGACGGGCACGAGTTCGTGCTCGCGGATATTCCGGGGCTGATCGAAGGCGCGCATATGGGCGTGGGGCTGGGGCTCAAGTTCTTGGCGCATGTGGAACGCTGCGGCGTGTTGCTGCACCTGATCGACGGCACACGGGATGATGTGGTGGAAGCTTACGAGACGATCCGCAATGAAATCAGTGAATATAGTGATAAGCTTGCGGGAAAACAGGAGATTGTCGCGCTTAATAAATGCGACGCCCTGACGCCGGAAGATATTAAAGAGAAGGTTAAAGCGCTGAAGAAGGCGAGCGGCAAACCTGTCCATGCGATTTCTGCTGCGGCGGGCATGGGCGTTGAGGAATTACTGCGCGCCATGTGGAAGGTGATTACCGAGGTGCGTGCTGTTTCTGAAGGAGCAAAAGAGTAATCGTTATTCTATTATTGGCGAAACACCAATAGAATAAAATTATCTGCCACTCCGGCCTTTTGCAGCAGCTTCCTGTTGTATTGCCTGAATATGCTGTAGCAGCCTTTCTTCCGTTGTGACGTATTGCACGCGCCTGCCGGGTGAACCATCCGCTTCTGTATAACCGCGCAATTGCCCGTCTGCGCCAATAATGCCTCCTCGCCCTAACTGAGCATCTTCTTTTAGCTCATATCCGAGTTTCTCCAGTACCTTGCGGCTGGCGATATTATCCGGATGCGCTTCGGACCATAAGGGCTTTATACCCATCTTAAGCGCTTTTTCTATAGCAATGGCGCCTGCAAGAGTGGCCAATCCTTTTCCCTGATGTTCCGGGGAAATAAAATAGGCCAATTCTGCCTGGCCATCTCTTTCATGCTCTCCTCCCATAAACTCAATAGCTCCTACAACTTTTCCGGAAGCCCGCTCGCGAATCGCCAGATACATTGTACGCCGAGGTTCCTGTGTTTGGGCCAGCAGAGCTTCATCATGCAAATATGTATGTACATTATCTTCAACCGACATCCTGCTGCCATCTGCTGCGGAATACGCGTTAAGCCCGGAGTAAACAAAACCCGGCATTTTTGCAATCCTCAGGAGTTCCGCTTCATCCCTTGCCGCAAACTCTGTCAGGATAAACTGGCTATTAATGGGAATAGGCTTTTCTATAAGGGTTGTCATAAATCGAGACTCATCTTCTAGCAGAGGGTGAATATATAGTTCTTTGCCTGCAATTGTATCATATTAAGGGTTATCCATAGTAATCAAAATATAAATGCATTGCAGCCCAAGGCAATTAAGATTATGAGCGACCTGCTAAATCTGGGCGATTTCTGCAGGATCGTAAAAAATACTGTAAATTCTATAGGAAACACTATATTATACGCGTAAATATATGAGTAAGAAGCTTTACATTAAAACCTATGGTTGTCAAATGAACGTCTACGATTCCGATCGTATGGCGGATTTGATGGCCCCGCACGGCTATACGGCGTGCGATACGCCGGATGAGGCCGATCTGGTGGTGCTTAATACCTGCCATATTCGCGAAAAAGCTGAAGACAAGGTGTATTCCGACCTTGGGCGTATGCGTAAGTTGCGGGCAGAAAAGGAAAAAGCGGGTGGTGGCAAGATGCTGATCGCGGTGGGCGGCTGTGTCGGCCAGGCGGAAGGCGATGAAATCACGCGCCGTGCGCCGTATGTGGATATGGTGTTCGGCTCGCAGAGCTATCATACACTGCCGGATCTGGTCACAAGGGCATTGCGCGGAGAGCGTCCCGAAGCGAGCCTTGATTTTTCTCCCGAGCCAAAATTCGATTTTCTGCTGGAGCAATCTTCTGCCCCCGGTAGCACCTTCGGCAAAGCCGAGTTTGTGACGGTGCAGGAAGGCTGCGATAAATTCTGCACATTCTGCGTGGTGCCGTATACACGCGGGGCGGAGCTCTCCCGCAAGGCGGGCGATGTGATGACGGAAGTTCGCAATCTTGCCGAGCGCGGTGTGATGGAAGTGACGCTGCTCGGTCAGAATGTAAATGCTTACCATGGTACTGGCCCGGATGGCAGCGACTGGACGCTTGCGAAGCTTATCCGCGAAATTGCAAATGTGGACGGTATCGAGCGCATCCGTTACACGACCTCGCATCCGCGTGACATGGATGATGAGTTGATTGCCGCGCATGGTGAAGTGGAAGAGCTCATGCCGTATCTGCATCTGCCGATCCAGTCCGGTTCCAACAATACCCTTTCCAAGATGAACCGCAGGCATCAGGCGGATTTTTACCTGAATATCATAGAGAAACTGCGTAAGGTGCGCCCTGATATTGCGCTTTCGTCGGATTTCATTGTCGGTTTCCCGGGTGAAACTGATCTGGATTTCGCGGCGACGCTGCGGCTTGTGGAAACGGTCGGTTATGCACAGGCCTATTCCTTTGCGTATAGCCCACGCCCCGGCACGCCCGCTGCCGCCGATGAGAATCAGGTGCCGCAGGAAGTGAAGAATGAGCGCCTCCAGCAATTGCAGGCACTGCTTGTTCGCCAGCAGACGGCTTTTAACAAGGCGAGTGTCGGCAAGAGCATGAAAGTGCTGCTCGACCGCAAGGGTAAGTTTGAAGGGCAGCTGCTTGGCAAAAGCCCTTATATGCAGTCCGTCCATGTACAGGATGCGGAAGTACATGTGGACAGTATCGTAGAAGTGACTATCACGGAAGGGCATCAGAACAGCCTGACCGGCATTATCGGAAACCCAGAAGAAAGGCAACGCGTTGGATAATAATAGTAAAACCGAAACCGTCAGCATGCAGTTCGCTAACAACGCTTTGTTGCCGACCCTGTACGGTGAAGACGATAAGAACCTGGTAAAGCTCGAAAAAAGCTTCGGCGTTGTGGCAACATCGCGCGGCAATATGCTTTCTTTCTCCGGCGCTCCCGCTGCCGTCCAGAAAGCGCAGGATGTAATTATGTCCATCTACAGCAAACTTGAGAACGGGCTGGAAGTAGGTTCGGCTGAAGTGGATGCCGCCATCCGCATGTCGGTTCCTGCAAAAAACAGCAAGCGTGTGCCAATCAGTACGGATATTTTCATCAAGACGCAGAAAAAGACGATCAACCCTTACTCGCAGAAGCAGGTCGAATATATTGACGCGCTGCAGAAGCATGACATGGTCTTCGCGCTTGGGCCTGCAGGCACGGGCAAGACGTATCTGGCGGTGGCGCATGCCGTGTCGCTGTTTCTCAATAACCGCATCGACCGCATCATTCTTTCGCGGCCGGCGGTGGAAGCGGGGGAAAAACTTGGCTTCCTGCCCGGTGACCTGAAAGAAAAGATCGACCCGTATCTGCGTCCGCTTTACGATGCACTGTATGACACAATGCCTGCAGAACGTGTGGCGCGCCATGTGGAAAACGGCGAAATCGAAATCGCGCCGCTTGCCTTTATGCGTGGCCGTACGCTCGCCAATGCCTGCATCATCCTGGACGAAGCACAGAACACCACGCCGACCCAGATGAAAATGTTCCTGACCCGTCTTGGCGAAAACTCCCGCATGATCATCACGGGCGACCTTTCCCAGACCGACCTGCCGAGGGATGTGAAATCCGGCCTCGCAGATGCAGTCAAGAAGGTCGAGCATATCGAGGGCATCAAATGCATCCGCTTCGGCGAGGGCGATGTTGTGCGCCACACGCTGGCCGCCAAGATTGTGCAGGCCTATGACGAGTGGGAAAAGAAAAAGCGTAACGGCCATGCCTGACGGTAGTAGTAAGAAGCCTGCGGGACGCAGGCAAGCAACTTCACCTGCTGCTGAGATTAATATCCAGCGCATAAGCGGTGAGTGGTCGCGCGCGGTGCCGGGTTATAAGTGGCAGATCGAGTTGTGGTGCCGTGAAGCGTTGGGCAAAAAAAGCGGCGTGCTTTCAGTCGTTCTGGCGGATGATGCATTCGTACAGGGACTGAATCATCAGTATCGCGGTAAGGACAAGCCGACGAATGTATTGTCTTTCCCCGGCGAGGGTGAAGAGTTGGGCGATATCGTGCTTGCGTTTGAAACGCTCAAGCGCGAAGCGAAAGAACAGAAGAAGAGTTTCCGCGCGCATTGCGCGCATCTGGTTGTGCATGGGGTGCTGCATCTGCTCGGCCATGACCACGAAAATGACAAAGACGCCGCGCGTATGGAGGCACAAGAGATTGCCATGCTCGCAAAACTTGGTTTTTCCAACCCTTATGAGGTAGCATAATCCTATGGCACAGGAAGCACGTAAACCCCGGCATTCCGAACCCGACCAGGAAAGTCTCAGCAGGCGTTTCCGGCTGTGGCTGCGCGCCAACATCAGCGGAAGGAATGCGGACGCATCGCTGAAGGAAGCGATCGAGGAAGTCCTCGAGGAGCATGAAGAAGAAGGCGTGGAAGAACTGCGCGACGAAGAGCAGAAAATGCTTAAGAAAGTGCTGAATTTCGGCGTGCTGGAAGTCAGCGACATCATGACCCCGCGTTCCGATATTAAAGCTGTGGAATGCAATATTTCGCTTGCGGACCTGAAAGAACATCTGGTCCAGAACTTTCATACGCGCGTGCCGGTTTATAACGACACGCTCGACAATATTAAGGGCTTCATCCATGTGAAGGACCTGATCCCGTTATTTGCGGGTGACGGCGTATTCAATATGGCGTTCGTGCTGCGTGACGTGCTGTTCGTACCGCCCTCGATGAAGCTCACCGACCTGTTGCTCAAGATGCGTGCGGAAAGCGTACATATTGCGATTGTTGTGGATGAATATGGCGGCACGGACGGGCTTGTGACGCTCGAGGATATTTTCGAAGAGATTGTCGGGGACATTCAGGACGAGCACGATGAAGATGATGTGCTGGCGCAACTGACCTGGAATGCGGAAGGTTTCTGCGATGTCGATGCGCGCGCGCGTATCGAGGCGCTGGAGCAGGCGCTTGGCCTTTCTTTGCATGAGGAAGACGAAAATGCGGATTACGACACGCTGGGCGGTCTGATTTTCTATAAGCTTGCGCATGTGCCGATTGACGGGGAAGTCATCGAATACCGCGACGGGGTGCGTTTCGAGATTCTTTCCGCCGACCCGCGCATGATCAAGATGGTGCGAATTTTCAAAAAGCCGGAGATTACGACTACTGATGTAGAGTAATTATTATGTGGGGGATTCTCCCCCACGCTTATGCTCCCCCTCGCTTCGCGGGGTCGTCGTATAGGACTCCTCCGCGTACCCATGATAGGATTAGGTTGAATCGCTCCTGTTTCGGCCTTCTGGCCTTCGCAATGAGTCTGACGTCTTCGGCGACTAAAGTGCTCAGCCTGCTGGCTTCGTTGCCTGCACTGGTTTGTAAAGGGCTTTAAGCTTTAGGCCCTTTTCCTCTTGACCCGGTGCGTGCAATCGGTAATCTTTCCCGAGCATTTCAAAGGTTTTATATGAATTTTCTTGCCAGCATAGGAAGGGTGTTTCTTGCTTTCCTCGCTTCCGTCGGAAGGCTTGCCATTTTTGCCATCGAAGCGATTATCACCGGTATCCGTCCACCTTATTACCCGCGCCAGATTCTGCGCCAGATGATTGATATAGGCTATTTCTCGCTGCCCGTTATCGGTCTGACCGCCGTGTTTACGGGGGCCGTGCTGGCGCTGCAAAGCTATTCCGGTTTTTCCCGATTCAATGCGGAAAGCTCCATTGCGACGGTCGTCGTGCTTTCCATTACGCGTGAACTCGGTCCGGTGCTTTCGGGCCTGATGGTGGCAGGGCGTATCGGCGCAGCGTTCGCTGCCGAGATCGGCACGATGCGCGTGACCGAGCAGATTGACGCGCTCACGACGCTTTCCACCAGCCCGCAGAAATACCTGGTGTTTCCGCGCCTGCTGGCCGGTGTGCTCATGCTGCCTTGCCTGGTGGTGATTGCGGATATTATCGGCGTGTTCGGCGGCTATCTGGTGAGCATTCATAAGCTTGGCTTTTCGCCGGTGCCGTACCTCATCAGCACGTTCGACTTTTTGAAGCGTATTGACGTTGTTTCCGGCCTTGTGAAAGCGGCGGCGTTCGGTTTCATTATTGCGCTCATGGGCTGCTATCACGGCTATCATTCCAAAGGCGGCGCGCAGGGCGTGGGTACGGCGACCACGAATGCGGTGGTCTCGGCCTCGATCCTAATCTTCTTCGCCAATTATTTCCTCACTGCATTGTTTTTCGGGTCGTAGCATATGGCAGACACTCCCAAAATCGAATTGAAAAACGTGCATAAGAAATTCGGCAGCAAGGTCGTGCTGGACGGAATTTCGCTTACGATTCCCAAGGGCGAATCGCTGGTAGTCATCGGTGGTTCGGGCACGGGCAAATCCGTCCTGCTCAAATGCATTCTTGGGCTTTTGAAACCCGATTCCGGCAGCATCAAGATTGACGGCGAGGAAGTGACACAATTACGCGGTCGCGCACGTGAAGATTTGATGCGTAAATTCGGCATGCTGTTTCAGGGCGGTGCGTTGTTCGACAGCTTAACAGTCTGGGAAAATATCACGTTTGCTGTGCGCCAGAACCAGTCCATGACCGTGGCGCAGGCGAAGGAACTGGCCGTGCAGAAACTGAAATCGGTGGGGCTTACGCCGGAAGTGGCGCTGCAGCGCCCGGCTGAGCTTTCCGGCGGCATGCAGAAGCGCGTGGCGCTTGCGCGCGCGATCTGCGCTAATCCGGATATTATCTTCTTTGATGAGCCGACAACCGGACTTGATCCGATCATGGCGGACGTAATCAACGAGCTTATCATCCAGTGCACGAAAGAACTCGGGCTTACAACGCTTTCCATTACGCATGACATGGCCAGCGCCTGCAAAATCGCTAATAACGTGGCGATGCTTTATGAGGGTAAGATCATCTGGATCGGTCGTGCGCAGGAGATATATCACAGCAAGAATCCGTATGTGGATCAGTTCGTGCACGGACGCGCGCATGGACCGATTACGGATAATAAGTTTACAAAAGCGTAATTTGACGCGTCACTAAGGCCGGGGTAAGTTCTACCTATGCGCGATTTTATTCCTGAAGGTAATCATGGCCGTTCCGGCGCAGTAGCGGATTATATCGCTGCCTCGCTGCTGGGGCTGATGTTTATTCCGTGTGTGCTGTTTATCGCGTCTTTGTACGCGGACCTGCAGGCATGGCGGTGGTCTATTCCGGTGGGCGGTGCAGCGTTTGTTCCGGTATTCTGCCTTATTTTCCTGCGCGGACAGCGTTTGTGCATAAAACTTGCCGCTGTGGCGCTGCTTGTTCTGGTGCTGGCGAAAGCCTTCTGGCTCGCGCATTTGTTCTACGATACCAGCAATGACAGCATGACCTATCATGCGGACGCCATTCTGCAGCTGCTGGCGGGCGTCAATACGATCTATCAGTGGATGCACGGATTTGACGATCTTTGGGTGAATCATTATCCCAAGATTACCTGGTATTTCGCGGCGCTGGTGACGCACTGGACGGGCAATTACAATTTTGGCAAGATCGACAACGTGATGCTGATGACGGCGGTGCTGGCCTATCTCTACAGCTTTCTCAGGGTGCGCGGATTCAGCGCGGGCAGTGCATTGCTTGCGGCTGCGGCAGCAAGTGTCAACCCGGTCGTCATCTCCCAGATCCACACATTTTATGTGGACGGTGCGCTTGCATCGCTGACGACGCTTGCCCTGTTTTCCGGTGTAGCGCTGCTTGGGCGCACGCGTTGCCAAGCAGCCGACAGCGAGCCCGAAGCGTGCGTAAGACCGCCGTTGCGGCATATCGACCTGTTTGTCTTCGTCAGTTCCGCCTGCCTGCTGATCAATATCAAGTTCACGGGGGCGGCCATGGTTGGGATTATCGCCATGGTCGATGGTATCATATGGCTTTCACGCTGGTACCGGAGCCGTGCGAAAGAGGATTTTCGAGGCGGTGTGAAGCTTGTTTACGTGATGGTGCTGGCTGGGCTTTTGGGCGGCGTGTTCATGGGATATGATCCGTATATACGCAATATGCTGGAGGAGGGCAACCCGCTCTACCCATTGTTCGGCGCGCAGAAGACGGATGTAGTGGCAGCGCAGAGCCCGAAATCGTTCAATGAGAATCATACCTCGACGCCGGTGCGGGTGGTCAAATCTATTTTCAGCCGTGCCGGTAACATCATCTATCGTGTCGGCGGAACGGCAGAGCCGCGGCTGAAACTTCCGTTCTCCGTGAATATGGAAGAGCTGGACCTCTATGCGTATAACGACATCCGCATTGGCGGATGGGGTGTGCTGTTTTCGGGAATATTCTGCTGCGCATTGCTTATTTATGCGCTGACACCTGCCCGCAAGGATGCGGAAATGAATGCCATCCTTGTCATGATCCTGATCTCCGTACTGATTAATCCCGGGAGCTGGTGGGCGCGTTACGCACCGCAGATTGCCCTGATTCCGCTCGTAATGGTTATTCCCGCGCTGGCTTCCCGCATCGGGCGTCACCGTATCGCCGCGGGAGTCGTATGCCTGTTGCTATTTGCCAATTCGGCGCTGATTGTCGGTCCCAATACGGACGAGGCGGCCTTGGAAAACAGCCAGATTAAGCGCCAGATCAGCCATGTGCTTGCAGTTTGCGGCAAAGGCGAGTATGAAATCTCCGATACGCAAGGTTTCCATTTTGAGCAGATACTGGCTCAAAACGGCATCCGGGTTGTGTATCCTGCGGAGGATGTGGCAAAGACCCATTCAAAAAGTGAGCTTTTCCCGTTGCTTAATGTATATCTTTACAAGCCGGGATGTAAGCCGCGGATGTAACATTCCGTAACAAAGCTTTACTTGTCAAACGGTTGATTTGTCCCTAGTATCCGCACCTCTTTTTTTAATCACTATTTGCAGGAATTATTACCATGTGTGGCATTGTAGGCATTATCAGCAACGAACCGGTCGCGGTCAGGCTTTTGCAGGGATTGCGTCAGCTTGAATATCGCGGGTACGACTCGTCGGGGATTGCGACTTCAAGCGCGCAGGGTTTGGCCCGTATCCGTGCGGAAGGCAAGCTTGTAAACCTGGAGAAGGCTGTCCATGCGAAGGGCCTGGAAGGTAATACCGGTGTCGGCCATACGCGCTGGGCAACGCACGGCCTGCCGACTGAAGCCAACGCCCATCCGCATGCAACCGAGCGCGTGGCGCTCGTGCATAACGGCATTATCGAGAACTTCCGTGAACTGAAGCAGGAACTGCAGAACAAGGGTGTCGTATTTTCCTCGCAGACGGATACGGAAGTTGTCGTGCATCTGATCGACCAGCAGCTGAAAGCCGGAAAGGCTCCCAAGGAAGCCGTTGCATTGACGCTTAAACAGCTGGAAGGCGCGTTTGCGCTTGGTATCGTGTTTGCTTCGCAGCCGGACCTGCTGATTGCCGCGCGTAAAGGCTCGCCGCTTGCAATCGGTTACGGCAAGGACGAAATGTTTATGGGGTCGGATGCGACTGCGCTCGCGCCCTATACTTCCAAAATTGCTTACCTTGAAGATGGTGACATGGTCGTGCTGACGACGAAGAGCGCGGTGTTCTATGACCGTGACAATAAAGAAGTAACCCGCCCCGTCAAGACGACGAGCCTGACCGGTGCCGCTGTCGGCAAGGGCGAATTCCGTCACTTCATGCTCAAGGAAATCTACGAGCAGCCGACCGTGATCGGGGAAACGATGAGCGTGTTCTGCGATTTCACGAGCGGCAAGATCGAGCTTGCGAAAATGCCGTTCGACCTTGGCAAGATCAACAAGATTACGCTGGTAGCCTGCGGCACGTCTTATTACGCGGCGCTGGTTGCGCGTTACTGGCTGGAAGATATTACGCGCCTGCCGGTGGAAGTGGATATCGCTTCCGAATACCGTTACCGCAATGTGGCGACCGTGCCCGGAACGCTGGCTATTTTCGTCTCCCAGTCCGGTGAAACGGCGGATACGCTTGCGGCACTGCGTGCCACCAAAGCGGCTGGCCAGCATTCCATGGCGATTGTGAACGCGCAGGAAAGCACCATGGCGCATGAAGCGGATGTCGTTGTTCCGACCTATGCCGGTATTGAAATCGGCGTGGCTTCCACCAAGGCCTTCACCACGCAGCTCGTTACGCTGGCTTGCGTCGCCATTGCCATCGGTGAAGCACGCGGCGCGATCAAGCATGAAGAAGCTGCGCGCCTGATCCATGCGCTGGCGGAAGTGCCCTCGCGCATTGTGGAAGTGCTGCATAATGAAGAGCGTATCGCACAGGTTGCCGCAGGCATTTCCTCCGCGCGCGATATTCTCTATATCGGCCGTGGCGGGAGCCATGCGATTGCGCTTGAAGGTGCGTTGAAGCTCAAGGAAATCTCTTACATTCACGCGGAAGGCTATGCGGCCGGTGAACTCAAGCACGGTCCGATCGCACTGATCGACGAGCATGTGCCCGTGATCGTCATTGCGCCGCATGATCACCTGTTCGAGAAGACCGTTTCCAACGCGCAGGAAGTGGCTGCGCGTGGCGGCAAAGTGATCGCGATCAGCGACGCAAAAGGCTGCAAGGAGCTGGCGGATATCGCAAGCGCCGTCATTGAGATGCCGGCGGTCGATGCATTCGCTGCGCCGATTCTCTATGCACTGCCTATCCAGCTGCTGGCATACCATGTGGCGGTGCAGAAGGGCACGGACGTGGACCAGCCGCGAAACCTCGCGAAGTCGGTTACGGTGGAATAGTTTTTGTTGTTGTAAGGGGGCGAGTACGTCGCCCCCTTCGCTTACGCTTACCCCCTCGCCTCGCGGGGTCGTCGCTTCGCTCCTCCACGAAACATATACATAATAGTGCTTTGGTGTTGGGATGGTCTGCTCGTCAGGCATGTTTGCATGTGTACTCTCCTGTGAGAAACCTTGCCAATTTCGCGTGGGTAGAATAAGGTGATCGCGTATAAAATCTGGCGATGAAAAACCGTATGGCGGAGATCAAAATAAACGCTGGTGAAGTCCTGTTCAATGAAGGGGATGTGGCCGACGTAGCTTATGTAGTGACTTCGGGCAGCATAGAGCTTGCTTATGCTCAGAATGCAACGCAGGTCAGTCTGGGGAAAGTCGAAGCGGGTAGGGCATTCGGCGAACTGGCCATTTTCGATCCGGATGCGCTCAGGCCCTATACGGCGGTAGCGCTGGAAGACACAACATTACAACCGGTCTCGCTGGAAGAATTCCAGAAATTATTCGCAGCCTGTCCGGACATCATCAAACCCTTGCTGCTGCTTGCGTTTGAAAAGATCCTTCCTACCCGCACCAAAGTACAGGCTCCGGTAACGCTGGTACCCAGGGGCGACATTGCGACCATCACCATTGCACCGGGTACGGATGTGCTGCGGGCACAGTTCAAGCCCGTGGAAATACCGGCGAGCGCGTTGCCATTCCGCATCGGAGGTTATCCGGAAGACGGAGAGCGTAACCGCAAAGACCAATTGCATCTGGCCATCGCATCGCATAAAAACCCGATGATAGTTTCACGCCAGCATTGTGAAATCACCGTGGATGATAAGGATAATATCGTTGTTTCCGATCTGGGCAGTCGTTTCTGCACGATTGTCAATGGTCTTATGATCGGCCGGGGTCGTGGCGTATACAGCGCGCCACTGCAGAAAGGCGATAACGAGGTGTATCTGGGCAGCAAGGATACTACGTATAAGCTATTAATTACGTGCGGCTGATCCTCGTGTAGTTTGCGGCAAAAAAGTCGCACTACCATAGAAATATCTCTCCTCGCTCCGATGCCGTGCCATACAAGACTAGAAGCAGCGGCGCCATTAACGAAATCTTAACGGGGGTTTGGTATATTTCACGTTGCAAGTGCTTAATATATCGTTAATTATGAACACTAAACATATCAATAATCCTTGGGGCCGGCATCATGGATAACATATTGCTTCCGGCGGCAGCGGCGGGATCGGTATTCGTGATCTGCCTCGTGGCTGCGCTGAAGCTGCTTTCGAGCGATGAGTCCCAGCGCAAACAGGCGCTGCTCGGCCGCATCATGCAGGATAGCCGGGACAGTGCGTCGACGGTCGGACAGGAAGTCAGCTATGACCAGCTTCTGAAATACAGTCCGGGCGATGCCGCTTCGTTCCCCTATAATCTGCCGGGTGTCCGCCAGACGCGCGACCTGCTCGTGCGTTCGGGCATGTGGGAACAGCGCGCGCTGGTTATCTTTTTTACGATAGCGTTATTTTTCGGAACTATTTTCGCCCTGCATAATCTCGGAGCGATTGCCATTCTGATTGGCCTGATCCTGGCGTATCTCGTGCCCCGCAAATATTTGAACAGCAGGATCAATAAACGTAACCAGAAATTTCTCGACATGTTCCCCGATGCGGTGGATCTGATCGTACGCAGCGTGCGTTCCGGTCACCCTATCAACACCGCGATGCGCATGATTACCGAGAATATGGACAGTCCGATCCGCGACGAGTTCAAGCAGGTGACGGACGAGGTATCTTACGGACGTACGCTGCCGGAAGCACTGAAGCGCATGTCGTCTCGTCTGGGATTGCAGGACGTGGATTTCTTCGTGGTTGTGCTTTCCGTGCAACAGGAGACTGGCGGCAGCCTTACGGAAGTATTGACGAACCTTTCCTCCATTATCCGTAAGCGTAAACAGCTGCGTGCAAAAATCCGGGCTATGACTTCGGAAGGCCGCGCGACTTCTTATATTCTTGGCGGTATTCCGGTCGTGGAATTCTGCGCGCTTTATTATATCACGCCCTCCTATCTCGATCCGCTTTTCACGACGCTGACGGGAAATATTATCCTTGGGGCGGCATGCACACTCATCGTTATCTCGCAGATCGTGATCCGCGCGATGATCGACATTGACATATAGGCAGGCTGCACATGGATCGCAAACATAGCTATAGCTTAACGGTGCGGGAGAGGATGTAATGGAAAATAACACCTTGCTTCCTGTCGTCGTTGCTGCGGTTGTATTCCTGCTGTCCATTCTGGGGGCAGTGCTGTTTTCGGGAAAAGCCAAAACGTCCGAGCGTCTTAAGAAGCTCCGCGAAGACCGCGATACAGGCGGTGGCGGCAATGATACGGATAACGATTATTTTCTTGAATCGCTGCGTTCGGAAAGAGAACCTGCGGCGCTCGCGGTGTTTCTGGCTTCCATGTTCAAGGCCATCGGCATGGATGTGGAGGCATTCCGCGTCAATAACCAGCTGCGTTTCTACCAGGCCGGTATTCAATCGCCCGACGCACCAATCTATTATCTGTTCTTTACGCGTGTGCTGTCGGTGGTGTTTGTATTGGTGGCGATTCTGATTGCGACACGCGACGATGCTGCAATGCTGGATTATATCATCGCACTTCTGATTGCGATGGGCGGGCTTTTCGGTGCGGATCTGCTGATCAAGAATAAACAGGAAAAGCGCAAGCAGATGCTGCAGCGTTCATTTCCTGACGCGCTCGACCTGCTGCTGGCCTGCGTGGAATCCGGCCTTGCACTGGACGGTGCGCTCTTACGTGTATGTAAAGAGCTGGGGCGTGCCCATCCGGATATTACCCAGGAATTGAACCGCACCCGCGTTGAACTCAGCTTGCTTAACGACCGTGCCCAGGCGTTGAATAACCTTGCGGAACGCAACGGCCTTCCGGCTTTCCGGGCGCTCGTCACGGCGCTGCTGCAGTCGGAAAAGTTCGGTACCAGCCTGACCGATACGCTGCGTGTGATGTCGGAAGATTACCGTACCCAGCGTCTCATGCGCGCGGAAGAAAAAGCCGGACGTCTGCCCGCGCTCATCACCGTGCCGCTGATCGTGTTCCTGCTGCCTGCATTGTTCCTGATTATTCTGGGGCCGGCTGTTATCGGTATTGTGGCGGCGTTTAAGTAGAGGATAAGTTGTTTCACTCCTGCTTCGGCCTGCTGGCCTTCGCAATGAGCCTGACGCCTTCGGCGACTAAAGGGCTCAGCCTACTGGCTTCGCTTTTGTTCCATATTTTCTTAGAGTGTCATGCCAGCGGAAGCTGGCATCCAGAGCAACAAGATGGCTGGATTCCTGCGTCTGCAGGAATGACAAGCAATAAAGTATAAGTATTGCGTTGTGGCGGAACACCTCCCCGAGAACCCGGAGGGCTTCGGGGAGGTGTCTGTCACGGGCGCCTAATATCGTTGTCAGGCGCCGCAGCGATCAACGCGACTGCTGCTTGTTGCGCAGGAGGCGACGAAGAGCGCGTTTGGGGAATATGAGGATGAACACGGCGCTGACGATTGCTATGGCGATGCCGCGAACCAGATCTTTAGTCGGGCGTTCCTGAGCATCTTCTTCAGGCATTAATCCTCTATTCTCAAACATAGTGGGATCAATCATAACGGAGCACCTCCCCGAGAACCCGGAGGGCTTCGGGGAGGGCTCGTTACGCGGCGACTGATGTCGTTTTCAGGCGCCGCAAGGTTCAACAGATGGTCACATCCAGAACTTCCTGTCTAGGAAGCGGCGTGGCATCTGTATGTAGATGTAGTTGATGATGATCGGTTCTCCAGTTGGCGTGATCGTTAACTTGCTAACGAATGGTTCCTCGGGCATCACGTCGCATGGAATGAAGAAGTTGAGCTGGCGAGGGGGTGAGAAAAGCTTCTTCTTCTTCGGAAGCTCTCCCGTTACCTCGTCGACCTCACCCTTGTCTCGCTTCATACCTGCGATAACCAGAGCGGCGCCTGCCGCAGCGAGTGCAGCAAGTCTAGCCTTCGCCGCATCTAACAGATGATCGCGATCTTCTTCAGGCATCAACCCTCTATTTCCAAACATAGTAGAATTAATCATAACGGAACACCTCCCCGAGAACCCGGAGGGGTTTCGGGGAGGTGGCCGTCACTGGGGGGCGCTGGACGACGTTGTCACAGCGCCCCGCAGGGATCAGATGTGCAGGTACCGCTGCCGCCGCCGGTTGCGGACGATGAAGCCCACGATGGCGACGATCTCCGCCGCGAAGGTGATGGCGGCGGTGACGGTCTGCGGGTCGATCGTGGTCGACTCCGTCTTGGTGACAGCGCTGGTCGGGTCGATCTCGTTCGCCGTTTGCTCCGCCTCGTCGGCCTGACTGCGGAGGCTGCCGGCGTAGCCGCGCAGCTCCGTGGCCGTGGTGCGGTTCTTGGCGTCTGCCGCGAGCCGCTCCCGACGCGCAGTGAGCGCGGCGCGGGCATTCTCGGACAGGGCACCTTCGGTACGTCCCGTCACCTTGATCTCGAAGTCCTGCTCGGTCGTGTCCTGGTCGGACATGGTTCTGATTCCCTTCGGATTGCGGAAATTGCTTTCCGGCACGCTGAGGTCAGTCCTGTGAAATCTCCCTTCGGGTTGGAAAAACAGGCTGAAAACAGCGAAACCGTTTTTATTTTAACAAATTTATGAGGTTGTCTTCTAGACAGGAAATTATGAAGTTTTTGTGACAGTTGCAGTGGGTAATAGAAAAAAGACGAGTCAATGTGATACAATAACCGAGATACACCCGTTTGCGGCAAACCAATAGGTTTTCTGCATCCGGTTTTGCGGCTGCGCGAATTTGCGGTCGCGGCAAGACAATGCCCAATGCACCATTTCGGTGCTGGAAGAAAAGGAACCACGTGACCGGCGAACGATTCCCTGTCGAGTTCCGTCCCTATCTTCGCGTACTTGCTCTGGATAGTCTTCTCTGGCTGATCGAGTTGTTCATCCGGCAGGAGGGTAACAAGATCGAAGAGAAAGAGCTTCTCAACGAGGAGAAGTTTTTCTCCTGGGTTGGAGAGCACTTTCCCCGGAACAAGTACCAAGACGTGAGCAAGGTGCCGGCATACGAGTATTTTGCTATTGCCTACCTTTCTCACCCTGAGCGTCTCTTGCGAGAGCTTGGGCGCCTTCAGGGACAGGGATTCCTTGAGCGCTGCAGGATGGAGGATGCTTCGTACTTCAGGATTACTGAGGTGCTGCTCTCCAAAATTCTCGCACGCTGACTTGCGTTAAAAAAAGATGAACGGCTGGCGACCGTTCCAGGATACTATCTTCTGCTTCGGCAGTCTGGGTGTCCCTAAACCTCTCCCGCTTGCAAAGTAAGGCTTTCGGCGGTATTCTACCTCTCTTATGTTCAAGATCAGTTCCAGCTATACTCCCGCAGGAGACCAGCCGCAGGCTATTGCCAAGCTCGTGGAGGGCGCGAACGCGCATGCGCGTGACCAGGTATTGCTTGGTGTAACCGGATCGGGCAAGACATTTACGATGGCGCACGTGATCGAGCAGACCCAGCGCCCGGCCATGATCATGGCGCACAACAAGACGCTGGCCGCGCAGCTTTACAGCGAGATGAAATCCTTCTTCCCGGACAGCGCCGTGGAATATTTCGTTTCCTATTACGATTATTACCAGCCGGAAGCCTATATCGCCAAGAGTGATACATTCATCGAAAAAGACTCTTCGATCAACGAACAGATCGACCGCATGCGCCATTCGGCCACGCGCAGCCTGCTGGAAAATCC
The DNA here is from genome assembly GCA_035765535.1 of Rickettsiales bacterium. NCBI lineage: Bacteria > Pseudomonadati > Pseudomonadota > Alphaproteobacteria > Rickettsiales > Rickettsiales bacterium. The sequence continues at coordinate 254,504 of DASTXE010000004.1, read as the reverse complement.
GAATAACGTAATCGTGGTCTCCTCGGTTTCCTGCATCTACGGTATCGGTTCGGCGGAGACTTATTCGGATATGACGCTGACGCTGAAAAAGGGTGGGATAATCGACCGTACGCTGCTGCTCAAGAAGCTTATCGAGCTGCAATATGAGCGCAACGATCTGGATTTCCACCGCGGCACGTTTCGCGTGCGTGGCGACTCGGTGGATATCTTTCCGGCGCATTTGGAAGACCAGGCATGGCGGGTTTCGCTGTTCGGCGATGAAGTGGAGTCGATTACCGCGTTCGATGCGCTGACGGGGAACAAGACGCACACATTCGATGCGGTGAATGTCTATGCCAACAGCCATTATGTTACGCCGCGTCCGACGCTCGAGCGTGCCATTGTCTCGATCAAGGAAGAATTGAAAGAGCGGCTGGAATATTACCATTCCATCGGCCGCGTACTGGAAGCGCAGCGATTGGAACAGCGCACGATGTTCGACCTTGAAATGCTCATGGAGACGGGCACCTGCAAGGGGATCGAGAATTATTCGCGCCACCTGACCGGCAGCAGGCCGGGCGATCCGCCGCCGACATTATTTCAGTACCTGCCGAAGAACGCGCTTTTGTTCATCGATGAAAGCCATGTCACCGTGCCGCAGATCGGCGGCATGTATAATGGCGACTATGCGCGCAAAACCGTACTGCGCGATCATGGGTTCCGCCTGCCTTCGTGCCTTGATAACCGTCCACTGAAATTTGAGGAATGGGATAGAATGCGTCCGCAGACGGTTTTCGTTTCCGCGACGCCCGGTAAATATGAGATAGAACAGACGAAGGGCAAGGTCGTGGAGCAGATCATCCGCCCAACCGGGCTGATCGATCCGCCGTGCATCATTAAGCCTGTGGCTTCGCAGGTGGATGATCTGATGGCCGAATGCCATGAGCAGGTGAAGAAGGGCTACCGTGTGCTGGTGACGACGCTGACAAAGCGCATGGCGGAGGAGCTGACTGAATATATGCAGGAGGCGGCGCTCAAAGTCAGTTACTTGCATTCAGACGTGGATACGCTGGAGCGTATTGAAATCATCCGTAACCTGCGTCTTGGCCAGTTTGACGTGCTGATCGGCGTGAATCTGTTGCGCGAAGGTCTCGATATTCCCGAGTGCGGACTGGTGGCGATTCTGGATGCGGATAAGGAAGGGTTCCTGCGTTCGGAAACCTCGCTGATCCAGACGATCGGCCGCGCGGCACGCAATGTGGACAGCAAGGTGATTCTTTACGCAGACAAGATCACACGTTCGATGAAGGCGGCGCTCGATGAAACCGAACGCAGGCGTAAGCTGCAGTCTGAATATAACCGCGAGCACGGTATCACCCCGGCTTCGGTGAAGAAAACGATCCATGACGTGATGCAGAGCGTTTACGAGCAGGATCATTATACGGTGGATATCAACAGGGATCATTCCATCCCTGAATTCTCCGGCAAGGATCTGGCGGCGCATATCGAGCGGCTGCGCACGCAGATGTTGGCGGCGGCGGCGAATCTGGAATTTGAAGAAGCGGCTCACCTGCGCGATGAGATCGACAAGCTGCAGAAAGCTGCGGAGAAGCCAAAGAAGCCAGCAGGAAAGAAGAAGTAGAAAATATGACGGACACCTCCCCCGCTCCGAAGAGACAAGGGGAGGGCCGCCGGGGCGCGTTGCTATGAGAGCCAGCGCGTCAGAAGGGGCAGGTCACTCAGACAGCGAGCGCCCGCAGGGTCAGGAACAGCACCAGAAGACGGATGCCTGCGGCCCGTTCCGTGTGCGAGTAGTTCGAGGTTTCACTCCTGTAGCGCCCGATTGCGGCGATTGATTCCGCGTTTCGGATGCTGATTGCCGGAGTGAAGATCCGGTAGGCGACACGAAGGCACTCAATCTCCCTCGCCGTCGGCGGAACATCATCCGTGTTGAGCTGCTGGATGAATCCCTCGAACGGCCCGTCGAGCATGGACAACCTTTTCCCCCTCGGGTAGGTCTTCCTACTTATGCCGTGCTAACGGTTTGTGAACTTCTTGCAAAGACACGCATGACGTTAACAACAGCCTAACCTTCCTATTTTAAAGGATATATAAAATTGCGACAATCCGGGGATTGTGAAGTTTTTGTGACAGTTTAGCGAGATCTTGTGTTCCCCTGTTCTTTTTCTTTCCTCAATTCAGTAGATGCCTCGCTGAAAACGCGGCCTTCTTCCCTTCGATTATCGTCATCAGGGGGGTATAGTTCTTTGACGGCACGGCAGAATGTGGCCAGATCGTTCTTATCAGCGATATTCTCGAGCTGATCCAAAGTGTCAAGGAACGCTCTGATTGGAGGTTCCAATACATCTGCTGGCCAGTATGTTATATGTTTTTCATCCGGCGCTCCTTTCCTTGCGAGAGAAAAAGCATCTTGGTATAGCTTTTCAGCCCTGATGATAATCTCCTGCGGTGTTACTCCGCTAAAGACGGCTTCAAAGACGGATCTTGCAGGTTCTTCAACAAAACTTGAGCGCAGATTATTGCGAATACGATTTTCAGCGGCTTTGCCGGTAAAGCTCATGGTCGATGGCCTTGCTATAGATTGATTTTGCAATACGTTATCATGTAAAAGTTACGCAATGGTTAACCAGGTGCGCTGCACTACCATAAATTGCCGTGACAGCATCCCCTTCTTTGTGTTAAATAAGCCCATTCCAACCACTCTTCTGTATTGTATGAAAAAACTGTCATTCCTGCTGTGCCTTGCCGCGTGTCTGCTGCCGCAAATCGGTTTTGCCGATGCGGCTCCTGTCAAAATCGATGCCGGTGATACGGCATGGATGCTTGTTTCCACGGCGTTCGTGCTGATGATGCTGATTCCTGGCCTAGCCTTGTTTTACGGCGGCATGGTCAGCAAGGAAAACGTGCTGGGCGTTCTGGCGCAGAGCTTTATCATCTGTTGTGTGGTGAGCGTGCTGTGGGTGGCTTACGGTTACAGCTTTGCATTCACGGCGGGAAAAACGGCGTTTCTGGGAGGTGACAGCCGCCTGCTGCTGCATGGGCTCACGCTGAAATCTGTTTCCGGGCTGGCGGGCACAATTCCTGAGTCGGTCTATATCATGTTCCAGCTTACCTTTGCCGCCATTACCTGCGCGCTGATTCTGGGCGCGGTGGCGACGCGCATCAAATTCGCATCGATGCTGTTGTTCATCGTGCTGTGGTTCACGTTCGTCTATATCCCGATTGCGCACTGGGTCTGGGGCGATCATGGCTGGCTTGGGGGCGTGGGAATCGACGGCTATCAGGGGCTTCTAGGCCTTGGAGCGACACTGGATTATGCGGGCGGCACGGTTGTGCATATTAATGCCGGTATCGCAGGTCTGATGGCTGCCATTGTGCTCGGCAAAGGATACGACTTCAAGAACCGCCGCCGCAATACGCCACCTTATAATATCGGCTGGAGCCTTGTGGGCGCGGCGATGCTGTGGGTCGGCTGGTTCGGCTTCAATGCCGGCTCTGCCGTGACTTCCGGCGATCGCGCAGGCATGGCGATGCTGGTGACGCATGTGGCGACCGCGGCTGCGGCCATCGGCTGGATGGTGGTGGAATGGCTGCATTTCAAGAAGCCGACCGTGCTCGGCATTATTTCCGGCGCGGTTGCCGGGCTTGTGGCGATTACACCAGCCTGCGGGTTTGTGGATGTAGGCGGTGCGCTTTGGATTGGTGTGATTGCCGGGGTATGCTGCTATTCCTGCACGCAGATCAAATATAAGCTTGGATTCGACGATACGCTGGATGTGTTCGCCGTGCATTGCGTGGGCGGTATCATCGGTGCGATCCTGACCGGGGTCTTTGCCGTGGAAGCCATTGGCGGCGTCAAAGGCGCGCTGGAAGGCAATATGAAGCAGGTGCTGGCCCAGTGCCTTTCCGTCGGCATCACTATCGGCTATTGCGCGATTGTGAGCTATATTCTGTTGCGCATCGTGAAAGCCGTCATGGGGCTTGCGATGTCCGATACGGATCAGCGTATCGGGCTCGACCAGAGCCAGCACGGCGAAATGATCTATGGGTAGTGGTTTATTATAAGGGGCGAGCATAGATCGCCCCTTCGCTTACGCTACCCCTCTAAAGAGGTCGTCGCTACGCTCCTCCATGCCATAAATAATGCTTATCACCCTAGCGAGAGGATACGCGGAGGCGTTCTAAACTTATTCTCTGGTCAGATGTAGTATGTTGACATGGCCCATTTTGCGGCCGGGGCGGCTTTCTTTTTTGCCGTACAGGTGAAGCTTCGCGTATTTGTTGGCGAGGTATTTTTCGATTCCGAGTACATCGTCGCCGATCAGGTTAAGCATCTCTGCTGCGCAAAGAGGCTGCGTGCTGCCCAGCGGCAGGCCGCATACGGCGCGCACGAGCTGCTCGAACTGGCTGGTCGCGCAGGCGTCCATTGTCCAGTGGCCGGAATTGTGCGGGCGCGGAGCAATTTCATTCACCAGCACTTCTCCGGTTTTCGTGACGAACATTTCCACGGCCAGAAGTCCGCGCACATCGAGCGCATTGGTGATGGCGAGGGCGATTTCCTCTGCCTTATCCAGTAATTCCTTTTCCAGCGGGGCGGGAGCGATGGTCTGGCTGAGAATGTGGTTTTTATGATTGTTCTGCACTGGCGTATAGACGCTGGTTTCACCATCTTCCCCGCGCGCTACGATCACGGATATTTCCATGCGGAAGTCGACAAAACCTTCCAGAATGGCCTCATGCGTATGAAGTGCCTTCCACGCGCTTTCCAGCATTCCTTCATCTTTTATCGTAACCTGTCCCTTGCCGTCATAACCCAGTTCCGCCGTTTTCAGGATAGACGGAAAACCGATTTCTGTTGCGACCTGCTTCAGTTCCTCAAGCGAGGTGACGGTGCGGAATTTGGCCGTTCCAATGCCAAGCGCATTGATGAAACTTTTCTCGCGTATGCGGTTACGCCCGACTTTCAGCACATTCGCATTCGGGAAGACCGGCTTTTGCTGTTCCAGTAATTCCAGGCATTCATGCGGCACGTTTTCGAACTCGAATGTCACCACATCCACATCGCTTGCGAAGACCCGCAGGGCTTCCTGGTCGTCATAGGCGGCCACGGTGGTTTTGTGGGCAACCTGTGAGGCGGGAGAGTCCGTTTCCGGCGTGTAGATATGCGCGAGATAACCCAGTTCCGCCGCCGCCATGGCTGTCATGCGGCCGAGCTGGCCGCCGCCGATAATGCCTATGGTTGCGCCGGGGCGGATCATTGCGGGGCCTGCTTGACGGATTTGGTTTGCTTGTCGCGGAAAGCGGCGAGCTTCTTCGCGAGCCCTTCGTCGGAAAGGGCAAGAATAGCCACCGCCATCAAGGCTGCGTTGACCGCGCCTGCCTTGCCGATGGCCAGCGTGCCGACCGGTATGCCTGCAGGCATCTGAGCGATGGAGAGAAGGCTATCCATGCCTTTGAGGGTTTTGCTTTCCACCGGCACGCCCAGCACGGGCAGCGGCGTCATGGAAGCAGCCATGCCCGGCAGATGCGCCGCACCGCCAGCACCGGCGATGATTACTTTAATGCCTTCATCTTTGGCGGATTTGGCGAAGCTGTAAAGCCTGTCTGGCGTGCGGTGTGCGGAGATGATATGGCAGGCATGGTCCACGCCCAGTTCGTCCAATTTTTCCGAAGCGTGGATCATGGTTTCCCAGTCGGACTGGCTGCCCATAATAATCGCAACAGGCGGAGACTTCTTCTTTGCCATTACCAATCCTTTTATGATCTCTAATTCGGTTTACCCATGACGAACGGGCTGTCGAGTGAAAAGGCGGGAACGTCGATCTCGATTTTCTCGCCGTTTTCCAATGCCATTTCGTAGGTGCCCATCATGATGCCGGAGGGGGTTTTCAGCGGTACGCCGCTGGTATACTCGAAAGCTTCACCCGGCGCAAGCACGGGATTTTCGCCGACCACGCCCGCACCGCGCACTTCCTGCACACGGCCGAAACTATCGGTGATGCGCCAGTAGCGGTTCAGCAGTTTGACGGTGTCTTTCCCGTGATTTTCCAGATGGATGGTGTAAGCCCATACATACAGATCCTCATCGGGTTCCGATTGGTTGTCGAGGTAGTGCGGAGAGACCGTTACCTTGATATCTTTTGTGGTTTTTGTGTACATAACGACTTATATATAGGGGCGTATGCAAAAATATCAAGGAACCCCCATACTGTCAGCAAAAACATTGTTGGGTTTGCTGGGTAAGGCCGCAGTCAATACCGTGCGCCATGACGGCATCGAACATGCCGGATATCTGGCGTTTCTGGGGCTGCTGGCGCTGTTCCCGTTCCTGGTGTTCATTGTGGCGCTTGCGGGCTTTTTTGGGGAAGGGCAGGCGGGGAATGAGTTTATCCGGCTGTTTTTCAGCTATTTGCCGCACGATATGGTGCAGGCGCTTAAACCCCGCATTGCCGAGATTATTTCCGGCCCGCCCCAAGGGCTTCTGACCATTTCGATCGTGGGAGCAATCTGGACGTCTTCCTCCGAGCTGGAAGGCTACCGCACGGTGTTGAACCGGGCTTACGATGTCACTTCACCGCCTGCTTACATATGGCGGCGGCTGCTTTCCATTGCGCAGACGCTGATCCTGTCTTTCGTGCTGGTGGTGTTCATGCTGGTGTTGGTGGGCGTACCGCTTGCGTGGGAGAAACTGCCGTTTCTGGCCAAGCATATACAGATGGATACCGCACTCGGTGACCAGCTCACGCATGCATCGCTGCTTGCGATTTTCCTGGTGGTGGCGGCCGCGTATTATTTCCTGCCCAATATTAAGCAGAGCCTGCAATCCGTAGTGCCCGGCGCTTTTGTGGTGACGTTTCTGTGGTTGCTTTCCGCGCGGCTGCTGTCGCTCTATATCTCGCAGTTCCGGCAGGTGAACCTGATTTACGGATCGCTCGGCGGCATTATTGCGGCGCTGCTGTTTTTCTATGTCAGCAATATCATTTTTATCTACGGAGCGGAGCTTAACCACCTGATAAAACTGGCGCTTGGTGAACGGATTGAGCGCAGGCGCTAAAGTAAACCTTGCAATTTCCCTGCCCGGTACTTATAACCCTATTTCCCCCGCGCGGGTGTAGTTCAATGGTAGAACATCAGCCTTCCAAGCTGAATACGTGGGTTCGATTCCCATCACCCGCTCCATTCTCCTTATCAAACTTCTGCTACGATTACCCCCCATTGCGTTGCTTTTGTGCTCGAAGCTCACGTATCAGTTATACGCTATATAATCACCGGCTTCTGCCCTCACTCATTGTCGGAATACCCATTTTCCGGCAGAATTCCTTTCGTTCGAAAGCACGGTCCGCTGCAATTGCAGCGTTCAGGGCAATTTCTGCTGTGCGGCAATAACCTTCCACCACAAGATGATTGATTTGTCCGAATTGTATTTTCTCTAACCCGCCTCGTTGCAGGTCTGCCGCAAACAGGAAATTTGGCTGGGCTATGCCTTCCTGGGTACCGCTTTCAAAAGACTCGCGTGCGATGTCGATGCTTTGTGAAAGATTGAGGGGTAAATATACGGCATCCGGATCGTTATACACTCCCTGTTGCAGCAGGTTTCCCAGATGATAGCTGCCATACATGGCTGCATAACTGCCTTTTGTATCTGTTATCCATGTCTTCATCGCCCCTTCACGGGTAGTCGTCATTTCCTCTTTGGTTGTCTCGGCTCTATAGGCCAGCTGGCCCAGCGGGTCGTTAGGCAGGGATTGCATATTCTCACGATATGCCAGCTGCATGATAAATTCAAAATTCTTGCGTGCCGCGCCGGGGCAGAAAGAATGCGCATCGTCTTTTTCGGATAGATATTTCTCGCCGCATTGCCTGATATTTTCCAGCGTAGTTTCAAAATCCAATATAGTTGCATGATCCAGCCGGCTCTGCGGCCAATCTTTCTCGCTGTCTGTCCGTTGGGTAGGGACTTCAGGCGGATTGGTCTGCTGTAAGGGGGAAGACTGTTTGCCTGCCTGCTCCTCTGTATCTGGCAGGCGGGGAAACAATTCAACGCCGACGGTATGAATACCTGCCCGTTTACATGCAAGGGTCAGCATTGCCATGGGCAGCAGGGCTGTCCTGTCCAGATGAGTTTCTCCGATAATAATACGCAAAGGCTTGTGTTCTTTATCCGCCTTTTCCTTGGCCGCTTTGACCAGTTTGTAGATACCCTCGTAAAGAAGCTGTGTATCCGGCAGATTCTGGTCGCGTGGGTGAACCTTATTCCAGTTCTTTTCTAATCTTTCCACTACTCCGGCTTTGCCAATTAGAGGAAATGTTACAGTATGGCCCTTATCCAGTCCTATGATCCGCGTGTCGCGGGTTCCTTCCATCCTCTGGCGTTCCTGGGGGGAGAGGGATGTAATAAAATCAATAATTTCTTTCTTATTTTCGCAGTAGATAAGCCCTGTATTGGCGCGCTGTAACCACGCGCTGCTTTGGGAGGGAGAATTTACTCGTTCCAATTCTATCAGAGCTGAATGTTTCTCCGGTGCCCAGTGGCGGTCTATAACAGAGCTGATCATATTGAGCAGATTTCCCCAAGCCAGCGCTTCGTTTGTCTCTCCAGCATCGGAAACCCTGCCATGAATCCCTAACATCAGTTTATGCATAGCTTCCGGCGACAATTCACTGGCTGCTTCCACGCATATTCTTCCCAGATCGGAAAAGCGCAGATTCTCTCTGGCGGGCAAATGCCCGATCGCATCCGGTGTTAAAACGGTAATCGACTTCTCGGGGCCGAGCGTTTCATTAATGCGGTCAATTACTTTTTGCCATTTGGCGCTGTTCTCCGGATGGGTGATACTGCCACGGCATAAATTATCGACGATCGTCAATAATTCAGGCGTAGGGATTTGGGGGGCGTTTGCAAACGATAAGCGATCGAGTGCTTCTTCCGGCATGTTATGCAGATGATCAGGAAGCTGCTTTATTTCGTCTATGGTTAGAATATGTTGTTCTGGCAGATGATTTCTCTTGGATTGATTTCAGTAGTCAGTTTTCCATAAGACTTTCCTGGGCCTATCCTGCAAGCAGAAACTAGAGTACTGCCTTAAGTTTTTGCGGGGCCTTATCCGGATATAATATAGCTTCCAGTTCATCCGAGCCAATATTGTATAAGTTACGCTGCCTTGGCGTTCCATTTATATCTGTGTAGGGAGATTGTGCTGCAGGAATAGAGTCAACAGGCCCCGGATTCCTGACGAACCTCTGCAGCAGAATATTTCTGGCTTTGTTTTCCGGGTCCACCATCGCGCGCAACGCATTCAACCTTAATTCGTCATGCGCCCATTCCAGCGCCTTTGTCAGTGCGTCCTTTACAGGCACATCATGCTGGTAATGCTTGTCTATGAAGATGCCAATTTCTGCCTCATGCTTTTCTCCTTCCTGTCTCAGGCCCAGAAGTTCGACTGCGCCCACCAGTTCACCCTGTTCATTGCGTATGGCGAAGATGTAATTATCTTGTTCAAAGGCCTCGCGCATATATTGATCGACGCTTCCTATTTGCTGTGCGCTATCCTGCAGGGGCATTTTGTGGCCGCTGGCATCCTTGCGGGCATTTAGCGGCGCAAAATGAAAATCCTCCGTCTGTGCGATTTGCAGCAGGCTTTCGTAATCTTCTTCGGCAAGGCCGGAAAGATAGAAGCGCTTTCCCTGTAACGGGATGTCGGGAATCGGTTTCTTATCTGAAAGCTGCGAGACATTCTTCGTATTTTCCAGCGCCTGATTAATACGTATGATTGCCTGTTCCCTTGTATCTTTTATAAGGCCTTCTTTTTCTATAAATTCCGCAACCTGTTCTATAACCCCTTTGCGAATGGTTTCAGGCTGTTGCCGCACAATATGCGTTGCGAAGCTATATATTTCATTTGCCAGTGCGTCATTTTCCGTCGTTACGTCAGGCTTCGTAGAGATGGAATAAAGGGAATTGGCTATGAATGTGACAGCTTTGCTCACCAAGTCCCATCGGTAATGAGGCGTTCCTCCTTCGAGGCCTTTGCGATACTTGCTTCGTTCTTCGAAGGTTCCCACAAGACCTAGAACGTTAGCAATATTGCCGGACCATCCTGCAAGACGCAGGGGTTTTTCCTGTATATGCATGAAAAACTTCTTGAGAGGACCGGCTTGCCGGTATTCTTCATGATCGATCTCTTTTTCCCGGACGAGCTCTGCTGCGGTCCAGCCCGCTATAAGAACGGCTGCTGCGGCTTGTTTCCTCGGATTTTTCTGATTGAGTCCTGCTTTAAAAGCGCTGATGCCTCCGATAACTTCCAGTGTAATCTTAACGGCATTAAAATGGTTTTGCAGGAAATCATAGATATTCTCGAGCAGGCCTTCGGGCTTTGCCATGTCTTCAACGCCCATTGTGCTCTCGCGCGGGATAGCAATGCCTTTGGTCTCCAGATGTGCTTTTAATTCCTTTATATAGGCATCGAGCTGGCGGCGTTCATTTTTGCCGCCAAATGCTATGAGTAGCGCATCGCCTGTGCCGAATGCGAGCCCCGTACCTATCTGGGCTTTGTCGTGGCGACGAAAGCCGGATGTCATGCTGATGACGTCGGCTAATAAATAGAATATACCTGAGGCACGCAGGCTATTGCTGGTGAGCGGTGAGGACAATGTGTGGGACTGTTCCGGATTATTCAATGAATTGCCTTGCCTGAGGTTGCAGGCTGAAATTTATTAATTAATCGCGTTAAGTTGTCCAGTCTTTACATACGATATTCCCGCAGGAATCGGTCTAAACCGTTCCCCTCAGCAAAAGCCGGTTGTATCTTTCGATGATCACGTAAAATATGCCTGCTCCCAGCACAATGGAGGACAGAAGCGTCATCCAGAAGCCGAGCGGTGTATTGTCATCCAGAAACAGCAGCGGAACGTTTGCCAGAACCCACGCCATGACAGAGACCAGCAGGAGTGTCTGAATGTTGGACGACAGGGCGGAACCGCATAGTGGGCACGCCAGGTGCGGACGTTGCTGATACCAGGGGATAATCGTATTGCAGGATGGGCAGGCGGCGGACATGGCTGACCTCATTTGACAATTTGCTAAGAAGTTATTCCAAAAGTCTGCTATGCCTTGCTGCAAATGGTGATTTTCCTGTCTTCCGCTGCTCACGTACTTTTATGTACGCTGCGCTGCGGTTCCAGGAAAATTACCATTCTCGCAGACGGCCTAGCGACTTTTGAAACAACCTCTAACCCGCTACTGTGCAATGATGGCACGCGTCCCGTCAAATCAAAAACTGATAAAAAGCGTTAAGCTTTACGCCAGTAGCCGCCCTGGGTGAAGTTACCCCAGCCCCAGCGCAGCCAGCGGATCAGTGCGAAAGCGAGCCACAGCGACCAGACCAGCATCAGCACGCGGTATACCCACAGCGATACGGAAATCACGCAGGCACGCGGCAATTGTGCACCGGTGATATCCTGATACCAATGCAGGCTACTGCCGTAAGAGCCGTTTCCGGTGATGCGCATATCCGGTGTGCCAAGGAGGCCCGAGCAGATATTGATGAACAGTTCATGAATGCCGATACATGTCAGCACCAGTAGGCCGATCTGGATCAGGTTGAACTGCCAGCTGCGCAGGTCTGTCCTGTCGCCAAGATACGCGCGCCCGCCCAGCGCCAGCAGCCATGCAATAATCAGAATATCCGAACTGATGGCGGCCTGGCTCAGCCCTAGCAGAAGCAGGAACCAGTGGCGCGTGCGCAGTGGCGTGAACGGTATCCTGCCAAGTCCCAGCGCGAGAATGACGATCACCGGCAGCCAGCTCCAGAACAAAACCGCCGGGCCCATAAGCGGACCGGAGGCGAATAATATCCAGCGTTCCTGCGGCATCTGCATATTGATGGTGGCATTGACCGAGCGGGATTTGCCGAGTTTCACTTCCGGTGTTTTCAGGTGGACGGGCAGGTTGCCTTCCTCTTTCCAGCGAATGGTGAACCGGTTCTCTCCCGGCGCAAGCGGCAGCGTTAGCACGCCGTCTTTGAGTTGCAGCGGCAGTATCTGATAATTCTTACGGACTTCCAGCAGCACCGCGTGTGCAGGCAGTGTCACTTCCTGCTGTCCGCCGAGGCTGCTGCGCATGCTGATCGCCAGTGAGCTTTCCTGCGAACGCTGTTCCGGTGTGACATCCAGTGTCGTACTGTCGATCGTGCTCGTATCACCTTCCACGCCGACAGGGCGAGTAACAGCGATGTTTAGTGTCTCGCCGGGCCAGGGTTGCCACTGCCACAGACCGTTTGCATTTGCATTCTGCAGGTAGACGCGTGGAATGCCTTCCAGTTTCACATGCCACAGATTGCTGGTGCTCAACTGCCAGAGCTCTGCCCAGGGCTTGTCTTTAGCGGCTGTAAGTGCGATGGCGGAGGATGGCTTGATAACGGATTGCCAGCTTACCTGTGCCACACTAGGGTCAAAGCTTGCAAAGGCCAGTTCGTCTTTCACCTTCAGTGTTGCAGTGGTGACGGTTTCACCCGGCAGCAGGGGAATCTCCACCGCGGCGGGCTCGTCATCCGGCGTGAGGCGGCGGATTGTTGTCAGCACCTGCCACTGCGTGCCGAGCACAAGGCGACGCTCCAGCTGGAAGAAAGGCGTGATGCTCGTGCGCTGGAAAGATTTTTCCGGTGCGGCAGCATTGTCCGTGACCTGTTTTTCCGTACGGGTGAGCTGGATAGAATTATCCGCCGCCCCATTTTCATGTATGCCCTGCACATTCCACCCTTGCGCTTCGGCAGAAGTATAATGCGGTGCGACCGGCAGGCTGATGCCTATCGAATCCTGCCCGTGCGGAAGCGCGCCGACCAGCTTTACCTGATAGACGCCGCGAGTGAGGTTCACGAAAAGATAGCCGTTGCTTTCGGTCAGGCTTTTTGCCGGTTTGTCATCCACCATCACAGCAGAGGGACGCCAGTTGCGTGTTCCGCCAGGCAGCGGCAGGGCGATATTTTCCTGCGCGTGCACTTCCTGGAAGATGGTCAGCAGATCGTTTGTGACCGTGATCTGCGTATGCGCAATGGTTGCGCAATTCGGCGCGCAGGCGGGTGGCGTGTTGAGCGACTCCGTGAACCGCTTCTTCATTTCTTCCAGCAGTTCTGAGGGCGGAAAGGCTGTGTCTGATGCGGATGTGTGTGCGGTATCCGCCCGTGCCGTATCAGGCGCCATGAAGCTCAAGCCGCAGGCAAGCATGAGCGCAGCTGTGCTGGCAGCCGTTCCACGCAGATTGCAGAGTTTTGCGAGCGGGCAGAGCAGGGCTATAAACGCCAGCGTTGCAATCACGCGCACAAACGCGATCAGCAGGTTCTGCTTGGCTGAGATCAGAAGCAGCGAAACGTGCGTGGAAGGATCCACATTGCCGTTCCACGTCAGAGTGACAGCGTTATTGCGCCATGTCGTTTCGCCGAACCCGGTCTGGACTTTGGTGTCCGGAGCATAGGTTTCATAGTTCTGCGGTTGCGTGCCGTATCCTGATGAACCCAATCCGGCACCGGCTTCCATTTTGGCAAAGGCATTATGGCGCCGTGTCTTTAACTGACCATTAACGCCACCGGATATGGAAAGCTGTTTCGGTGCGGCCAGCATCGGCGCGGGTGGCGGAGCAACAGGTGCAACGGCAGCGGCATCAAGCATCTCTGTTTCCTGCGGCACAACAGGCTTATTTGCTTCTGCTATTCCACTCATAGGCGCAGTTTCATTCTGCATTGCATAGCCCCCGTTGTAGCTTGCCGGGGCAGTGTGAAGCTGCGGGTAGATGGCTTCGCGCAAATGTTGTACGGCAAAGGGCAGCACGAGGCATATGATAGAAAGGTAAACCAGTGCCTGACTCCAGCTGACTAGCAGATGGAACCTGCCTTGAGGAATGTGACGCAGAATCGCTGTGGCCGCGAGCACGGCCAGTATCAGCGGAATGAAACCGGGCAGTTCATGCTGCATCAGCACGAAGCTCGTGCCTGCAAGCAGGGCGCGCCGGAAGCCGAATAGTTTGTAGACGGAGACCGTGGCGATCATGACGAGGAAAATATCCAGCAAGGACCAGCGGCCTATCCAGGTGGGATAGGCTTTGTCAGCGCCACTGTAATCAAACAGCGTCCAGCCCGGTGGTAAATAAAGGCGTTCGCTTACATTGTCGAAACTGTTCTTCCAGCCTGTTGCCGGCAGATCCGTCCTTGCCGGAGCAATGCGCCCCCCGGCCTGCATGTTAATGTAACCCTCGCGTACTTCCAGACCGGAATTGCCTTTGCCGTCCAGCGTGGTGATGTATTGCTGTTTGCCGTTAATGGTCGCATCGCCGAGCGTGACGCCGTTTTCCACTTCCAGACGTGAGCTTTTGCGGATTTCGCCGTTGATGCTGTCGCGAAATGTATATCCCTGTCCGTTGAAATCGAGCCAGATATCACGCGAGAGGCTTAACCGGTCAGGAGTATCTTCCGAGACGCCGCGTTTCTTTTCCGCAAGGGTGAGATGGCTTGTGCGTGTCATGAGATAGGCGGGCAGGTTCGACCATTGCGGCGGCAGATCCGTTTGGGACGGGTCGATCAGCGTCACGCCTTTGACATCCACTAGGCGCAACCGGTTATTTTCCTGAAACGACCAGATTTCCTGTTGCGGCAGGATACCGTTTTGCGGCGGCAGATCTATGGAGGTGACCGCATTCTGTGCGCGGGCGGCGATGTTGATATACCATGTGCCGGGGTTCAGACGAGCACGCAGGGTTCCATCCTGTTCCAGCCTTACCGGCAGATTGCTTTCCACATTCGTCGGGATAAAATTTGCGGGGAGTATCTTGCCCAGTTCTTCCTCCCGTTGTTTGCCGGAGACCTGCAGTTCTATGTCCGTCTCGAGCATCGCAGGAATTCCGTCCGTGAGTTTACGGAATAGTTTTGCTTCGAGATGATTTTCCTGTACGGCCTTGGCGGGCTTTTCCCCTGCGGCAATCAGCGCATAGCCGTTGCGAATATCCGGCGTGGCGATTTCATGACCTTCTACGCTCAATTGTACCAACGCGACGGTTTCGGGAATCTTCAGGCTTTCGGGCATGCTTTCCCAGTGAAAGCGGCCGGTGATTTCATAATGCCCCTGATTCAGCAATATTGCGGGTGAAGCGCCATCGGCGGTCAGCACGACAGCCTGTTTCCCATCTAACTGCACATCCTGTGGCCAGGCTGCCGCATTGCCGGGTAATACCAGCCATTGCGGTTTCTGATCCGGCGTATCGTAGATCGTGACGTTATAGGTGAATGAACCGCCGCCTGCATTCAGGTCGAGATCAAGCTTTGTCTGCCAGGCGCAGATTTTACGGCTCACATCGCTGTAATAAAAAGGGCAGGTGTTGTTATCGATACCGTATTTCGACCAGGAGATCCAGGGGCGGAGAGGGGCAGGCACCTGCGCGTCCGTAAAAGTCTGAGCCAACCCGCTATGCGGCAGGCAGCATGCCAGTGCCAAAAGCGCGGCTGAGAGTGTACGGCGCATAAATCCCCCTTAAGCAGTTGCTTTATACAACCTAAAGCTTATTTGGCGCTTCCGCAATATCCAAAACTGAAGGGGCGATGGGCTAGGAGGCTGGCTGCTGTTCCTTGAACTGTTCGTAGGCGAGCATGGCATCGGCTGCGTACATCAGCGAAGGGCCGCCGCCCATATAGATCGCCATACCGAGCACTTCTTCAAACTCTTCGCGCGTGGTGCCGAGTTTGACCAAAGCTTCGGTATGAAAGCCGATGCAGCCGTCGCAGCGCGTGGAAACGCCAATGGCGAGCGCGATCAGTTCCTTGGTTTTCTTGTCCAGTGCGCCGTCGCGCGTGGCGGCCTGTGCCATGGCAGAAAAGCCCTGCATGGTATTCTCGATATCCTTGCGCAGCACCTTCATGTTGCTGCTGATACGTTTGGTGATTTCAGGATAAGATTTGCTCATAACTTTCTCCTTCGCGAGATGATTGTCATTGACATATTAGCAAATACTAATATATAATGTCAATATGAAACAGGGAAAGAAGCAGAAGAAACCGGTCGGCATGGAGGCGATGCAGCGCAATGCCGCGAAAGCGGAGGCGATGCTCAAGCTTTTGGCTAATGCGAAGCGCCTGATGATCCTGTGCCATCTGGTGAAAGGAGAGAAATCGGTCGGCCAGTTGGTGGAAATCATAGGATTGTCGCAATCTGCGCTTTCGCAGCATTTGGCCAGGATGCGCGATCAGGGGCTGGTGGAAGCCGATAAGCAGGGACAGATGGTTTTTTACCGGATCTGCAACCCGGAAGTGGAGGCGATCCTGTCGACATTATATCTGATCTATTGCCGGTAGGGGTGCCATGATATTAGCATTATCTAAATTATAGGAGACGTTATGCCTATTATGTCAATCGATGCTGCAACATTGAAGCGCTGGCTGGAAAGCGGCGAAGCCGTGGTGGTTGATGTGCGCGAGCCGGGAGAGTATGAGGCCGAATGTATTGAAGGCGCGGCGCTCGTGCCGCTCGCAACGATCTGCAAACAGAGGCTTCCCATCGCCAGCGGAAAGAAGCTTGTGGTGCATTGCCGCTCGGGCAAACGTGGCGCAAGCGCATGCGAGAAATTACTGGCGGAAGATCCGGCGCTGGAGATTTACCATCTGGAAGGCGGACTCTCCGCCTGGGAGCAGGCAGGATTTGAGGTGAAGCGCTCCGGAAAATTCTTCCTGCCATTGGATCGTCAGGTGCAGCTTACCATCGGGCTTTGCGTATTGTTGGGCAGTCTGCTTACATATTTCGTGAATCCTCTGTTCGTGCTGCTGACTGGGTTCTTCGGAGCGGGACTTACTTTCGCGGGGCTGAGCGGATTCTGCGGGCTGGCCATGGTCATGGCGAAAATGCCGTGGAACCGAGGTACCGGGCAGAGAACTTCCTGCTGCATCAAGTCCTAATGGGAGAATGAATTCTCTTTCTGCCATATCCTGACCCAGCGCACATCCATGCCATAAGGGCTGGTTTGCTCTGAACCGTATCCGCCTTCAGGAATGGTTCCGGACCAGGAATGCGGGCCTTTCACTTCACAGGTCAGGCGCAACTCTTGCGGCGTATGTGAGACAGCGATATTCGTGCGCCAGCGCTCGACATCATCGACATAGAAAATATATTCGGCGGGAGTCCACAGGACGGCATATGTATGCCAGCTATTGTTTAAGGACGAAGGTGCCAGCCATTGTGAGCCTGCATGTTTGTGATATGCGCCGTAGCCATCCCAGTGCAGGTTGAATGCGGCGAGGTTGCTGATATCCTTGTCGTGGCCATCTGTGAGGCGATGTTCGATAATATCGGTTTCCACGCCGCCCTCCGCCGGATTGCCGATAATTTTTCCCATCTGCGGGGATTGCAGCCAGAAAGCGCAATGCTGTCCGCTTGCTCCGTGAAAGCGGATCATGGATTCGAAATAGCCGTAAGTCGTGGAAAAAAGTCCTTTGCTGGTCAGGAAGCCAGTATGATGAACACCGTCTTGCGTGTAAGTCGTGATGCGCAGGCCGTCATTGCCGATGGTTGCAGCGTTAGCGCTCAGGCGTGCGGCATCGCGTTTATAGGTTTCGGGCTTCCACTTTGAGGCATCCAGGTTTTTTTCCGTAAATTCATCCTGCCAGACAAGCTTGTAATTAGCAGGCGGGGTGGCGTTTGCCAGCGTGGGGAGCAATGCAAGCATCAGGACAAGAAGCAGGTTATTTTTCATTGATCGTCTCCAAGGTGGGTTACCGAAACTTGAAAGATAAAGCGCAATTCTGCACCGTTGCATTTTGCGTCAGCGAATATTTTCTATTGCCTGCAACACCGTTGTTATCGTAGCAGTTCGTGGCGGCATAACTGACAGCGCCCGTGCCGGATGCGCAGTTAGGGCTGCCCGCGCCCGATACATTTCCACCTGCCGCCCAGGAGGTTAATCCTGCAGTGACATTAGAGTTCACGTAGCAGGCTGTAATACCTCCCAATTGCGGCATACCGTCATCGATCTTGCTGTCAATATTATATGCCTGCTGAACGGTGATGCCGGGGTTGGCAGTGGAAGCGACATCGTAGGTTATGTTGGTAACGGATGAAACGCCGAAATAATTCGTGCCGTTTGCAGAGAAGATATAGACAAAGTTATTATTGCCTAATTTTGCAATGGGAAGAAACTGACTTATCGTTGGGCTTGTAGTGGAAGTTATGCCGGGAGATGCGTAGGGAGTGTTGGCGCTGGGATAGCCATTGATGACCGTAATGGCCTGATCGATCAGGTTCGCATTGGTCAGATCCACCCAGAAGAGAGCGGGCTCGCCGTCACCGGTATCTGCACCTTTATTCTGCCCTACCATGTTGGCCCCGTTACCTTCTATGATGCCGTTGCCATCACCCTCTCCGGCCAGTGAGCCTCGCGGCTGAAAACCGAATTGCGCTGCCGGTGTGCCCGGAATGTCTCCCGGGAGATAGCCGTACTTATTCCGGAACGTATGCACTGCCGTATTATATTTTTCTATCTGTGAAATTTGCGCGCGCTGGAACACAATATCGATAAGGTCGCGGCCTGTCAGTATGCCACCAACAATGAGGCCGATAATAACAAGTACGATACTGAGTTCTATCAGCGTGAAGCCGGATTCATGATCTTGCATGGCAATGCAGAACATAACTCTGGAGGAGTGATTCTGCAAGCGGACTTCGGAAGGATATAAGTAATTGGCCCGGCCGGATGATGTCGTATTCCGGCCGGGCGACAAGTAACTTTACGCAGCTTTCAGTTTTTCGATGTCGAGTTTCTTCATCTGCATGACTTCCGGCATGACGCGTTCTGCACGCTTTGGATCGCTCAGCAGTTCAAACAGGCCGCTCGGCACCAGCTGCCATGAGAGACCGTATTTATCTTTGAGCCAGCCGCATTGCTGTGCGGACTGGTCGCCGCCTTCGGAGAGTTTTTCCCAGAGCTGATCCAGTTCGGCCTGCGTATCGCAATAGACGACGAGCGAGATGGCGGGCGTGAAAGAGAAATTCGGGCCGCCATTGAGCGCTACAAATTCCTGGCCGTTGATTTCAAAGCAGACAGTCATCACCTTGCCGGGTGTATAGTTTGTCTCCGGCTGGATCGATTTCGGATAATAGGTGGTTTTGGTGATTTTGGCATTCTTGAAGACCGACGTATAGAATTTGGCCGCTTCTTCTGCCTGTGTGTCGAACCACAGGAATGGTGATATCTTATTCATAAAATCCTCTCTTTCTTGGTTAAGTAAAATATTAGCGTTTGTCGGAAAGCATGGCGAACATGGCGCCCTGCGGATCGAAAAATTGTGCTACCCACTGGCCGGTCGGCACCTGATGCGGGCCCATGAGCAGTTTGCCGCCATTCTTTTCCGCGCGGGCAATGGCGTCATCGATGCCGTCAACATTGAAATAGAACAGCCAGAAGGGACGGGGGCATTGCGGCTGCTTGGTCATCATGCCGCCACCCTGCACTCCATTGGTCTTGAAGGTCTGGTACACACCCATCTCATCCATATCGAGCGCACGCTCCTTCGTCCAGCCGAACAGTTTTTCGTAGAACGCGAATGCGGCAGCGCCTTCGCCTGCATGCAGCTCGTTCCAGCCGACATAGCCCGGGGTTGCTGGAGCAGACGGCACGCAGACCGGAGTCTCGTCACCAGTGCCGTGCGTGATGATGAATGTTGCGCCATGCGGGTCGGCAACGGCGGCAAAGCGGCCCAGGTTCGGAATATCCCACGGTTCCTTGCAAACGGAGCCGCCGGCTTCCTTGATACGTTTTACGTAAGCGTCCACATCGTCAACGGCGATATAGCCCTGCCAGTGCGGCGGCACGTTTTTTGTCTTCAGTTCTTCCGGCAACGGCATGAGGCCGCCTATACGGTCCTTGCCGTTAAAGAGGATGGTGTAATCCAGATCCGTCTTTTGGGAGGGCTCCATTTTCCAGCCGATGACTTGGCTGTAGAAAACCCTGGCGGCTTCAGCGTCGCTGGTCATGATGTCGTACCAGACAAAGGCTCCGTGCAAGTTGGTCATATGATTTTCCTTCCGATAAAAAGAGGTTAACGTGCCGCTCGGTTTTTGCCGTACCGTGCTGCCTCAATAGTGGCGATATCAATCTTCTTCATTGTCATCATTGCTGCAAAGGCGCGCTTTGCTTCATCGCCGCCGGCAGCAATCGCATCGGTCAGTGCTCGCGGAGTGATTTGCCAGGAGAGGCCCCAGCGGTCTTTGCACCAGCCGCACTCGCTTTCTTCTCCGCCATTGCGGATGATAGCATCCCAGTAGCGATCTGTCTCTTCCTGATTGTCCGTTGCAATCTGGAAGGAGAATGCTTCGCTGTGCCTGAACATGGGGCCACCGTTAATGCCGAGGCAGGGAATACCCAAAACCGTAAACTCGACCGTCAGTATATTTCCTTCCTTGCCGTTCGGATAGTCGCCGGGGGCTTTGTGAGTTGCCGTTACTTTGCTGTCCGGAAAAGTAGCGGCGTAGAATTTAGCTGCTTCGTGCGCGTCGTGATCGAACCACAGGCAGACGGTGTTTTTGGGCTTCATAAGCTTGCTCCGTATTTATTCTGATTTATTGGGGGTGGTCGTTAATGTGTGCTTGACAATTGCGTTGATATCAACATAATTAGAATATGTCAAATAAAAATGTTCCGTTCGCAATAACGCTTCTGGTCAGAGACCATTGTTTATGCCTGCATATGCAGCGTGCAGCGCGTAAACTGGCAAGGACATTTGACGATGTTTTGCGTCCGCTGGGGCTCACGAGCGGACAGTTTTCATTATTGATGTCATTGAACAGACCTGCCCCCCCTGCAATGAAAGACGTTGCGTATGTGCTGGCGATGGACCGCACGACGCTAACTGCCGCGCTTAAGCCGCTTGAACGCAGAGGGCTTGTGCATATTGCTCCGGATCCGAACGACAAGCGCAGCAAACTGCTGAGCCTGACTCCGGCAGGCAGCGAGCTTCTTGCCCAGGCTTTTCCCGTGTGGCAGCGCACCCATGCAGAGATGGAGAATCTGCTGCCGCAAGGCGAGGCGGATAAATTGCGGCAGGATCTTCTCGCTTTATCTTAATGTTACAGCGGGTTGTGGCTGCTGTGGCGATAGCGGTTGCTTAACGGCATCTAAAGTCGGTATCATAGGGAGATGAGCCACAAACATGCCGGATTTACGCTAATTGAACTGTCGATCGTGCTGGTGATCATCGGCCTGGTGGTGGGCGGTATATTGGCGGGAAGCGATCTTATCCGCACGGCGGAACTCAATACTATCATCACGCAGAAAACTAAATACTCTGTGGCGTTCAACACATTTCGCACTAAGTATAATGCATTACCCGGCGATATGAGCAATGCAACCCAGTATTGGGGAGCTGCAGCAGGCAGTGCGGCGGATAATTATGTCGCCAGTTGTCAGGGAAGCGGCAGTGCAAGCAGCCCGCTCACCTGCAATGGTGATGGTAACGGATATATTTGCGGCGGCGCTGATTACTGGTCGTTTCTGTGCACGGAGGGGGTGATGGCCTGGCAGCAACTGGCCAATGCCGGATTGATCGAGGGGACTTATACGCCGATCACTGCTCCTACCGGTGGTTCTTATGAAGTGGTAGGTTTAAATATCCCTGTCTCCAAAGTACGTGCCAATGCCGGGTTTTCGATTTTCTATCATTGCCTGACAGGCAGTCTCGGCAATGAATATTTCGCAAACGGGCATTGCGCACATACCTTCTTTTACGGCGCACAGGACTCCGGCACGAACAGCAACTGGATGGGGCTTGCATTCTATCCCGCGCTTTCCGCATTGGATGCGCAGAGGATCGACAGCAAGCTCGATAATGGGCTACCTGCTACCGGAACGGTCACGACAACGCCAACCGGCGGAGCTTACGGCAATTCATGCACGACGACTACTGTTGTCAGCACAGCAAAATACACGGTTACAGTGCCTGGCATCACCTGCATGCTGATGTTCAATGCCGACGGCTTTTGAACAGTCTCTTAAATCTTGTCACCTGCCTGCTGCTATAGTATTTTGCCGCCGTCACATGAGGGGGCTTATATGCGGCGAGCAAGCAGGGATATTCTGAAGGGCGGAGTGGCCGCATTATTGCTGAGCGGCTTCTGCGCTAGCGGCTGGGCTGATTCCAGCACTTCATCCTACTGGCTGCTTAACCCGGTGCCTGACGACCAGATGCGTGATTTCAGCACCGACCGCCCTGGCAAAACCCATAGTTCCAACACAGTGGATGCGGGGCATTTTCAGATCGAAGCGGATTTTATCAACCATACGTATGACCGCTACAGGACAGACGGTCATTTTATCCATGCCACCAGTTTCATGGCGCCGCTTGTCAAGGCGGGTGTCAGCCACGATGTGGATGTGGAAGCATTGTTTATGCCATTGAACATCGTGCATGATAAGGATCTTGCAGCGAATACGACGCAGACTTCACGAGGGTTCGGCGATATATGGCTGGGCAGTAAGATCAATCTGTTCGGCAATGACGGAGGCAAGCAGGCGCTTGCCGTGCTGCCGTTCGTCAAGTTGCCCACAGCGGCCAGTGGGATTGGCAATGGCGTGGCAGAATATACGCTGAATATCCCGTATACCCTGACATTGGATGAAACCTGGTCGGTTACGCTGGAGCCGGGGTTCGGTGTATTTGCGAATAGGAGCGACAGCAACAGCCACGGTGATTATAATTTCGCAGTCAATCTGAACCGTCCGGTCTTTACTAAAGAAGTCATTGCCGCGCTGGAGTTTTATGCAGACCATTCCGGTGAGCATGATATCCCCAATCAATATACGCTTGACCCTTCGCTGCAGTGGCTCGTAACACCAAATCTGCAGCTGGATATCGGGATGTATATCGGCCTTAACAGGGCTTCACCGGATCTGAATCCGTATACGGGGATTTCCGTCAGGTTCTAGTTCTGCACTTCTTTGAGCAGGCGCAGCGAAGTGATTTCAGATGTGGTGCCAAGCCGCATCGGCGGGCCCCAATAGCCCGTGCCGCTACTGATATAGATTTTCGTATTACTGCCTGTAATATGGTGCAGACCTTTCACATAAGGCTGGCGTAATTTGACGGCAAGATCGAACGGACGGATCTGGCCCCCATGCGTATGACCGGCAAGCTGCAAGTCTACGCCCATTTCTGCGGCTTCTGCCACGGCGGCGGGCTGATGCGCAAGCAGGACGACCGGAGTTTCGGGGTCGCGTCCTTCCAGCGCAGTGCCCAGATCCGGGCCGTGACCGGGGAAGCGGTGACTGTCAAAATCCTCAACTCCTGCAAGATCGAGTGCCGCGCTATTTTTAGTAAGCGTAACACGCTCATTCGTCAGCACGCGGATGCCGAGCGATTGCAGATACGCCGTCCATGCGGCGGCGCCGGAATAATGTTCATGATTGCCGGTGACAAAATAAACGCCGTGTTTCGCACGCAGATCTTTGAGCGCACTTGCAGCTTCGGCGAGATCGTCCACGCTGCCGTCCACCAGGTCGCCGGTGATAGCGATGAGATCAGGCTTGAGGGCGTTGGTCTGTTCCACAACACGCGCAAGCCAGCGGCCGCCGATCATCGGGCCGATATGCAGGTCGGTTAACTGGACGATATGAAAACCATCGAATGCCTCCGGAAGACGACGCAGCGTCACATCGACGCGCTTTACCGGAACGGGGCGCAATCCCTTGTATAAAGCGATGAGCGACAATGTTCCCGCAACAGCTACGATGGCAACGCCGGTCATCTCTTTGGTGGCCTGCCATGCATCCGGAGGCTCCCGCCATCCCACCGACAAAAAGAGTGTGCCCGTGAGCACGTCGCCTGCGAGCAGTGTCGTGAACAACAGTAATAATATCCCCAGCCATGGAAACACGATCCATGCTACGCGCTTTTCCTGTTTCAACGGCAACGCCCACATCAGCGGCAGCGAAGTGAAGCTGAAGAACCACAGGAGCGTTGCGATGCCGGCTGCTACTATGCGCGCGGCGCCGTTCAGGTCGAAATAAAAACACAGGCGGTCGTAGCAATAATAATGTACCAGTGCGAGGATGAAGGCAATGGTGCTTAGGAAAATCGACATGTGCTTATGATGATGCTACTTACCCTTTTAGACCTATAAAGGATAGGGTCTTTTCGCAAGCAAAAAACATTGTGCAGTGCGGCGAAATTCTGCGGGTTTAGCGGCTTCGCGTCGGATTGCTGGAGCCGATGCGTTTCGCCCCCAAGAGAGCGTGCAGCGATGCCAGTGTTTGTAACTCTTGAGGATCTTCTGTTTCCTGTCCCAGATATTCGAGAGTGTTTTTTACCGTATCATAGAGCGGAATGGCTCTTCGGGTGCGTTGCAATTCTGAATATGGCGTTATTTCTATCAGGTCTGCCAGCATAGCGAGACGGCTTTCGCGGGTATACAGGGGATTATAGTTTCTCTCGTCTGTATAAATAGCGAGCGCCAGATCATAAAGCATTTGGCCTGCATCAGCGGGATCAAGGGGGGGCTCTGACATTAAATATTCTTTAGATGCAATGTTATTTCTGTATGATTATGGATGTACTAATCCGGTGCAAGCAAAAAATCTTAACGGTTATTATGCCAATGCCGATATTGCTCTGTAGTTGCAAAGTCCGCCTAACCCGACTATGCACATCCTATGGCCTCCTATTCATTCGAAGTACTTAAAAACCGCGATTTCAGGATTCTGTGCGCGACGCGCCTGTTCGGCACCATGGCGCTGCAGGCGCAGGCCGTAATTGTCGGCTGGCAGATTTACTCACTGACGCATAGCACGTTCAAGCTCGGCCTTGTCGGCCTGGCAGAGGCTGTGCCTGCGATCAGCTGTTCGCTGATTGCCGGGCATATCGTGGATATCAGCCGTCCCTATCGCATATTTCTGGCCTGTATCGCCGCGCTGGTCTGCAATATGTGTTTTCTCTATCTGGTAGCAAGCGGAATGATTGCCCTGCCGGATGATGTCCGTGTTGTCTGCATATTCGCGGGCGTATTCTTTTCCGGTATTGCACGCAGTTTCCTGAGTCCGTCCAGCTTCGCATTGCAGCCCAGGATCGTACCGCGCCAGCAGATACCTTCCGCGTCCGCCTGGCTTACCAGTGCATTCCAGACGGGGATCATCGCCGGCCCTGCGATTGCCGGGATCATTTATGGCGGCTATGGGCCTCCTGTCGCATGGCTCATGCCCGTTTCGCTCATGTGCGTGGAGCTGGTTATTTTATTCGGCATCAGTCAGGAGCATCGCGAGTTCCGAGGGCAGGAAAAGCGTGAGCCCAGTTTTGTCAGCATACGCGAAGGAGCACGTTTCCTGATAACCAACCACCTGCTGTTATGCGTGATGGCGCTGGATATGTTTGCGGTGCTGTTCGGCGGGGCGGTTTCCATGCTGCCTGCAGTGGCGGATCAGGTGTTGCATGTGGGCTCGCAAGGGCTGGGACTTTTGCGCGCCGCTCCTGCAATGGGGGCGGTGGCGGTGACGCTGTGGTTCGCCGTCAAGCCGCTGAAAGTCATGCGCGGTGCATTATTGCTTGCAGCTGTCGCCGGATTTGGAGTTTCGATTATCGTATTTGGCTTCAGTCAGTGGTTCTGGGTATCGATGCTCTGTCTGGCAGCTAGCGGCGCGTTCGATAGTGTGAGCATGCTGATCCGCCATACGCTGGTGCAGTGGCTGACACCTGAGGGCATGCGCGGGCGGGTTTCCGCTGTCAGCACAATGTTCATCATATCTTCCAATGAGATAGGTGCGTTTGAATCCGGCTTGGCGGCACATTTCCTGGGGCTTACCCCTTCCATTGTGCTTGGAGGCATAGGGACACTGATTGTTGTTGCGGTGACGGCGGTTATCTATCCTAAACTGCGGGCCACAGTGGTTTCGGCAGATTAAAGGTTGCAAATTTTTAAGCAATGCCTATAATCCCGCCCCCGGACACTAGGTTTTTTAGGAGTATTCAATGGCACGCGTTACCGTAGAAGATTGCATCATGCACGTTCCCAACCGTTTTGAACTCGTGGTGATTGCCGCGCATCGCGCGAAGCAGATTGCTTCCGGTTCGGCGCTGACCGTTGACCGTGATAACGATAAAGACGCGGTGATTTCACTGCGCGAAATTGGTGATAAGACAATCGACCTGGAACAGGTTAGCGAGGACATCATCCAGTCTTTCCGCAAAAAGCAGGTGGTCGAATACATGTCCCGCCCGAGCAAGAGCAGCGAAGAAGTTCAGGAAATGCTTGCTGAAGAAGGCGGCGCAGTGGAAGATGACGCTGAAGAGCATCTTACCGTTGCCGTACAGGGCAAGTCGGGACTGTCGTTTGAAGGCGACAATATCGACGTAGAAGACTAAACGCATACGGCTTTCTGTTGTCAGGGATCGGGTGTCAGCGTACCTTGTGAGCCTGGCAGCCGAAACCTGACAATTTGAGGCACTCCCATGGAAAACACGCCCGATCATCTTTCGACCCTGGAATCCCAGTCGATCTATATTTTCCGTGAAGCATTCAACAAAATAGACAAAATCGCCATGCTGTGGTCCTTCGGCAAGGACAGCAACGTGATGGTCCATCTTGCGCGCAAGGCATTTTTTGGGCGCGTGCCGTTTCCGCTTATCCATTGCGATACCGGGCTGGAAATGGACGAAGTCTATGCATTTCGTGACCGTTATGTGAAGGAATGGGACGTCAATCTGATCTCGCATGAATGCCCGCCGATCGAACAGACAGATGCGACTTTGCCGCATGCGGCTCGTGTGGCGTCACGCAAGACGCTCGGCCTTAAGGAAGTCATTGAGAAGAATGGGTTTACAGGCATCATCGCGGGTATCCGCCGCGATGAAGAAGGCACACGCGCCAAGGAGCGCTATTTCAGCCCGCGCGGGCAGGAAGGTAACTGGGATGTGAAAGACCAGCCGCCGGAATTCTGGGACCAGTTCAAGACGGATTTCGCTCCGGGCACATCTTTACGTATCCACCCGCTGCTGCACTGGACGGAGCTGGATATCTGGCAGTATATCAAGCGCGAAAATATCCCCATCGTTCCGCTTTACTATGCACGCCCGTGGCATGATTGCTTCGGCAAGGATTTCGGCGGCAAGATGATGCGCTTCCGTTCGCTGGGTGAAAAGGGAATTACTTTCCCGGTCGAAAGCACGGCCGCTACGATCGATGAGATCATTGAAGAATTACGCACGACCAAAGTACCGGAGCGTTCCGGCCGCCCGATGGGCGCCGATGAAGATGAATCGAGCTTCGAGCGCCTGCGCGAAGCCGGGTATATGTAGCGATATCTCTCGCTGCTGATCCGTTTATTATCTTTTATAGCAGTAGTTTATTATGGGATTCGTATTGGATCTCCTAATTGTGATTGCCTCTTAATTACACTGAAAATGTGAAGAATATTTAATTTCACATAGAATATTTATTGACCTTTTTATAAATTCCCCATAAATTATGGGAATAATGTATATTCCACACAATAAAATGTTATTAACTTAAGGGGTTGCTGTCTGCGCATGAGTTACAATCTTGCACGTAAAGAGCCGGAATTTGCTGTTCAGGTGCAGCAGGCTGCCACCGATTCCGCTTTGAAGATTGTGATTGTGGGGCATGTCGATCATGGCAAATCCACGTTTGTCGGGCGGCTCCTGCATGATACCGGTTCGCTGCCGGATGGTAAGTTCGAACAGATCCAGCAATCCTGCAAAAAGCGCGGCATGCCTTTTGAGTGGTCGTTCCTGATGGATGCGCTGCAGGCTGAGCGCGACCAGGGCATCACGATCGATACGACCCAGATATGGTTCAAGACACAGGCGCGCAATTACGTTGTGATCGATGCGCCGGGGCATAAAGAGTTCCTGAAGAACATGATTTCTGGTGCAGCTCAAAGCGAAGCGGCGCTGCTGATCATCGACGCAAAGGAAGGTGTAAAGGAGCAATCCAAGCGCCACGGCTACCTGTTGCACCTGCTGGGCGTGCGCCAGATTGCGGTGCTCGTCAACAAAATGGATATGGTCGGGTATGACGAGCAGGCATTCCGTAAAATCGAGGATGAATACCGCACATATCTTAAGGAAATCGGTGTAACACCGGCATTTGTAATCCCTGTTTCGGCGCGTGAAGGGGATAATATCGCAGCGCGTTCCCCGCAGATGGGGTGGTATAAAGGCCCTTCCGTTCTGGAAGCGCTGGACGGTTTTTCCGCGACGTTGCCGCTGAACCAGCTGCCGCTGCGTTTCCCTGTGCAGGATGTGTATAAATTCGATGAGCGTCGCATTATTGTTGGGCGCATTGAAAGCGGTTCGCTGAAAGTAGGGGATGAACTCGTATTTTCTCCCGTCAATCGCACGGTGAAAGTGGCGAGCATTGAGGAATGGGGTAGCTCTATCCTGCCGATTTCTGCGACAGCAGGCCAGTCGGTCGGCATTACGCTCAGCGAACAGATATTCGTGGAACGCGGCGCAGTGGCAAGCCACACGAAGCATGCGCCTTTCATTACCAATATGTTCCGGGCAAAGCTGTTCTGGCTCGGCCATAAGCCGCTCACGCAGGGTAAGCGCTATAAACTCAAGATCGCTACCACTGAAGTTACGGCGGAAGTGCGTGAGATCGAGCAGGTGGTGGACACCAACAATCTCGGCCGTGCGCAGCAGGCATCGGTCGAACGCGGTGCGGTCGCGGAAGTCGTGTTCCATACGCGCGGTGTGGTGGCGCTGGACGCATTCGAGCATAATCCGAAGCTTGGGCGTTTCGTGATCCTAGAGGATTATGACGTTTGCGGCGGCGGTATCATCGACCTGGAAGGGTTCCACGACCAGCGCGTAAGTGCAGAGCGCGTGAAGTCGCAGAATATCACGGCGGTGGATTCCCGCATTACGCCTGTGCAACGGTCGCTCGCCAACGGCCATCAGGGCGGCATCTTATGGTTTACGGGCCTTTCGGGCTCCGGCAAGTCCACGATTGCGCAGGAATTGCAGCAACGCCTGTTTGCCAAGGGCTACCAGACTTATGTGCTGGACGGGGATAATGTGCGCAGCGGGCTCAATAAAGATCTTGGGTTTTCGGCGAAAGACCGCACTGAAAATATCCGCCGCATCGGCGAGGTGGCTACCTTGTTTGCGCAAGCTGGCATGATTGTGATCGCGTCCTTTATCTCGCCTTATCGCGATGACCGCCGCCGCGCGCGTGCTGCCGGGGGTGATTATTTCAACATGGTTTACGTGAAGACGGATATCAATACCTGCATTGCGCGCGACCCTAAAGGACTCTACCGAAAGGCGCTGACAGGCGAGATTCCTGAATTCACAGGTGTCTCCGCTCCCTATGAAGAACCGGAAAATCCCGAACTGATTATTGACACAGCACAGCTTTCCGTGGAAGAAAGCGTTACAATGCTCATGGAATATGTGCAGAAACAGTTTGTCGAGCCGGTAAAAGACCTGCGCGACGTGATTTCAGGTGGGATATGAAACTCGGATTTGAGGCGACTTTCGATCAGCTATATACGCGTGCTGGACTGGTAACACTGGATACAAAATTTATCGAAGAGCTGAAACAGCGAGATGTGGCGCTGCATAATCGGCTGGTATCGGCGCGTGCCGTTAAGCCTGTGCTGAAGGAAGAGTCCCAATTAATCATCGATCTTGCGCCGCATCTGGAAGAGTTTATTGCAGAACTGTTCGGCATCCGCTCGGAAGTGACTGCGCTCAAGGAGCGGCATTTTACGCTCGCGCCGCTTTACAGCTGCAAACGCCTGTTCGTACAGCGCAAGGCTGCAAAATCCGTTAAGCCGGATGAGGCTGCAAAATTAGATGGTGCTGCTTTACGTGCGCAGCTTGAAAGCTTGTTTAAGAAGCAGGACGCCCTGCCAGCATTTGACCTGCCTTCGGATTCTCATACGGTGCACCCTGAAGGCCATATGGTGGAGACGGTGTTTGAGCTGACGTTCTCACGTAACGTTATGGCGTGGTTGGATAAAGCGGAACAGCATGCAGATGCGATCCGTATTGCAACCGAATACGCCGCCTGGGCCCTACTCACGCCGCAAGGGCAAGAGAAGCATAAGGCAGGTATTCTGTTTAAGACGCCGCGCAAGCTCGATCCGCTTAATCTTGTGGCGTATGAGACGGAAGTGGTGGACGGCGTCACGGTCATCAAGCTCGATCCACACCATCGCCGTGCGCGCGAAGGATTCGCGCTGACGGATGACGGTGTCACATTGGCCAAGGGCTTAGACGAAGCCAATTACTGCATCTGGTGCCATAACCAGGGCAAGGATTCCTGTTCCAAAGGAATGAAAGAGACGAATAAGGAAACCAATACGACTTCCTTTAAGAAAAACTCTCTGGAGATTACGCTCGCCGGCTGTCCGTTGGAAGAGAAGATTTCCGAGATGAACTTCCTGAAAAGCGAAGGTATTCCGCTCGGCGCGTTGGCAACAGTCGTGATCGACAATCCGATGTGCGCGGGCACGGGGCACCGCATCTGCAATGACTGCATGAAAGCCTGTATCTACCAGAAGCAGGAGCCGGTCAATATTCCGCAGTCCGAAACGCGCACGCTGATGGATGTGCTGGAGCTGCCTTACGGGTTTGAGATTTACTCGCTGCTCACGCGCTGGAACCCGCTGAATCTGGAGCGTCCGTTGCCGAGGCCTGAAACCGGTTCCAAGGTGCTGGTGGCGGGCATGGGGCCTGCTGGCTATACACTTGCGCATCATTTGCTCAATGACGGGCATACGGTTGTTGGGATTGACGGGCTCAAGATCGAGCCGTTGCCGCCGGAAATTTCTGGCGTCACACAGACAGGCGAACGTGTGGCTTTTGCGCCGGTGCGCGATATCAGAGAATTATTCGAGCGCCTCGATGAACGTACATTGTACGGCTTTGGTGGCGTGGCGGAATATGGCATCACGGTACGCTGGGATAAGAATTTCTTGAAAGTAATCCGTCTGTTGCTGGAGCGGCGTGCATCGTTCGCATTGATCGGCGGTGTGCGTTTTGGCGGTACGATTACGATCGATTCCGCATGGGAACTTGGGTTTGACCATATTGCACTGTGCATGGGTGCGGGCAGGCCGACCGTGATCGATATGCCGAACGGTCTGGCGCGCGGTGTGCGCACGGCTTCGGATTTCCTGATGGCGCTGCAGCTTTCGGGCGCGGCAAAGATGGATTCCATTGCGAATTTGCAGGTACGCCTGCCGATCGTGGTGATTGGCGGAGGGTTGACGGCGATTGATACAGCGACGGAATCGCTCGCTTATTATCCTATACAGGTGGAGAAATTCCTGTCTCGCTACGAAGTGCTCGTGAAAGACCGCGGTGAGCAGGGCGCAAGGCTTGGCTGGGGTGCGGAAGATACGGAGATTGCCGAAGAGTTCATTGCCCATGCGAAGGCCATCCGTGAAGAACGCAAGAAACCGAATCCCAATGTCGCCGGGCTGCTGGAGAGCTGGGGCGGCGTGAAGATGGTATATCGCAAGCGTTTGATCGATGCGCCGTCTTACCGCCTGAACCACGAAGAAGTGGAAAAAGCGTTGGAAGAAAGCATCGGTATCGTTGAGAATCTTGAGCCGGTGGGTGTGGAAGTCGATAAATATGGCCATGCGGCGGCTGTGAAATTTAAGAGTCAAGATGGCACCCTAACGATTCCTGCAAGGACTGTCTTGATGGCAGCAGGGACAAGTCCGAATACCGTGTTGCAACGTGAAGTGCCGGAGAAACTTACCTTGCATGGCAAGTATTTTCAGGCAGTGGATGATGAAGGCAAGCCGGTTTTGCCGGAACGTGTTGCCAAACCTGAAACACCGCAGGTGCTGATGGCAGTGGAAGCGGATGGCAGGGCGCTCAGTTTCTTTGGTGATTTGCATCCTTCTTTCGCAGGCAATGTCGTGAAGGCGATGGGCAGCGCGAAGCAGGGATATCCGGTCGTTTCGAGAATATTGAAAAGAAGGGGAAAAGTGGCGGAGCCGCATTCCGATGCAGCTTTCCTTGCCTTCATGAACCTGCAGTTGCGTGCGACGGTGCATGATGTGGTGCGCTTGACGCATAATATAGTGGAAGTGATCGTGAAGGCGCCACAGGCTGCGAAGCAATTCGAGCCGGGGCAGTTCTACCGGTTGCAAAATTTTGAAATGAATGCGCTAAAAGTTAAGGGGGGCACGCTGCCCCCATCCGAACTCCGTTCGGATTCCCCTGCGGGGTCGTCGCAAAGTGCTCCTCCGCGCACCCACACACCTTCATATGATACCACATTGCTAATGGAAGGGCTGGCGCTCACGGGAGCATGGGTGGATAAAGGGCAGGGGCTACTTTCCGCTATTGTGCTGGAAATGGGCGGTTCTTCCAATCTCTGTGCGTATCTCAAAAAGGGTGAACCGGTCGTGCTGATGGGGCCGACGGGCGCGCCGACGGAGATTCCGAAAAACGAAACCGTCATGCTGGTGGGCGGCGGATTGGGTAACGCGGTGCTGTTCTCCATCGGCCGTGCAGCGCGTGAGAATGGCTGCAAGGTGCTTTACTTCGCCGGATACCGCAAATCCACCGACCGTTACAAGATTGAAGAAATCGAGAAAGCGTCCGACGTGATTGTCTGGGCATGTGACGAGCAGGCGGATTTCACGCCGGACAGGCCGAACGACAAGGTGTTCTACGGCAATATCGTGCAGGCAATAGCGGCCTATGCGGAAGGCAGGCTCGGCGAAACGGCCATCAAAACGCAAGCTGTCGATCATATCATCGCTATCGGTTCGGACCGCATGATGGCGGCAGTGGGTGCGGCGCGCCGCGGCATATTGAAACCGTATCTCAAACCGGGACATGTCGCTATCGGCAGCATCAACTCACCGATGCAATGCATGATGAAAGAGATCTGCGCGCAATGTATCCAGCAACATGTCGATCCTGTAACCGGTGCAACAAGCTACATATATTCCTGCTTTAATCAGGATCAGGCACTTGACAATGTGTCGTTTCCGTTCCTTAATGAACGCCTGAGGCAGAACTCTCTGCATGAAAAGCTGACCGCAGCCTGGATAGACCGCCTAACCCGCGGCCAGCTTGACTTGGTGGGATAGTGCAGGTTCTGCCGCGTGTAGTTTTTTAGAACGCGTTGGAACAGTAATTAGTAATATTCAGGCTTAAATGAGTAACCAGGATCCGAATCTGCCAGGCGATGCCTCGAATCCGATGGCACAACCCCCAGTTGGGGGTGCCGGTGCGTCGTCCGCGCAGGAATCGGGTGCGGCCAAGAAGCCGATGCGCCTGGGCGATAAGCTGATCGAACTCGGCCTGATTTCCAAGGACCAATTGCAGATCGCGCTGCTGGAGCAGAAGACTTCCAAGAAGCTGCTGGGCGGTATCCTGATCGAAATGGGATTCGTGACGGAATCCGCGCTCGGCGAAGTGCTGGCAGAGTCTGCCGGCGCGCAGAAATTCGATCCGAAATCGACGATGCTCGATTCGAGCGTTATCAAGCAGATCCCCAAGGAACTGGCGCTGCGCCATAAAATTATTCCGGTGTCGTTCGAGAATGGGGAAGTCAACCTTGCGATGGCGGATGTGTACAACATTCTCGCGATCGACCAGGTGCGCCGCAACTTCCCCAAGGGAACGAAGATCGTTCCGGTATTCTGTACGGAAACGGAAATCCTGGAACTGATCGACCAGTATTACGAATATGAAATGTCGATCGACGGTATCTTACGCGAAATCGAAACCGGCATCCGCGAAAATACGCGCCAGCTGGACGGCAGGCAGGAAGGCTATGTCAACCCGACGGTGCGTCTGGTGAATTCGCTGCTGATCGACGCGATTAAGAATAACGCGTCCGACATCCATTTCGAGCCGGAAGGTGCATTCCTGCGTTTGCGTTACCGTATCGACGGACAGATGACCCAGATCCGAAGCCTGCACCGCGATTACTGGAACGCGATGGTCGTGCGCATCAAGATCATGGCGGGCATGAACATCGCCGAAACGCGTAATCCTCAGGACGGTCGTATTTCCTATAATGTTATGGGTCGCGATGTGGATTTCCGTGTGGCGACGCAGCCGACCGTGCACGGGGAAAACATCGTGATGCGTCTGCTCGACAAGGCGAACTCGCTCGTGCCGCTGGAAAATCTCGGGTTCAGCGACCACAACATCAAGCTGCTGAAGAAGATGCTCAAGCGTCCGGAAGGCATCATTATCGTGACCGGTCCGACGGGCAGCGGTAAAACGACGACGCTTTATTCGGTGCTCAGTTACATCAACTCCATCGATGTCAATATCATGACGCTGGAAGATCCGGTGGAATACCAGCTGCCGCTCATCCGCCAGAGCAGCATCCGCGAAGGGTCGCTCGACTTCCTGCACGGCATTAAATCGCTGATGCGCCAGGACCCGGACATCATCTTCGTGGGCGAAGTGCGCGACGAGGAAACGGCCATCATGGCCGTGCGCGCGGCGTTGACGGGTCACCAGGTTTACACCACGCTGCATACGAACGATGCTATCGGCGCGATCCCACGTCTGAGCGATATCGGTGTGCCGCCGCATCTGCTGGCAGGTTCGCTGATCTGCTCGCTTGCCCAGCGCCTTGCACGCAAGCTGTGTGTGCATTGCCGCAGGCCGCGCCTTGCCACGCGCGAAGAATGCAATATCATGGATTTCGATCCTGAAAATCCGCCGACGGTGTATGATCCGGTCGGCTGCGACAAATGTAAGCGCAAGGGGTATAAAGGCCGTGTTGCGATTACGGAAATCCTGCGTATCGACGAAGGCATGGACGAGCTGATTTCGACCCGTGCGACGCGTAACCAGATACAGGATTATGCGATGGATAACGGCTTTATCCCCATGGCTCTGGACGGGATCGACAAGGTGCTGGCAGGCCAGATCGACCTGCAGGAGTTGATCAGCACGATTGACCTTACGGATAGGTTGTAAGGTGTTTTGGTATCCGAATTATTTCTTTCTTCTGGCATTGTCATTATCGTTGCTACTGGTGCAGCAGCAGGCATTTGCAGGCGGCAAGCTAGTGCAATATTCAGGCAGGCTGATTTCTGCAGACCTTGCTGCTATGGCGCGTGATGGAGACGGAATATTTAAAGTGCAAACAGATGGTCAAACTATCACCGTCCATCTCACATCGGGGGAATCGGATTGTGACCGCGAGGCTATTGCGATTCCGGGTGCCAAGCCCGGGGATATGGTTAGTGTCAGCGGTGTTGAAGAAAGCACCGGATTTGTACGTGTTTGCGTGAGCGGTACCTATATCAAATAATGTTTAAGAAAGAATATGCCTGAATTGCCTGAAGTGGAAACAGTGTGCCGCGGATTGGCGGCGCATATTACCGGCAGCACAATCACACATGTTGATGTGCGGCGGCGGGATTTGCGCACAAAGCTGCCGGACAGGCTGGAGAAGGCGATTACCGGTAAGAAGGTGTTGAAGATTGATCGCCGCGCGAAATATGTGCTTATCCATCTGCAGGGCGGAGAAGTGCTGATCGTTCATCTGGGGATGAGCGGTAATCTCATTCTCTATGACCGCATGCCAGAGCCGCTGCGCAAGCATGACCATGTGCTGGTGATGTTCAAGCCGTTTAAACTCATGGTTTTCAACGATGCAAGGCGTTTCGGGCTCATGGAGCTTGCGACGGAAAAGACGCTTGAGAGCCATAAATTATTTGCGGGACTCGGACCGGAGCCATTCGATCCGGTGCTGGATAAGGAGTTTTACGAAATATTGCAGGGCTCCAAAGCGCCCATAAAATCAGTCATCATGGATCAACGCAAAATTGTCGGGGTGGGGAATATCTATGCCTGTGAGGCATTGTTCCGTTCGCATATCCATCCGGAACGACCGGCGCATACGGTTACGAAGAAAGAAGCTGGGCTGCTATTGACCAGTATCCGGCAGGTGCTTGAAGAAGCCATAGAATCCGGTGGTTCTACTTTGCGGGATTATGTGCGCTCTTCCGGTGATGCGGGATATTTCCAGCATCATTTCAGCGTTTATGGGCGCAAAGGCGAACCCTGCGTGGTTTGTAAAACCCCTGTTTCTATTCTTCGCCAGTCCGGCAGAAGCACATTCTTCTGCGCAAAATGCCAGAAGTAAGCCATTCTGTCATAAATAATTCATGTATATATTCATGCGGGCATGGTAGAATTAGTAATTCTAATAATGGGTTATTATGGACTCCGGCCAAAGCACTGTACAAAAGATTGACGAGGCATTACGGCCTTTTGCGGAGGCCGTGCGCGAGCGTTTTGATGCTGCCTGTAATGCGGCTATCGAGGCTATAGGCGAGCGTTTTGGCCAGTTGCTCGGTGCGGTAGGCAATGCTGCCAAGGAAACTGCCAGCCAGATGGGAAGCGGTATCCGTAATTTTGGTACGGCACTTAAGGATCAGGTTTCTCCCAAGGCCACACCCGGTCAGAAGATTGAAAAACCGCAGACGGAAAGACAGAAACAGCACGGTATGGAAGCCGGTCAGAGCCATAAAGCACCGGATCTGGGTAGTTCGCTGTCACCGGATGAAAAGGCTAAATTCGAGGCGATTGCTGCAAATTTTGACCGTAGTACAGCCAAATACGGTAATGTTGCGGACAATGTGCCTAATGCCCAGCGGATTGAGTTTGAGAATGTCGGTTTAGAGCAGACCGGCACGGGCACTTCCCCCAGCGCAGCAGGCAGCGCTACCCGCAATGTGCATGCGCAGAGCCGCTAAATCTTGAAAACATCGTTGCAAAAATGCCATTTCCGGCGTAATTAGGGCGGATAAGTAACCAACCTATTGAAAGTGCTATGTCCAAAATCACCCGCGCCCTGATTTCCGTTTCCGATAAGACCGGTATCATCGAGTTTGCCAAATTTCTGCAGTCCCGCAATATCGAGATCCTTTCCACTGGCGGCACGGCTAAGGCGCTGAACCTGGCAGGGATTCCGGTGAAGGAAGTTTCCGAACATACGGATTTCCCGGAAATGCTCGACGGGCGCGTGAAGACACTGCATCCCAAAATCCATGGCGGGTTGCTCGGCAGGCGCGGGGTTGACGAGCATGAAGCGGCGATGCTTGCGCATAACATTGAGCCGATCGATCTGGTCATCATCAATCTCTATCCATTCGAGGAAACCGTTGCCAAAGGCGCGGATTACGATACTTGCGTCGAGAATATCGATATTGGCGGTCCGGCGATGATCCGTTCTGCGGCCAAGAATCATGAAAGCGTGACCGTCATCATCGATCCGGCCGATTATGCTGCGGTAAGCCGTGAGATTGAGGAAAGTGGTGCGGTGACGCTCGAGACGCGCAAGAAGCTTGCGGCCAAAGCATTTTCGCGCACAGCGGCGTATGATTCGGCTATCAGCATCTGGTTTGCCAAGACGCTGCATGCTTTCCCCGAATATATGAATGCAGGGAAGCTTAAGCAGGTGCTGCGTTACGGTGAAAATCCTCATCAGGAAGCAGCGTTCTATACGTATGACCATGCGCCTCTGGGGGTTTCCACGGCGCGTCAGATCGGCGGCAAGGAACTCAGCTACAATAACATCAACGACACAGATGCGGCATTCGGGCTGGTCAGCGAATTCAGCGAACCGGCCATTGCTATCATCAAGCACGCGAATCCTTGCGGCGTGGCAGTGGGCGCAAGCATCGAGGAAGCGTATAAGAAGGCATTGGCCTGCGATCCGGTGAGCGCGTATGGCGGCATCATTGCAGCTAATCGCGTGCTGGACGTGGCAACGGTGCAGGCGATTGGCAATCTGTTCGCGGAAGTGATCATCGCGCCGGATGCGGAACCGGAAGCGATCAAAATGCTAGAGAGCAAGAAGAACCTGCGCCTGCTGCTGACCGGCGGCATGCCCGAGAAGCCCGGTAATTTCATGGTGAAGCAGGTCTCGGGCGGCTTCCTGTTCCAGGAATTCGACAATGCGAAAGTAACCGAGCAGAGCGTGAAGCTCGCGAGTGCTCGTAAACCCACCGAAGCGGAACTGCGTGATATGATCTTCGCTTTCACCGTGGCGAAGCATGTGAAATCCAATGCCATCGTGATTGCCAAGGATATGGCGACAGTCGGTATCGGCGCGGGCCAAATGAGCCGTGTAGACAGCGTGCGCATCGCATGCTGGAAAGCGGAGGAAGCTAAACTCTCCACCAAGGGTGCCGTGCTTGCTTCGGACGCATTTTTCCCGTTCGACGATAACGTCCATAATGCTGCGAAGGCCGGTATCGTGGCAATGATCCATCCGGGCGGTTCCATCCGTGACAATGAAGTGATCAAAGCGGCAGACGGCTACGGTATGGCGATGGTACTGACGGGTGTCAGGCACTTCAGGCACTAAGCATGGATATTCGCTCTCAGCAAGAACAGGCTACCGCATGGTTCCGCGCATTGCGCGACCGGATATGCGGTACGTTCGAAGCGATTGAGGGGGAACTGAGTGGACCGTATAGCGATCGTGTTGCTGGCAAGTTCGAGCGCACGCCATGGCAGCGTGAAGGCGGTGGTGGCGGGGAAATGTCCATCATGCGCGGGCGCGTGTTCGAGAAGGTCGGCGTGAATATCTCCACCGTGCATGGCGAATTTTCCGAAACCATGCGCAAGGAAGTTCCCGGGGCATCCGAGAAGCCGTATTTCTGGGCGAGCGGCATTTCACTCGTGGCGCATCAGCAGTCGCCGCTTGTGCCTGCGGTACATATGAATACGCGTATGATTGTGGTGAGCGAGAGAGAAGGATGCTTAGGAGCATCTTCCTTCTGGTTCGGCGGCGGGGCTGACCTGACCCCCATGTTCCCGGACGAGCAGGATACACATGATTTCCACGCGGCATTTAAGGCTGCGTGCGATGCGGCTTCGCCGGATTACTACGAAAAGTATAAGAAATGGTGCGATGAATATTTCTTTCTCAAGCACCGGGGTGAACCGCGCGGTGTCGGCGGTATTTTCTATGATTATCTGAACACGGGTAAATTCGAAAAAGATTTCGCTTTCACGCGCAGTGTCGGTGAAGCGTTCCATAGCATCTATCCGCAGCTCGTATACCGCCATATGAACAAGGTGTGGACGAAGGAGCAGCGCGAGCACCAACTCGTGCGTCGCGGGCGTTATGTGGAGTTCAATCTGCTGTATGATCGCGGCACGCGCTTTGGCATTATGACGGGCGGTAATACGGAGGCGATTTTGATGTCGCTTCCCCCCGAAGTGAAATGGCCTTAGTAAAACTTTGATAGCGTGCTGCAAACACCGGAACATAGCGCTTCCGGTGCTCACGTACTGATGTACGCTCCGCTCCGGTTCTCATGTTCCGGCGTTTTCGCAACGCTCTGAAAGTTTTAAGTCTGCTTGTCACTGCGGAACGCCGCCGAGCTGCTGTGAGACACGCAGACGGTCGGAGCCGGGCCAGAATTCGGTGATTTTGCCGTTTTCTACTTTGAATAGTGAGATGCCTTGATGGTCGACCTTATTGCCGGTGGCTTGTTTGTAGGGGCCGAAAGGAGCAGTGTGCGTGCCGGTCATGGTCCAGCGCACGGCGACTTCCTGTCCTTCGCAGAAAGTGTGGTCGATGCGAAAATGCAGATCGGCGAATCCTCCGCTGAACATGCGCAAATCGTTCAGGATCGTTTCATAGGTTTTATCCTTTTCGCTGATCAGGGAACGGGAGAGCAGGGCTTCGAGTCTATCAAACTGCCTTGTATTGATGAAGTCCCAGAATTGCAGTGCGGTGGCGATATTTTTCGTCGTCATAAGTAAGTTCCTTTAAAGATGGTGGTACTTACAAATTAGGCGTGGCTCGCTTTGTGCGATTGTATAAAATCATTGATTTTGACGGCTCGTGATGACGGATATACTACCAATGCGGTGGGGACTGGAAAAATTCTGTGGGCGTTTGGCCCGTAAAGGTTTTAAAGCGCCGGGTGAAGTGGGACTGGTCAAAATAACCCGCCTCATAGGCTATTTCGGTCAAGGTCTGGGCTTCCGTGCGATTTTCGATCAGCTTTCGCAGGCGGACGGTTTCGGCAAATTGCTTGGGAGAACTTCCGACGGTTTGGCGAAAACGTTTCTCGAATGGATCAAGGCTGATATTGAGAGAGGCTGCGAGGTCGCGGATGCGAATGATGCCGCCTGCTTCCCGAATGCGGCGCATGGCTTCATGAACGAGTTTATCGGGCGTATTTTCTTTCAGGAGAGTGAACAGGAAATGTTCAATGATGGCAACAGCACTACGGGCGGTTTTGGCTTCCGCGAGTCTTGCTTCCATTTCGCCTGCCGGGATACCTGAAATATCCTGCAGTGCTATCGAAGATGCAAAGAAGCGGTGCAATGGTTCCTTAAAGAAAGCTGCCGCGCCGCCTTCGCGAAACATCACAAGCAGCATGTTGCTTCCCGGTGCGTAGCCTATCAGGCGCGCGGCTGAGCGCAAGCCGCTGACGACGCTTGCAGGGATAAGTTCAGCGGAATTTTGATGCAGGTGATGTACGGCGCCTTTGAGCCGGAAGGCCAGGATGAGCGAAGTATCGGGCAGGATGCGGTTTTCCATGCCATTTAGACTTTGCACATGGATAAAAGCTTTTACGAAAGGGGCAAGTCTGGCACTGGGGGAGAATCGTTCGATCTGCATAAGGATGATTCATATCGTATGAAGATCACTATAGCATGCGCGAGATGAAATAGCTTTATGTATTGCGGTACCGAAGCTGCCCTGCGCTTCCCGAGGGAAGTCAGTAGCAGCTCCGGCTTGGTGCACGGCCGCCTTAATTCATGCGGTCGCTATGGTTCCTTCCGCATCAGAGAACGGAACTGTTCCTCGCGTCCTCTGCGAACGAGTTGGTAACGCTGGTGACTGGATCGTCGTGGTCCATGTCGTGGTCATCAGCGAACTCGTCCAGAAGAGGGCGAAGGATCGAGAGCAGGTCATCCGTGACAGCCATACCAACGCATCCGTGCGCTGATACTAAGTGCTCGCGGGTGCTGGTGATGTCACGCCTGAGGTAGGCGCGGCATGCCAGTTCCATTGACTCCGTTGCTTCCGGAGAATCCAGGAGCTTCATGAGATGCTCCGGTCCATCCTCATAGCAGAATAACGCGCTGAGAGGATGTTCGTCGAACGAGGGGTTCAACTGTACCAACTTTCTGCCCGGACCTTGCGGTCCACACATTGAACTGGTGAAACTCCACGCAACTTGCATAGCGTGGCGCAGCCATCTCTTAAGGATTGTTAGGGGTGATCCAAAAGATTTGGGCTAGCATTTCTATTGTATCATTAAGGCACAAATATGCACAAGAAAATTTGTGAAAATATCATTACAATTCAGCTTGTTGTGTAAGAAAAAAGGCCCTGCGTGAGCAAGGCCTTTCCCCAAAAAGGAACTCATTGAAAGCGGATCAGACCAGTTCGTCTTCGTCCTGAGCTGCATCGCGGGATGCGGCACCGGTCGCTTTCTTATATTCAAATGTCAACTCGCCACTCTCGTCGACGTCGATGCGGGCTTCGCCGCCTTTGGCAAGCTTGCCGAACAGCACTTCGTCCGCCATCGGCTTCTTGATCTTTTCCGCAATCAGGCGGCCAAGAGGTCTTGCGCCGTTCTGCTTGTCGTAACCTTTTTCGGCAAGCCATGCGCGGGCTGCGTCGGAGAGCACGATGGTTACGTTGCGGTCTGCAAGCTGCGATTCCAGCCTGAAGATGAACTTGTTGACGACATTCTGGATCACTTCCGGCGTCAGGTGGTCGAAGCCGATGATTGCGTCCAGACGGTTGCGGAATTCCGGCATGAACATGCGGTTGATCGCTTCCTTGTCTTCGCCTTCGCGTTCTTCGCGGCCAAAGCCCATGGCGGGTTTGCTCATGTCGAATGCGCCTGCGTTGCTCGTCATGATGAGCACTACGTTGCGGAAGTCCACAGTCTTGCCGTTATTATCCGTCAGTTTGCCGTAATCCATGACCTGCAGCAGCAGGTTATAGATATCCTGATGTGCTTTTTCGATTTCGTCGAGCAGCACGACAGCGTAAGGCGTCTTGTCGATTGCATCGGTCAACAGGCCGCCCTGTTCGTAACCGACATAGCCCGGAGGAGCGCCGATCAAACGGGAGACAGCATGTTTTTCCATATATTCGGACATATCGAAGCGGATCAGCTCCATGCCCATGGCGACAGCGAGCTGCTGGGCCACTTCGGTCTTGCCCACACCGGTCGGGCCGGTGAAGAGGTAGTTACCGATAGGCTTGCCTTCTTCGCGCAGTCCCGCACGGGCCATTTTGATAGCGCTGGAGAGGGCTTCGATCGCCTTGTCCTGGCCGAATACGGTGAGTTTTAGTTTCTTCTCCAGCGTGCGCAGCATTTCGGCATCGTCCAGGCTGATGGACTTGGCGGGCATGCGTGCCACCTTGGCGACGATTTCTTCGACTTCGCGGGCCGTGATGGTCTTGCGGCGCTTGGCTTCCGGCAGCAGCATCTGGGCTGCGCCTGCTTCGTCAAGCACGTCGATAGCTTTGTCCGGCAGCTTGCGGTCGTGGATATAGCGATGCGACAGTTCCACAGCCGCCTTGATGGCGCTTCCGGTGTAACGCACATGGTGATGCGCTTC
The DNA here is from genome assembly GCA_035765535.1 of Rickettsiales bacterium. Taxonomy (NCBI): domain Bacteria; kingdom Pseudomonadati; phylum Pseudomonadota; class Alphaproteobacteria; order Rickettsiales; species Rickettsiales bacterium. Next base: position 211,911 of record DASTXE010000004.1, on the reverse strand, counting down.
GTAGTACGGTTTCAGGCCGCGCAGAATCTTGATCGTATTGTCGACGGTCGGTTCTGCCACGTCGATCTTCTGGAAGCGACGAGCGAGGGCGCGGTCTTTTTCGATATAGTTGCGGTATTCCTTATGCGTCGTGGAGCCGATGCAGCGGAAGGCGCTGCGGGCCAGAGCCGGTTTCAGCAGGTTGCACGCATCGAGCGCGCCGCCGCTGGTGGAGCCCGCGCCGACGATGCCATGCATTTCGTCGATGAACAGGATTGCGCCCGGCAGTTTTTCGATTTCCTTGATTACGCCTTTCATGCGTTCTTCAAAATCGCCGCGGTAACGGGTGCCTGCGAGCAGGTTGCCCATATCGAGTGCAAAGATGACGGCGTTTTTCAGTACATCCGGCACTTCGTTGCGGACGATGCGCAGTGCGAGGCCTTCGGCGATGGCGGTTTTGCCCACGCCTGCTTCACCGACGTAAAGCGGGTTGTTCTTCGTGCGGCGGCAGAGCACCTGGATCGTGCGTTCGATTTCCTCTTCGCGGCCGACCAGAATGTCGATTTTGCCGGAAGCGGCTTTCTTGTTCAGGTTCACACAGTACTGGCTGATCGCGTCGCCTGCGGTTTCCTTTTCCTTGCCACCGATGGAAGCGCTTGCAATATGCTCTTCCTGTTCTTCTTCGCTCAAATGCTTATGGCTGACGGAAGGCACGCCGGTGCGCTGAAAGTCGCCGTATTTGACGATGCCGTGCGAGATATAATTCACCACGTCGAGGCGGTTGATGTCATGCTCCTGCAGGAAATATACTGCATGGGATTCGCGTTCGGAGAAAATAGCCACCAGCACGTTGGCGCCGGTTACTTCACTCTTGCCAGCGGACTGTACATGAATGGCTGCACGATGAACCACACGTTGGAAGCCAGCGGTCGGCTGTGCTTCATCCAGATCCTCAACGATCAGCGAGGTCAGGTCGTTTTCCAGGAAATCGGTCAGCGATTTGCGCAGATCCGTGATATTGATCCCGCAACCGCGCATTACGGAGAGGGCATCCTGATCTTCGGTCAGCGCAAACAGCAAGTGTTCCAGGGTGGCATATTCATGCCTGTATCCCTTGGCCACGTTGATGGCGTTATGCAGCGTTGATTCAAGATTCTTGGACAGCATCGGTCTATTCTCCTCTGGCGATTACAGTCTTTTTTAATTTATTAAGGCTTTATTCGTCTTAAGACTGATTATGCCATTCAATGATTAACAAACTACTAACCAAAGCTTGATAATTCGTTACTCCGGTGCTTTTTTTCCTTTTTTCTTTCTTTTTCATGCACCTATAGATTGAAAACTCTACCGTATAATATAGGATCAAACAGTGGGCAATAACAAGGGGGGGCGCGAAAATGACGGCACGTGAACGGATGGAATTCGATGTAGTTATTGTCGGCGCGGGACCTGCCGGGCTTTCCGCTGCGATCAAATTGCGCCAACTGGCCGCCCATGGGGGGAGAGATATTTCGGTCTGCGTACTGGAAAAGGGCGCTGAAGTGGGGGCGCATATTCTTGCCGGGGCGGTGCTTGAAACGAGAGCGCTCGATGAATTAATGCCCGACTGGAAAAACCGCGATCATCCGCTTTCCACCCCTGTTACCAAAGATGAATTCCGCTTTCTTACGGAAGATCATGCATGGCGCATGCCAACCCCGCCGCAAATGCATAACAAGGGCAATTATGTTGTAAGTCTCAGTGATTTCTGCCGCTGGCTTGGCAAAGAGGCGGAAGCGCTTGGCGTCCAGATTTTCCCCGGTTTCACGGCAGCGGATCTGCTGATCGAAAAAGGTGCGCTGGCGGGGGTGCTGACAGGTGAATTCGGTGTGGCGAAAGATGGCAGCCATAAACCGTCTTACCAGCCAGCCATGGAAATACGCGGGCGTGTGACGTTGCTTGCGGAAGGATGCCGCGGTTCGCTGTCAGAGCGTATTATGAAGCAATTTGCATTGCGTAAAGATTGCGACCCGCAGACTTATGCGATCGGCATCAAGGAATTATGGGAAATCGATCCTGCCAAACATAGAGCGGGCAAAGTAATTCATACAGTGGGCTGGCCGTTATCGCACGATACATATGGCGGATCGTTTATCTATCATGCTGCCGGGAACCGCATTGCTATCGGGCTGGTGACAGGGCTTGATTACAGTAATCCATATCTCGATCCGTTCCAGGAGTTCCAGCGTTTCAAAACGCATCCGTTCGTGGAACGCCTGCTGGAAGGCGGCAAACGCATCGCTTACGGTGCACGTGCGCTGAACGAGGGCGGTTACCAATCCGTACCGGGGCTTGCATTTCCGGGCGGTGCACTGATTGGCTGTGCGGCGGGCTTTATGAATGTGCCGAAAGTCAAGGGAACGCATACAGCCATGAAATCGGCCATGTGCGCGGCGGAAGCGGTGTTTGCGCATCTGGCGGTGAATGCGCCGCTCGCGGACTATGAAGCGAAGCTGAAGGCTTCCTGGGTGTTCGAGGAGCTCTACAAGGTGCGCAATATCCGTCCTTCCTTCCATAAAGGACTGTTGCGCGGGCTGCTCTATTCGGCGCTCGATACGTATCTGCTGGGCGGGAAAGCACCGTGGACATTGCACCATAAGCCGGATTATTCCGCGCTTAAACCTGCTGCGCAGTGCAAGCCCATTCATTACCCTAAACCGGATGGCGTGCTGACGTTCGATCGTATGTCATCCGTCTATCTTTCCAACACGAATCATGAAGAAAACCAGCCTGTGCATCTGTGGCTGAAAGATGCGAGTATTCCGGTGGGGGTTAATCTTCCGGTCTATGCCGAGCCTGCGCAGCGTTATTGCCCGGCAGGTGTCTATGAGATCGTGACGGAAGGGGATAAAACGCGCCTGCAGATCAACGCGCAGAATTGCGTGCATTGCAAGACCTGCGATATCAAGGACCCTGAGCGCAATATCGTCTGGACTCCGCCTGAGGGCGGTGGCGGTCCGGTTTACTCCGGCATGTAATAGAGTCTGCTATGCGTGCTGAAGTAGCTTATGCTTGCCTCTAAAATCGTATTTTGCCATTACCCTTGCATTGATGGGGCAGCCAGCGCGTGGGCCGTGCAGGAAGCGTTTCCCAATTCCGAAGTGCATTGCCAGGGGATTGACCATAATCCTGCCAATAATTTTATCTATCGTCCGGGCGGTTATGAGCGTTTTGGAACGGAGAAGGGGAACGATAGGCAGGTTATTGAGCGGACGCTTGAAAGCGTACAGGGTAGCAAGGAAATCTATTTTATCGACTATGTGCCTAACGATACGGCCATCATAGGGGAGTTATTAGAGCAGGGCCACAAAGTACGGATATTCGACCATCATGATACGGCGCATTCCAATCTTACGGCATTACTGCGCGAGCATGAGGATAATGCCGATTTCAGTGTTGTGTTCGACCGGTATAAGTCGGGTGCCAGAATTACATGGGATACGCTGCATCCCGAAGAGGAAGCCCCAGAACTTCTGAAACTTGTCGAGAAGATAGATTTGCTTGCATTCGAGAATGATAAGGAACACAAGGCCTGCTGTTATATTGACGGATATATTAATTCACCGGACCAGCAGGAAAATATCTATAGTTTTTCTGCATTGGTGGATGAATACCGGCGCGATGGATTAGAGGCAATGGCTCGCAAAGGCGAAGTGGAATATGGCAGATGGAAGAAATGGCGGGACCGTGTGATCAGCAGTGCCCGGGTAATTGCGCTGGGCGATCAGAAAGTGACGATCGTGCCTGCGGGTGATATCATGGAGCCGCCGCGCGGTGCCAAAGGCCTGATAGGGCAGGGTGTCTGCCGTATGCCGCCAGACGTGGCGGAGCGGTTGGGGATTATAGAGCGGCAGCAATGGGCAGCCAGGCTTTCCCGGTCTCAGTATCGGCAGGCGGGGCGGTGAAATTTATTATGACAGCGCGTGTATTCTTTGCTTCTCAATCTTCTGTTCAAAGTGCTTAATCGTTTTCAACATGGAATTTTGTCCATGAAATTGATGTACCCATAAGGCTCCCGCAGGGTTCATTTCAAATGCTACGGGATTTGCCTTAATTTCTTCCATGGTTTCTCCCCGGCCGCCCATATCTACCGCTACATGATCCAACTTGGACAGTCGTGCAATGCGTATGGCAAGATCGTATTGCGCCTGCGAGAAGTCCATTTCATGCGTAGGAATATACTGACTGCCTTCAGGAAAAACAGTGTAGTATCCGCCTATCACTTTCTCATCCCCTTCTTTTTCTCCCTTTATCACGGCAAGACGGAAGTTGGGTGATTTCGAGTCTCCGGTTCTGCCCGGTATTTTTTCCTGTACCACGACGTTGTTGCCTTCCGCCATCAGGCGTTGCATATGCTCCAATGCTTCATCGACGGAAGAGGTATAAAAATTTCCTTCCCCATGAGAGGCGTATTCGGCTTTCACCACCCATTCATGTGCTCCCATTCCTTCCAGCTGTTTTCTGTACGGTTCTTTCGGAAACACTTTACCTTCCTGACGAAAGCAAAGGCTTTTGGGCGTGGGAATGCCATTAGCTTCAAACAATTCCTGTGTTTGCAATTTGCTTTCTGCAACACGTGAATCAGCAGCCTTATTGAGAGGGATGATACCGGCCCCTTCCAGCTTTTCCCGAAAGTCCAGTACCTGATTAATGGTGGCGCCGTTTTCATGGCCTGATGCGACATGCATAAAGCCATCAATGTCGCGGACATCTATCTTAAAAGACGGATACCTGACATAAAGCCCGTCCCCGCGCCGCGTTACGGTGAAATCTTCTGTTGGGTTATCTATTTCAGCTTCCACCTTCAATAGTAAGGCGGCTTTGGATTGTCTGGCGGTATCTGAGATCCCGGATAATGAGGCGGAATAATCGTGTACTTTGGTTTCGTACGCATCTTGTGTGAGATAGGTAACCCCTCTTTCCCGAACAAGGGATAATCTGCCGCTGTCCCAGTGTGCATAGGTTACTGTGTGTCCACGCTCGGTAAACGCACGATGCAGCGCGATTTCCGTCATCTCGCCTTGGCCGGAATCGAGAATTAACATATGGCGTGGTTTTATGCTGACGCGTTCCTGCCAACGAACCTCCGTCAATTTAGGCCACCTTTTTGCGTGTCAGATGCTGGAACACATCCTGCAGGTCGGCTTCGGTCGTGGCGAGGTCGCGGATGCTTAAGCCGGACGCGCGCACGCGGCCCAGAATATCCTCGATATTGGCTTCGCTCGGGCGGTATTGCAGCGTGAGATCACCTTCCTCACTGAGTGCCGCGTTCAGATCCGCAAACACATCCGGTATGGCTGTGAGCGGTGTGGTCAGTTTCAGCGTGAGCTGTTTGCTGTCAAACTGGCTCATGAGTTTCTGCTTGCGGTCGCAGGCGATGACTTCGCCGTGATTGATGATGGCGATCTGGTCGCACAGCTCTTCGGCTTCTTCGAGATAGTGCGTGGTGAGCAGGATCGTCGTGCCCTGCTTGTTAAGCTGCCTGACATACTCCCAGAGCTGCGTGCGCAGTTCCACGTCCACGCCTGCAGTCGGTTCATCCAGCACGAGCACTTGCGGGCTATGCACGAGCGCTTTGGCGATAAGCAGCCTGCGGCGCATGCCGCCGGAAAGCCTGCGCGGATGCATATCGGCTTTATCGCTCAGGCCCATCGCTTCGATGATTTCGGATGTGCGGCGCTGTGCAGCCGGAACGTCGTAATAGCCCGCGGTGATTTCCAGCGCCTGGCGTACGGTGAAGAAAGTGTCCAGCACCAGCTCCTGCGGTACTACGCCGATGGAGCTGCGCGCGGCACGCATATTTTTTACGATGTCGTGCCCGCAGATTTCCACCGTGCCGCTGGTCTTATTCGTGAGCCCGGCCATGATGTTGATGAGCGTGGATTTGCCTGCGCCGTTAGGGCCAAGCAGGCCGAAGAATGCACCGCGCGGAATCTCGAGCGTGATGCCTTTCAAGGCTTCTTTATGCTGGTTGGTTTTGCCGTCTTTATAAGTCTTGCGGAGGTCTTTGATGGCGATGGCGGGGGATGTCATAATTCTACCTTCTTGCGCAGGCACCATAGCACCAACAGGCCGGGCAGAGCAAGAAGCGTAGCGAGCATGAAGAACCATTCCCAACCGAGCAACTGCACGGCGTATCCGGCGGAGGTGGAAAGCCAGGTGCGGCCCAGTGCCGCGAGCGAACTTAGCAGCGCGTATTGCGTAGCGGTATAATGGCGATTGCAGAGTTTGCTTAAGAACGCGACGAATGCCGCTGCGCTTATGCCGCCGGTAATGTTTTCCGCTACTGTTGACAACATAAGAAACGGTGCGTCTGCGCCCAGATGGGCCTGCACGGCGTATAGCAGGTTCGTCACGGCATGCAGGAAGCCAGCGACAAAAAGAATGCGCACCGCGCCGTAACGTGCGACGAGCGAGCCGCCGATGAACGTGCCGGCGATGGTGGCGCCCGTGCCGTAAATTTTCACGATGTTGGCGATCTGTATTTTCGTGAAGCCGATGCTCAGGAGGAACGGATTGGTCAGGAAGCCGATAAACGCGTCGGCGAATTTATAGACGATGATGAAAATCAGAATCAGCCACCAGCTGTCGCGTTTCATGAAGTCGGTGAACGGGTCGAGGATGGCGTGTTTAAAAATATTTTTATATGGGGGGCGCGCCGCCCCCATCCCCATCCCGACTCCGTCGGGATTCCCCTGCGTGGTCGTCGCTTCGCTCCTCCGCGTATCCATGCTGCTTTCGGTTGTTATATTGTTTGGCTCTTTTATAGCTAAGGTGGTGAGGATGCCGGGGAGTATCAGCGCGGCCATCATGAGATAGGTCATTTGCCAGCTGACATAAGAAGCCAGATACAAAGCGCCAGCGCCGGAGGCGATCATGCCGATGCGGTAACCGAGCTGGATCATTGCAGCGCCTTCGCCCTGTTCTTCGGGCTTCAGTATTTCCACGCGGTACGCATCGATCACGATATCCTGACTGGCGGAAAGGAATGACACCAGCAATGCGCCGAGTGCTGTCACGGTCGGGTTTATGCCGGGGTTGGCAAAGCCCAGCAACGCGATAGCGCACATGAGGAGGAATTGCACCGCGAGCAGCCAGCCGCGCCTGCGTCCGAAGCGCGCAGAGAGAAATGGCAGATGCCAATTATCGATCAGCGGTGCCCAGAAGAATTTCAGCGTATAGGGAGTGGCGACGGCGGCAAACAGGCCGACCGTGTGAATATTTACTTTGGATTCGGTGAGCCAGGCGGCAAGTGTTGCGCCGCTTAATGCCAGAGGCAGGCCGCTGGAAAAGCCCAGCAGCAGGATGGCGATCAGCGGCGCGGTAAAGTATGACCGAAAGCCGTTAGACGGCTTTTGCGTTCTGGTCATCCTCTGTCACCGGGTGTTTGGAGAATTTCGTTACGACTTCGTCCAGACGGGTCTGCGTGCAAAGGCCAAGCAGTACCGGATCTTTCGGCTTGATGTTCGCGCTGTTCCAGTGGCTGCGGTTGCGCACGGAGTTGATGGTGTTCTTCGTCGTGCCGATGAGCTTGATAATCTGCGCGTCGGGAACGGAGGGGTGGAACTTCAGGAACCATGCCACGGCGTCCGGCTTGTCCTGACGGCGTGCGACGGGGGTATAGCGACCGCCCTTGATTTTCTTTTTGCTGAGGATGAACTTTTCGGTGTCTTCCGAGAGGCTCAGCTTCAGTTCCGGATTGTTTTCGCAATGGCGGATATCTTCTTCGCCCAGCTGGCCGGAGCTGATCGGGTTATGACCGCGGATGCCCACTGCCACTTCGCCGTCGGCAATACCCTGTACTTCCAGCGGATGCATGCCGCAGAAATCGCCAATCTGCTCAAATGTGAGCTTCGTGTTTTCAACCAGCCATACAGCGGTTGCTTTCGGCATCAATGGTAAAGCCATAACAGCACCTTCTATTTTATTATCTTACGTTATTCTTATCGCGGCTGCTGACCACGATAAGAATAACCTTTCGGGGCATACGCTAATTAGCGGTCAAGCTGCACGATCTGGCCAGATTATGCAGGCTCTACGCAATACTCATTTGAATGATCAGGATTGCATCTTAATGAGAATCTTCCCGATGTTCAAGCGCTGTTCCATACGGTCCAGAGCTTTTTGTGCGTCTTTGAGCGGGAATATTCTGTCAATGACCGGCTTAATCTGCCCTTGGGCGATGATATGCCACAGATTGTCCCGTAATTCAACAGCAATTTGTGTTTTTTCGGACAGGGGGCGGGAGCGTAGCGTGGAGCCCATGACTTTCAGATGCTTGAGCAGGATGGGCGAGAGATTGGCTGTGATCTTCGCGCCTTTCAGGAAAGCGATGATGCAGAGCCTGCCCCCATGCGCAAGTGATTGCAGGTTGCGGGCGAAGTCCTCCCCGCCCACGATATCCAGAATCACATCCACGCCTTTGCCGCCCGTAAGCTGCTTGATTTGTTCGGCAAAATCCTGTGTGTGGTAATTGATGGCATGGGAGGCCCCCGCCTTCAGGCAAGCAGCGCATTTTTCGTCCGTTCCGGCAGTGGTGAACACAGTGGCGCCGAGCGCTTTTGCAATCTGAATGGCGAGCGAGCCGACGCCACTGGCGCCGCCATGGATCAGCACGGTTTCACCTTTTTTCAGCTCCGCCTGCCACACGAGGCTTATCCATGCGGTGAAAGCGGCTTCCGGCAGGGCAGCGGCTTCCTCAAGGGACATGTTTTCCGGCACGGGCAAAGCAAGTGCTTCCGGTACGACGGCATATTCCGCGAACGCACCTTCGCTCAGCAATGCGCAGACTTTTTCGCCGATACGCGAAGGGTTAACGCCTTCGCCGCACGCCACGATCTCGCCGCTGATTTCCAGCCCGGGAATGGCGGGATTTCCCTCCGGCAGCGGGTATTTCCCCTGAGCCTGAAACAAATCCGCCCGGTTCGCGCCCGCGTAAGCGATCTTGACCAGAACCTCGCCTTTTCCGGGCTGAGGGATACCGCATTCCTGCAGTTTATATTGCCCGTTTTCCAGTATAATGGCCTGCATGTTGGTGCTTTCGTAAAGATAAATATTGTTTTTTATACATTATCCTTTATACGAGAACGACTTTTATTTGTGGAGGGATGGCCGAGCGGTCAATGGCAGCAGACTGTAAATCTGCCCTCGTAAGAGTTCGAAGGTTCAAATCCTTCTCCCTCCACCATTCTTGCCGTAGCGTATTTCTGCCCCATCACAAATTCATTTTGAACACCAAGCCATCATTTCTTTCAGACTCTATTTGTGCCACCTTCTGCAGTGGCGCCTGTTAAGTTCTGCATCTGTGATTGCTATACCTAAAACAACTAATTTTATTCTTTCCCGAATTAATAAAATAAAAATTGCAGATATAAATATACAGAATTTCTTTCTTATTCTGACAAGATCATTTACTGTCCCGAATATAAACATATACAGAAATGGTCTTAATTATGACTGTCCCGAAGGCAACATGGCTTCATATTTCCGATTTTCATTTTAATACAAATAACTATGATCAAGATGTGGTGCTTAATGCTCTAATAAAGAGTATTAAAAGTTCCTTAAATAATCACACTAAAATAGATTTAATTTTTGCCACTGGTGATATTGCTTTTAGTGGCAAGACCCAAGAATACGACGCTGCTACGCGTTTCTTTGATGATCTACTGGATGTAACAGGATTAAATAAGGAGCGATTGATAATAGTTCCGGGTAATCATGATGTTGATCGAGTGAAGGGGATGTCTTTAATTCGCTCACTTCAGCATGGTGGAGATGCAGACAACTATTTTGCGCCAGAGAATGATAAACTTCATATTTCCGTAAAACAGAAAGCATTTGTAGATTGGTATAATGCCTATTTTCCTAACAATCCCTTTTGTATAGATAGTTCGTGTGGCAAGCAGCAAATTGTTGATATCGAGGGATTTCGTATTGGTATATTGCCTATCAATACGGCACTTTTCAGTGTTGCAGATGATGATCATGGCAAATTATGGATTGGAAGAAGGTCAGTTAAAGCCGCATTAGATGCTATCCTGATGAACAGGAATTCAAAGGTAAGATCGTAATACCAAGATTGAAAGAAAATAAAAAATCTTTACCAATTGATTTGCTAGCAGGTGACGCAGCTCTTTCCGCAACGATGTCGGGTAATGTTAAAAAACAAGTTGTGATATCAACTTCTGCAGCACGTGCCGATTTTGAGCGCGACTTGTTTTCAACTCCTGGCGGTGAAATTTTATATGTTGAACCTAGTATTATGGATGTTCCTCAGGAGCTTAATGATGAAGCAGAACCTGCGGCCAAACCTATCAAAATCGATGAAATAATTTCTTCGTCATCCTCTTTTATCATAGAAGCTCGTTCTGAATATGGTGGTACGACACTTTGTCGTCGCCTTGTCTGGGAATTTGATAATCAGAAAGAACAAACTGCACATCTGAGAGACGCTCGTAAATTACCTAATTATAGAAAAAAGCTAGCTACAGAGTTTGAAGCGTTTTCTAATAATGATCATGATCAAGTGCTAATACTTGATAACTTTGACATCGTTCGTGACGAAAAGCTTTTAAAAGAAGTTCGAAGTCTCAATCTTTTTAAACGTTATATTCTTCTGGTTTCTAGTAGCGACTTACGACACAGTGGAGCATTAAACTTTGATCAGGAACCATTTGAATTTTCCTATTGCTATCTTTGGGGATTAGTAAAAATGTTCCCGGAGGAAAGTCCGTTACCCGCGTATTAAAACATCTGGAAAATATTAAACATTTTGAAAATAGCTCAAATGAGAAAAATGAACTTGTATCAAAAAGTTGATAAGAGTTTTACTTATTCTTGTGCGATCCCGGAAGCTTATGGCGGTGGTGACCGATTTGGGGCAGAATACGCAGCAATTCTACGCTTTCTTTAGAAGCTTTCCCGTTTTCCCCCATTTCATCCATCTTCACCATTTCTTAATACTAACTGTGTTATAAATAAGGAGAAAAGGGATTTAAAAGGGATTTTGGGTGCGCCAGCAGGATAAAGATAAGATACTGGGCAATCTGCATAATTTTCTTGTCAAAGAGTCCAGAACTTCTGACGATAAGAAAGCATTGCGTCCCCACCAGTTTGAAGCACTTCAATCGGTTGAAGATTTCCTGCGATTAGAAGACGGGGCGGAATTTATCCAGGGCGGCAGGGAGCCGCCGGAAGAAGGAGCCTCAGAACAACCTCCGGTAACGGGAACCAAAGAAGGGGATTTCTTTGAGGTCGTCTCCGCGACCGGTTCAGGTAAAACACGCATGTTTGGCACTATGGCCAAAGCGATGGACGTGCCAGCCCTTATTCTCACGCCGCGCAACGTACTCAACGCACAGACACTGCATGAACTTTGCCAGGAAGTCGGTATCAGCGAAAGTGACGTTGCCATCTACGACAGCAAGCAGGGTATCAATACCATCCGCAGCATATTAGACAGTGAGAACCCTCCTAAATTTGTGATTGCCAGCTACCAGGGGCTACCTTCACTGGCCGGTAAACTTGGTCTTGCAACTCCCGGCGATCCTCACTACCGCCCCTTATGGATTCTGGATGAGGTGCATGAAGCGCAAGGCCCGGAAACGAGCGGGCAGCTTAATGCCTATCAAGATCAGGTGATAATGGCAGGTTTTACTGCCACCGATGCAGGGGCTTCACAAACCCTCTTCAATGGACAAAAACCAATATATAATCTGCCTCTTGTGGGGGCAATCAGACGCGGTGGTATATTATGCGATGGCATACGCACAGGGGTTATTGATATCGCGACGGATCAAGAACTGGTCGCCAGTTTCAATAGAACCCCAAGAGGCAGAAATTATGCCCAGCAAGATATTGAAAAGTTTACCAGCGCATCTGCAGTCATAGAAAAGGTTGTCAATTTCCACCTCAACCATGTGGATAAGGAATTAGGAAAAATCAGCCGTCTGCCTACCATATTCTATACGCAGGGTGTTAAAGCGGCAGCAGACGGAGCCAAAGAGTTCAATCGCCAGGCACGCGCGCTCGGTCTGGATGTAAAAGCAGCATGGGTAAGCGGTGAAAAGAGTGAGTTCACTTATTACGACAATGCTGAAAAACGTGAAATAACCATTACGGATCGCGATGAGATATTAAAGCGATTCAGGAACGGTGAAATCCAGGCTATCTGGAATGATAAACTGCTGGGTATGGGATTTGATGCACCCAATGCCACGGTTTGTTATTCCATGCAGCTCAATGTGCCCTATGTCGCGGAACAGCAGTTAGGCCGTGTAGGGCGAAAGGAAAAAGAAGATTATTTTGAGAAATATCTTCGGAATCAGTCAACATTGCAAAGCAAGGTGGGGTTAGCGATAAATGTGCGCGCGGCCGGCACGAATCCCTATCTGTATGCGCAGGTACTGGAAGGTCCCTCGCTTCATAGCCGAAAAGACAGGGTGAAGGCTTCAAGAGCAGAAGGCGGCGGCGAACCCGTAGAGCGCCCCCAACTTCCGCAAGGTATGACACTGCACCTTGGTTATGAAGAAATGTCAGCTGTGCTTGCTGACGCTAACAGGCGGCGCGCAATTTTACCGGATCCTCCCGCCGGATGGTTGCATAGAACGAATATGGCAGCCGCAACCGGAAGAAAAGTTAGCACCATTTCGGGCCTTTATAACGCTCTGGAGGCTGCTTGGGCAGAAGCGGGTGATGCAGAAACTTTTGAAGCGAGAGGAATTACGTTGCGCACGAATCAGGTGGGGTTCTTCCGATCCGCCACCGGAGAAAGCACTTTCTATGTGGATGGAGAGGCAGCATCTTTATTCGCCCATAATTTCCCTCCCAAAAGCGCCAAAATGCTGAATATTAAAGAAATGGCTGCAGCCAGCAACAGGGCTACAGAGACTATCTCCGGCCTTTATGCAGCCTTGCGGAAAGCATGGGAAAAAGCCGGAGACAATGAGTATTTCGAAGCGGAGGGGATTCGGTTGCGCACCAATCAGGCAGGGGTTTTTAAATTAGGTCCCGTACCTGCTTTCTGCGTTCATCAGGACGCTGCGTCTTTGTTCCGTAGTAATTTTCCGGAAAAAACGGATGAATGGTTAAATAAAGCGGAAATGAGGGCGGCGACCAAAGGAAAATATACTATAGTCGCTGCTGTTTATGACGCCATGGAAACGGCATGGAAAGCGGCTAAAGAAGCTGGAGATAATGAATTTGAAGCGATGGGAATCAGGTTGCGCACCGATCAGGCAGGGGTGTTTCAATCCAATAATGGTAAGAATATCTCGTTCTGTATCCATAAGGATGCTGCCGATAAGTTCAAAAGTCCTTCCCCAGAAAAAAGAACATCAGACTGGCTGATTAAAAATGAGATGAGAAGAACGATTGGATCAAGTGATCCCGTAATTGACCGTTTTTATAAGGCTGTGCAGGCGGCTTGGGAGGTTGCCGGAGATAATGAATATTTTGAAGTAGCGGGCATCAGGCTGCGCACCGATCAATGCAAAACGTTTGGCAGCACTTTCTGTATTCATGTGGATGCTGTTGAAACAATCAGAGACAATAAACACCTGCTGCTAACAATTCCTAAACCACCCAGCGCGGCGGTGGAACCTAAATCCATAAAACCGGGCAGTCCTGATTTAGACTCAGCTGACCGGACACGAGGCGCGAGTGATGAGTAATCCTGCATGCCTAATTATGGCATGCTCTCTGATGGCAACTGCCGATTTCGGGACGGAATGTGCGGCAATTCTACGCTCTCTTTAGAAGCTTTCCCATTTTCCCCCTATTTTCCTGATCTGAAAGTATCTAGGCTTTTCCTGTTATTCTGAATTCACGGGAGGACTTGATATGCGACATATTATCACAGGCGCAACGGGGCATGTAGGATTAAACGTTGTAAAGGCGCTGCTTGCCAAAGGAGAGCAGGTGACTGCGCTTACGCATTCCGTTCAGCATAAATCCCTGCTGGAGTCGTTAGGAGCGGATGTTGCGGTATGCGATATTTCCCATACGGCCCGTTTGACAGAAATATTCCGTCTGGGCGAATCCGTTTTTATGTTGAATCCGCCGGGTGACGTCGCCCAAGACTCCGTTGCACTTGAACTGGATACGGTTCATTCACTCACATCCGCGCTTAAAAGTTCGGGTGTCAGGCAGGTTGTCGCTGAGTCAGCGCAAGGCGCGCAGAAAGGCGTTGGAATCGGCGATCTCGGTGTTCTTTACGAAATGGAAGAGCGACTACGTCAACGGGGTGGGCCATGCCGGATAACCCGTGCGGCCTATTATATGTCCAACTGGGATGCGCTGTTCCTGAATGCGCAGAAGACTCGCAAGATACCGTCTTTCTATCCTAAGGATTTTCAGCTTGAGATGGTTGCGCCTGTGGATCTTGGGAAATTTAATGCGGATCAATTAAGCAGTTCATTCGATGATTTTCGCATTTATGATTTATCAGGCCCTCAACCCTACACGGTTCAGGATGTTGCGGATGAAGCGTCCCGGCATTTCGGGGTGAAAGTAGAGGTTGACGTAATTCCGCGCGCCAAATGGCAAGAAGCTTATAAAACGCTGGGGTTTTCCGCTGAGGCTGCGCGGTCATATGCAAAGATGACCGAGATTACGCTTGAGAAGCAGTATGACGTTCCGCGTGATCCCCAGCGGGGCACCACCACGCTTTCCAGCTATTTTGATAATCTCATGGAGCAGGAAGGCTCAGGACATTTGCGTAAATCAGGGACTCATTGATCGCATTTTTGGGCTATGACATCCTTAGAAATGATAGCTAAAGCCTGCAAGTCCGTGTACGGCAGTTTCGATACCACCGCCGCCTGTACCGATTGCAGCCAGATTCAACGAGACATCATCGGTTAATTTCGTTTCAAGCTGCAGCACAAACTCCCCCCATGTATAATCTTGTCCGGAAGCGCGCGTGCTTCCAAAGGGGGCTACTGTCACATTAAGATCCGGCTGTACGTCAAAAGAATGCGCGAATGCTGCCGCGGTCGTTACAGAGAAACGTTTGTCCATCTGGTGAGTCCATGACAAGCCGATTTCTGCGACATCCATACGGCTGGTGCCGCCCGCTACGGAAGCGGGGAAAGGATTGCTGCTTACTGCGGATTCATCGTAGCCATCAAAACGCACATATTCTCGGCTAAGTTTGCCCCAGCTATTTAACTGATCAGCGTTGTTTATATTCCATGCTATGCCGAGTTTGCCATACCCTGCCCATTGTGTGGCGGTGGTATCACCATTGCCTGTAGCGGTGTCAGTGCCATTCATATAATCACGATTTATGGATATTCCTGCATCTGGCGTTACCCAACTTCCAAGTTCTGCATAGGGTTTCACGGCAGGTTTTTCTGGCAGCTCGAATGCTTTGCGAATTCCGAGCGCTAGCGTTGTTGCAGCATTTTGTGAAACGTTCTGATATTCCTGAGAGCCATAAGCGATCCCCCCTAGAATAGTTATGTCATTATGGCTGCATTGTCCGCCTGCATAGCCGAGCGCGCTGCCAAACATGGCGCCATTGTAAACGTATTGCGTATTATTAATCGGCTGTGTCATGCCCAGCAAATTATTAGCGATACTATGCCCGCCGATTTGCCCGGACTCCATCGTCTTTGACAGCTGCTGTGTCGCTTGTTGTTGGGCTTCAGCGGTGGTTATCCCTGTAGATCCCAACGCATAAACCATGAGATATGCATTATTATTAACATCAGATACTGCGATGTAATTGCCGTTTGCAGAGATTCCAACCGCATTTTCCAGAAGTGTCGGGGGAGTAATGCCGGCATTTGAAAGCAATGTATTGATATCCTGCATACCTGTGCTCTGTGTCCAGCGAACAGCATGTGGAGGAGTTGCACCATTATCGACATAAGAATGTCCAACGATAACCGTTCCGTTAGCCGACACTGCGTTAGCTGAAGAACTTTGCATGTTAAGGGATCCTATATCTTCCATTCCCGTGCTTTGGGTCCAGCGAAAAGCATGTCCAACAGAGTTGCCAGAAACATAACTAGTGCCGACTATTGTACTGCCATCTGCGGATATGCCGGATGCAAAGGAACCTGCCCCGCCAAGTGTTCCCAGGCTGACCATACCTGTGCTCTGTGTCCATCGGAATGCATTAGATGCGCCATTACCTGATATTAGGCTGGTGCCTGCTATGATGTTTCCATTAGCTGAGACTCCGGAAGCAACAGATGTAGCTCCGCCTAAGGTTCCAAGATCTACCATGCCTGTACCTTGCGTCCAGCGGAAAGCATCTCTTCCTGAATTACTTGGAAGGTCTGCTTCCCCAACTACAACACTGCCATCCTCTGAGACCCCATGTGCATAGGAATGGTCTCCACCGAGTGTGCCCAAGCTCACCATGCCTGTCGCCTGCGTCCAGCGAAAGGCAAACGTAGAAATACCTGCCGTTTCTGCCCTCCCAATGATAACACTCCCATCACCTGAAACGGCTTCTGCAACTGAATTTAATCCACCTAAAGTGCCCAAATCAATTATGCCAGTTGGCTGGGTCCAGTAAAAAGCATGCTCATGTGCGCCAGCTGTATAGCTGTAGCCCACTATTGTATTGCCATCACCAGAAATGCCATACGCTAAAGAATTTGTACCGCCTAGTGTGCCGATACTGGTTAATGAGATATTATCTGCGGTTGCTTTTGGGGAATAAGCGCCGATTAGCATTACTGCTATGGAAACAAGTCTTGGTGCAAAATGTTTAAATAAAGGCATCGCATCAACTAATAGGTGCTATTAGAAGGCTTTTACAATATTTCTTTGTTATTGCAAAGCCCTGTTTCTGAAGTATGTCAGTAGTCGCGTTGGAATATCTGTCATATTGGCATTTGTTTCTTTCCCTTCCTTTAACTGGCCAATTGCCGGGTGATCTGTTAGGAATGGCAATAGCGTTCTTTTCATGATGGCTTCTTGACTTATGCTGACACTTTACCGCGCTGAACAAGACAGGCTGTGCATTATTCCCCGCGATGCGCTGAAGGAAGAGGTGGCGCTGGTGTGGATCGATCTGCTCAATCCTTCGGAAGAGGAGGAATTGTGGGTGGAGGGGCTGCTGAAAATCGATATTCCCACGCGCGCGGAAATGCACGAGATCGAGCTTTCCAACCGCTTCTATCATGAGAACGGCGCGCTTTATGCCACGGCAAGCATTATCAGCGGGGCCGATACGAATATGCCGGAGATTCACGCTGTCACCTTCGTGCTGGTTGACCAGTGTCTGGTGACGGTGCGTTATAGCACTCCCTCTTTCTTCAAGGCGTTCGGGGAAAGGATACAGAAGGGCGGCTATCCGCAGTGCCGTGGAAGCATGGTATTTGCAGGATTGATGGAAGCAATCGTCAACCGTATCGCGGATGTGCTGGAGTCCATAGGCCATCAGATTGACGCTATAGGCAGCAGCGTCTTCCGCCCTGATCCGCAGAAAATGTCTACCTCCGGCAGTGAACCGGATTTCGCCGAACTCCTGCGCATGATCGGCATGAACGGCGATCTGATTTCCAAAGTGCGTGAGAGCCTCATCAGCGTATCCCGCCTGGCAAGCTTCATTGCTTCTTCCACGTATTACGATGTGGGTTCGCTGGAACATGCAAAGATGGAAACGCTGCGTCATGATGTGCCGGCGCTTAGCGACCATGCAGGGTTTCTTTCCAACAAGGTGAGCTTCCTGCTCGATGCCACACTCGGCATGGTTAACATTCAGCAGAACACGATTATCAAGATTTTCTCCGTCGTGTCCGTCGTGTTCCTGCCGCCTACGTTAGTGGCGAGCATTTACGGCATGAACTTTTCCGCCATGCCGGAACTGCACTGGGAATTCGGCTACCCAATGGCGGTCGTTTTCATGATTCTTTCCGCGTTCCTGCCTTATTTGTTTTTCCGCAAGAAGGGTTGGCTGTAGGAGATTTATCTTCCTGCTGAGGGCCTGCCATCATCCGGCCCCCTTTGCTGGGCGCGAATCGCTTCGATGGTGGCGGCATGTGAAGTTTCGTAGTTATGCTCTTCAAAGAAAGCATCATTTTTGTCGAACTCAGCTTGCATATAGTCTCGCATGGCTTCCAGCGAGCGTTGCATACCAGGCGGCATTTCACGTCCGCTTGCGAGTGCGTCTTCTATCGCAATAAAAAACTGCTCCTGAATATGTGGCACTGTTGTGTCAAAGCTCCCATGCGTCATATCGAAAAAGTTTTTCAGCGGCGCGGATTCCCCATCCCTGGTCTGGATATTGCGCAGTTCGGGTATATTTTCCTCGGCGGCCCGGATATGCTGAAAAGCGACACGCGCATCGGCTAGTAATTTATTTTTATCGAATTCCTGCTGATAATCATGGTCGCTTACCATAGCGGCCAGTTCTTGTTTGAATACTCTCAATCTATCAACCTGTCCTGCATCCAGTGAGGTTGTGCCGTCTTTCGCTTCAGCAAGGTGATCGTTAACAATAGCCATGAGATAAGCGGCATCGTATCCGGAACTGAGATGCTGCAATAATTTCGCTCTGTCGGAAATTTCCGGATTGCCTGTATCGCCTATACTGGCGGCTGTTTGCATCAGGTGGTGGAGTGTTTCCTTCTCTTCGTCCACCACCGGATCGATATCCCCGTGCACGATTGCTTTCTGGAGGAACGGCAGCGCTTTTTGCGCCGCTTCTGCTTTCGGTCCGCCATCCTCTATTTCCTGTTCAAGCCGCAGCACGAGCCAGGCATAGTTAGGGCAGATAGGGTCGGAGGAATTGGAATCTCCTGCTCCCATCACTTTTGTTCTGGGAAAATCCGCGCAGAGTGTCTCAAGCAGACGGTTGTTCATATCGAATTCCCGCATGGCTCCGAGTGCCTCTTCCATTTCCTTTTCCAGGCCAAAGACATTGCCGCCCTGGTATAAGGCGAACATTCTTCCTGTATATTCTTTGATGCTTTTCAGGCGAGGTTTGGTAAGGTTTCTTGCATAGGGCAATTGGCGATTTGCATCATGCAGCCATTTCGCCGTATCCCACAATACAGTTTTAGGATCTTCTTCGATCCGGGCAATAATATCAGGAATGCAATTTATATCAGGGTTGTTTTCCCGGGCAATAATATTGGCAATAGTGTGAGGCGGGGTGGGTTCTTCGTCCATCACCAGGGCAGCGCTGATTTGAGCAAGAATGCCAGGTTCACGAATATTTCTGATTTCATAGAGGGTATAGAGGTAATCCCATATTTCTCCATCCCCCTGCTTCATCAGCTGGGCGGCGGCATTAGGATCTTCCTGCGCCAGCATGAATTCCTCCTGCACGCCACGGGCTATGACCTCATGCCACAGGGGCATGAGCGCGCGGGCTGTCCCCTGAAGCTGGGTCTTCAGATCTGCAGCTTCAAAATAATAATCCAGGTAGGCAACGGTATTCTCAGCAGGAGAAGCGCTCTGGCCGAAATAGGTGTTGATATAATCGATGACGCGGCGTGCGGCTTCGGCTTGCGGGTCCGTCGTATCGACGATATGCTGCAATACAGCTTTATAATGGCCTGCGCGCCAGAGTGCTTCCCGTCCCTGTGGAGGCTCCAGATACCAGCGTTCAAAATCATTATGCATTGCTGGGGGAGCTTCATTCTGTGCTCTCTCCATTTCTCCCATCATCCTGTCCAGCCCCTGCAGGCCAACCACAGTCTGCAATGATTCTAAAGCTTTGCATGCACGGCAGTAAATTACGGTGCGCCTTGGTTCAGGGATGCTGCGCCCGGTCTCGTGCTGGCTATTAATGTAAATGCTATGTGCACCGAGATCGTGAATAAGTTGTTTTAATGATTCCTCGGCGTTCGGGCTAAGCGACCCCTCCTGAAGCCTGTCTTCTATATCTACAACACCGAAACCTATCGAATACTTGTCGCCATGAATAAAACTTCGGACAATCCATGTGTTGACGGTTTTAAGCTGGTTTTGTGTCTGCGGATCTTCTGTCTGGTAGTCGCTTAATGCAATGAGATAGTCCACTAATTGGCGGTGGGTAACATTGCCTGCCATGCTACTTTCTTTTATGGATTTCACGACCGCCGCGCGCAGTCCCTGGCAGCCTGCGATGTTCAGTGTTTCCAGGGCTTCAGCAGCTTCAACTTCTTCAATATTGCGTTGTTCGTCGCTAATTCTTTCATCAAATGTCTGATTGCGATAGAGGCTGACGTTAGGGGTTATTATATCGTCGATAAACCGATTCAGTGTATTGAAGGCGGCATTCAGCTCTTCATCGGCAGCGAGCGTGCCGTTGTCTGCCAGCCGCTGCCTTGCCAATCTGAAACCGGCAATATTGCGTGTATCTACATATTCGGCGAGCAGGTACTGTGACGGGTCTGCCAGATAAGCTTCGGTGATGCTGCTTGAGCTAGTGGTTTCATGATGTATGCCTGCAATCTTACTCAATTCTTCAAGATTCCGGCTTGCGATCAATTGCGCGGCCGCAGCGGCTTCGTGATAGCGTTCCATCAAAGCGGAAATATTTTCTCCTCGTTGTGGATTGCCTCCTCCATTCGCCACTTCCAGCAGAAAATCATGCATCGAGGAAGGAAGTTCAGGGATAACCGCATTCTGCAGCGTTCCGTCAACATAAAGCAGCATTCTTGCTGCCTGTCCTATGCTGGCATAATTCCTGTAATAAGAGTGTGCGTAATTCAGTGCCGTCTGGATATCTTTACGGGTTTGGCGTCGTTCCTTCCCCGGTTCCGGCTCAAAATCTGCAAGCGCGTTTGTGGATTGTGCTATGATGCGAAGCGCATAAGGGGGAGAAGAACTAATAGTCTGCGCAAAATGGTCTGAATTGAAATATTCCTCATACGGATAGGATAATTCGGGAACAAGCGTTTCGGCCAGGCGTTGTGCGGCCTGGTTAACATTTTCTCCGAATTTATTAATATCCATTCAGGATATTCCCCGTGGAGTGCAAAATAATGACACTCCATATTAACCTTTAAAGGTTAATTCTATGCTAAGAATATTTATCGGCTCTATCCTGTTGTAATATCTATTTTCTTAGGCGATATCCTGTCTTGAAGATCCAGGCGATTACGCTCAATGCTGCAATAGTAAACGTTGCAATCATGGCGATGCTGACGGTCACACTGACATCGCTGTGCTCGTAGAAACTCCAGCGGAAGCCGCTGATCAGGTAGACCACGGGGTTGAGTAGCGAGATGCTGTGCCAGAAGGGCGGTAGCATGTTAATGGAATAGAAACTGCCGCCAAGGAAGGTCAGCGGTGTGATGACCAGCAGCGGGATAAGCTGCAGTTTCTCGAATCCGTCTGCCCAGATGCCGATGATGAAGCCGAGCAGGCTGAAAGTGACACTCGTCATGACGAGGAAGAAGATAACCCAGAACGGGTGCATGATGTGCAGCGGCACAAATAACCCTGCCGTGGCGAGCACAATGGAGCCGATGAGGACGGATTTGCTTGCGGCTGCGCCGACATATCCAATCACGATCTCGAAGACGGAAAGCGGGGCGGAGAGAATCTCATAAATCGTGCCGGTGAAGCGCGGGAAGTAAATGCCGAAGGATGCGTTGGAAACGCTCTGGCCGAGCACGGTCAGCATGATGAGGCCGGGTACGATGAACGCGCCGTATGCCACCCCGTCCACTGCCTGGATGCGCGAGCCGATGGCTGAGCCGAACACGATGAAATACAGTACCGTCGAAATGACAGGCGAAGCAATGCTCTGGCCGATGGTGCGCAATGTGCGCGACATTTCGAACTTATAGATTGCAGATATGCCGCTCAAATTCATTTTGCCTCCACGAGTTGGATGAAGATCTCTTCCAGGCTGCTCTGGCGGCTCTGGATATCGGTCGGTCGGATGTTGCTATGGCGCAGCCGGTCAAGAAAGTCGGAGATATCGCTATGATCCTGTGCATTATAGGTCAATGTGAGCGTTTCGCCATCTTTGCTGAGGGAAAGCGGGTAGGAAGCGAGTTCAGCGGGAATGGCAGAGAGCTTCTCCTGCAATGTGAAACTCATCATGCGCTTGCCCATCTTGTGCAGAAGCGTTGCCTTGGATTCTGTCAGGATGAGTTTGCCTTTATTGATGACGCCGATGCGGTCGGCCATTTCCTGCGCTTCCTCGATATAATGCGTGGTCAGGATCACGGTCACGCCGGTTTCGCGCAGTGCGCGCACCTGTGCCCACATGGACTTGCGAAGGTCTACGTCCACGCCCGCGGTGGGTTCGTCGAGAAACAGGATTTCAGGTTCATGCGAGAGCGCCTTGGCGATCATCACGCGGCGTTTCATGCCGCCGGACAGGCGACGGATCTGCTCGTCCTTCTTATCCCACAGCGACAGGCTTTTGAGGGTGGTTTCGATATAGGCAGGGTTTTTCGGTTTGCCGAACAGGCCGCGGCTGAAGGTGACCGTGTTCCAGACGGTTTCAAACGCGTCCGTCGTGAGTTCCTGCGGTACGAGGCCGATTGCCTGACGCGCTGCGCGGTACTGTGCTGCATTATCGAAACCCGCCACGGCAACCGTGCCGCCGCTTACGCGCACGATGCCGCAGATCGCGTTGATCAGCGTCGTTTTGCCTGCGCCGTTGGGGCCGAGCAGGGCAAAAATTTCGCCGCGCTTGATCTCGAGGTCGATATTGTCGAGCGCGCGGAATCCGTTATCGTATATTTTGTTCAAGCCCTTGACGGAAATGGCGATGTCATTTTGCATGCGGGAAACCTCTTCTTGGCCTGTATGGGCGTGTTCTTATATCCTTTTGCGTTGAAATTGTCGATATGTGAAGTTGCCTGAATTGTTGCATTCCGTCTTCTTATTGTTAACATGTTATGATTGATCCATTTACTGGAAGGATACGAAGTGGAAACCTATAATCCGTCCTATCTGCCGCAGATGATGCAGAGCGAGCAGGGAACACTGCCGGAAGCCCCCGCCAATCTTGCCGCCACCGGCTTGGATATTTCCGTCCTGCTGGATCTGGCACTTAAAATCGCGAATGTGAATTCACACATCTCAACGAACTCGGTCGCCGATATCATGATGCTTCCGCGCACACTGACGAGTGAGCTGCTGGAGAAGCTGCGCACGGATGCGCTTCTGGAAACGCAGGGGCAGGATGCCGCTTTCGGCCTGCGTTACACGATTTCCAAACGCGGTCGTGAGACGGCGGCGCGGCTGCTGGAGACGAACGGGTATATCGGCCCGGCACCCGTGGCATTTGAAAGCTACAAGGCCATGCTTTACTGGCAGAACGAGCAGGCTCCGCAGGTGACGCGGGAGCATGTGCAGAACGCGCTTGCCGAGCTCGTGCTGCCGGAGGAAGTGGTGCACACGACCGGGCTTGCCGTTTCTTCAGGCCGCAGCCTGTTTCTTTCAGGTCCGCCGGGCAATGGCAAGACCACCATCGGCCGCAAGCTTCATAATGCGCTGACGGGGGATATCTGGATTCCGCATTGCATCGCGGTGGAAAATACCATCATCCGCATTTTCGACAGTTATTGCCATGAGCCGGTGGAATACACCACACCAAGACTGCGTACCGTGGACAGGCGCTGGATCAAGATCAAACGGCCCTTTATCGTGGCGGGCGGTGAAATGACGCTGGCATCGCTCGATCTTTCCTATCTTCCCTCGCTCAAATATTATGAAGCGCCGCTGCATGTGAAGGCGAATGGCGGCACGTTCCTGATCGACGATTTCGGCCGCCAGCTCGTTTCGCCGGATATTTTGCTGAACCGCTGGATCATTCCGCTGGAACACCAGATGGATTTCCTGACGCTCAATACCGGCCAGAAGATACAGGTGCCGTTCCTGCTGCGGCTGATCATCGCCACGAATCTCGATACGGACAGGGTGACCGACCCAGCCTTCCTGCGCCGCCTCGGCTACCGCACCTTTATCCAGCCGCCGAGCGAAGCTCAGTACAAGGATATTTTTACGCGTTATGCCGCCCAGTATAGTCTGGAGACGCCGCCGGAAGTGCTCGAGCATGTGCTGACGCGTTACCGCTCCACGGGCAGGGAAATGCGTGCCTGCGAGCCGCGCGACCTGATCGAGCGTATTCGCGACATTTGCGCCCATACGGTGCAGGAGCCCCGGATTACTCCGCAGATGTTCGATATGGCGTGGATGGGGTATTTTGGGCGGGATTGATCTGACTTAGCGGCGATGTCCTTCGTCGGATGGGGGTAGTGCTGCGCGCGCGGTGTGTGTCCCCCGTTGCGCCTTTTCTCTTAAAATATCTGCAACAGTTTTATCGCGATTGAATCTTTCCGGTATGGCGGCGCCTCTGTCGATGACACTATATGCGTCTGCTATTGCCGCTCCGGCATAACCTTGACCTGCCGGAGTCAGAATGTCACCGGAACCCATGCGGAAATTCGTATCATTTGAAAGCGTGCCTATGGCCATTGCGGTTGCCAGCACGTCACGCGGATCTACTTCACCGCGTTCCATTCTTTCCAGTAAAGGCAGAAGCTGTGGGGCTAAAGTCTCGCGTAATCTCCTTGCTTCGTCAGGATCGTCAATTGTTTCATTGGGTGCTGAGCTTCGTATATTGCGATATACGGAAATTATTGGTCTGCCTCGTTGCTGGTAGGCGCTGTTTATCAGTTGCTGTAACATGATCGGCAAGTCTTCCGCTTTCTGTTCTGCTGTAAGCTTATTTTTATCTGCATATTCACTCCATCTGGCTTGTAGGAATGAACAATCATCTGTCGGGCCTTTTCCGGACATCCAGTAGAGTGCCCTGTTCAGGATTCTGGCTTTCTGCTGTTCCGTTATGTTCGGAAAATCGGAAGCGCCTTCCAAGCCAGTGATTTGTACTAATTCCGTCATCTTACTATCTTTCTATTTTAGGTTGAGTACATTCTATGCCGTTATGGTTAATATATTGTTAATACCATAAATTATTACAGGGTTTTATCCTCCTTGCCTGTCCCCCCGTTTCTACGATATAAGCCTGTCGCATGATCCGTCTGACTGAAATACGATTGCCGCTCGACCATCCGCCGGAAGCGATTGCTTTAGCTGCGAGTGCCAAGCTCGGCCTGAAACCGCAGGAGTTGCTTTCCTGCACGGTGTTCCGTCGGGCGCATGATGCGCGCCGGAAATCCTCGATTCTGCTCGTCTATTCGCTCGATGTGGAAGTGAAGGACGAAGCTTCCATTCTCAAGCGTTTTGCCAAAGATAAGGATGTCAACCCTACGCCGGATCTGGAATATAAGTTTGTGGGCAGGGCTCCGGCGAATCTGGCGAAGCGCCCGCTTGTGATCGGCGCGGGGCCGTGCGGGCTGTTTGTGGCGCTGATCCTCGCGCAGATGGGGTTCAGGCCTATTATCCTTGAGCGCGGCAAGGTCGTGCGTGAGCGTACAAAAGATACATGGCGGCTGTGGCGACAGTCGATTCTCACGACGGAGTCCAACGTGCAGTTCGGCGAGGGCGGAGCGGGTACGTTTTCCGACGGCAAGCTCTACAGCCAGATCAAGGACCCGCGCCATCTGGGCCGCAAGGTATTGACGGAATTCGTGAAGGCGGAAGCGCCGGAGGAGATTCTGACCGAAGCGCATCCGCATATCGGTACGTTCCGCCTGGTGAAGATGGTGGAGAATATCCGCGCGACGATTGAATCGCTCGGCGGGGAATACCGCTTCCAGTCGCGCGTGACGGATATCGATATCCAGACGGATAAGAACGGCGAGCGGCGCGTGTGCGGGGTGACGCTTGCGAACGGTGAGTATATTGAAGCCGATCATGTGGCGCTGGCGGTGGGCCATAGTTCGCGCGATACATTCCAGATGCTGCTGGATCGCGGTGTCTATGTGGAGGCGAAGCCGTTTTCCATCGGTGTGCGCATCGAGCATCCGCAGTCGATTATTGATGTGGCGCGGTTCGGCGCCTGCGCGGGCAACCCGATTCTGGGCGCGGCGGATTATAAGCTCGTGCATCATGCGGGCAATGGCCGTGCGGTCTATAGTTTCTGCATGTGCCCGGGCGGCACGGTGGTGGCGGCGACCTCGGAAGAAAACCGTGTCGTGACGAACGGGATGAGCCAGTATTCGCGCGCGGAGCGCAATGCCAATTCAGGGATTGTGGTGAGCATCACGCCGGAAGTGGACTATCCCGGCGGGCCGCTTGCAGGCATCGATTTCCAGCGCAAATGGGAGTCGGCCGCGTTTGTGGCCGGGGGCAGCAATTATAAAGCTCCGGCGCAGTTGGTGGGGGATTTTCTGGCGAAGCGCCCTTCCACCAAACTCGGCGAAGTGATTCCTTCCTATAAGCCGGGCGTCACGCCGACGGACCTTTCCCAGTGCCTGCCGGATTTTGCCATCGAGGCGATCCGCGAGGCGCTGCCTGCGTTCGGCAAGCAGATCAAAGGCTATGACATGGCAGATGCCGTGATGACGGGCGTGGAGACGCGTACCTCGTCGCCCATCCGCATCAAGCGCGACGACAGCTTCCAGAGCCTGAACACGAAGGGGCTCTTTCCTGCCGGGGAAGGGGCGGGCTATGCGGGCGGCATTCTTTCCGCTGGCGTGGACGGCATCAGGATCGCCGAAGCGATTGCACAGGATATTCTGGCATCCGCCTAACGGGAATAGGGATTTTGGTCAGCCGCCGCTCGTCGCGTGAGCTTTGCCAACTCCGCAAGATCCGGCGTTGTTGCTTTAGGCTCTATAATAAATGTTTTTTCCTCAGGGTCGACCACGTGCACTTCATCTTTGCGTCCGGGAACGGGTTTTACAAGATGCTGCTGCTGTGTCATGAAGAGCAGATAGGTCGGGTCGTTCTGGGGATATTGCCCATCGAGCGGGGCCATAAACGTATTGCCGTCGCAGGGCGCGCGCAGGATCACGATTTCCCCGCCTTTTTCCGTATAGGCGATCGGCGTTCCCTGCCGGACAAACGCACCATTGGCGAGCTGTCCCGGCAGAATATCTGCTAGTTGCAGGCCGCCTTCTTCTTCCAGTTTTGCGGCGACTCTGGCCTGCGTGGTCGCATCCATCACATGGCCGTTGAGCAGGCGGACTTTTTCTCCCCATTCCCCCGGCGGCAGGTTTTCCGGCACATATCCGGGTGGATTGTTTGCTGCCTTCGGCGAACCGGGCGTGTAGAAGTGAATAATATCGGAAAAGACCTGCAGCATACCCGAAACGGGGCGCTCGTTGCCTTCAAAGAACAGGCTTTGCGGGCCTTTGGCGGGAATGCCCAGGCAATATTCGAGCGCCGCGAGCCCGGCCTTGCCTGCATGTTCCCAGACTTTCGGGTCGAGATTGGGGCCGCCGCATTCATACGTCATGCGGACTTTGTCTTCGTCCCCTGCCGTTGGGCGCTCGACCAGAAAGCGTGTATCGCGCATATCGTCGCCCGCATGTGAGCCGGGAATGACGGTGGAAGCCCCCATGGAAAGCAGCAGCGGGCCGATCTCTTTCATCTCTGCTTCCACGGCTTCATTGCTTTCATCGAGCTTGCCCGCATAGGGCAGGGCGACCGGGCTGGAGTGCTGCGACATGCCGTGGAAGTCGATCACGGTTTTGCATTTGCTGTACACCTCGCGCTCCAGCTCTTTGTAATCGTGAGCAAGTATTTCATGCGAGCGTGTTTTCAGGGTGCCTTTCACCGTTGCCGGGACGCGGTTGCGGTTCACACCTTCGATCGTGTTGCGGTAGCTCGCGGCTTCATCCGGGGTGATGGAGGGTTTGCTTTCATCCAGCAGGCGCTTGAAATACGCGTCCATCTGTTCTTCCTCGCCGCCGAACATCAGGTAGATATCACCTTTGGCGTCAGGCATGAAACGGCGTGCCGAGAGAGGGTTGCGGCCTTCATAGGGCCCTTCGGCCCGCCATGCGTCCAGCACGTTTTTGATGCCCTGCCAGCCTGCGATTTCATAATGATGTGTGCCTGCCATGAGGCAGATGGAGTCTTCCGTGCAGGGTGTGTATTTGCCGAGCCGTACACCGCGGCACTGGCCGTTGATGATGACCGGATGGATGCCGGATTCCTCTTCCTGCTTGGTATTTGTCAGGGTTTTGAAAGCATCGCGAAAGCCTTCGATCTGTTCGCGCAACGGGGTCAGCTCTGTGGGTTCATCCATGTACGGTCTTTTCCGGCTCCTTTGGGTCAGCCTATCATAGCGTTTCCGGCATGTTTTGGCTAGGCATTCACGCTGTAAGGTCTATAATGTCAGGGATTCCAGTATGATGATCTGTCTTGAGGGAGGGCGTTATGAAGGCGTTTATTCCAGTTGTGATGGCGTGCCTGGCGTTGGCGGGCGGGGCGCTGGCGAACGATCTGGACAGTGATGACTGCCAGCCGAAAGACAATTCCATTGCAAAGCTGCGCGATGCCGGTAACGGCGATTTGCGGCATGTGCCTTACGCGCACCGCAAGGAAGGCTGCGGGGATAAAAAGCATGATGTGTATTATTACTATGCTCCGGCGGTTCCTTACCCTATGCCCAATAACATGAACCAGCCGCGTGGGAATGAGGCGGGGACGGCGCCGTCTAATCCTAACCCGATGGGTGCGGGACGGTAATGGGGGCAATGCTATCTGTATAAAATGGCGACGCATATAATGACGCATAATTTGGTATTGAATTTGGAAAAAATCCTGATATCCTTATTTAAGTCTTAATCTTAATAAGGAACGAAAAATGCCGAAGCCGATTAAAAGCCATATTAAACTGATTCTCGCTAAGAATAATCGCAGCAAAAAAATACTGGAAGCTATCAACTATGGATGGAATGCCCGTGATCTTCATCCTGATAGTGGTATTTGGCGTCGTAAGTCAACACGCGCTCATGTGATATGGGAGGCGACCGTTCAGAAAGCAATAGAACTTTTTGCGGATGATAAAGGCGCTAAGGTTTTTCATCATTTTGACACGGTGTCGTTTGTATTCGATGACACGGTCTTCATGCGGTTTAAAAAAGCAGACATTAGCCTCCGCTCTAGGAATATTCGGACGGCCCTTGCAGATATGTTTCACGAACACGAATCTGATCTGTTTGGATTCGAAGGGCATCAACGTGTAGAGGCATGTTACGTTCTTAATCCGTTGGAAACAGAAATTTCCTGGGCTGGCATTGTTGCAAGGGAAAAAAAGACTCATCTGTGGCACTTTTCGTTCGATGAGGTAACCGAAGTTGCGCAGGGGGAAATTCTGGAGTTCAAGGGCAAACCCAAAGTTTCTGTCGCCGATCTTGCTACTGTTAAAAAAGACAAGACCATCAAGAAAAAAGATGATACGCCCAACGCGAAGGAAGGGGAATAATGCAAGAAAAATTCAATCACACATTATTACTTTTAGCGAGGCAGTATCGGGATAAGAGTCAGGCAGAAGTTGCAGAGTCTGCGGGCTTGAATCAGGGGCATTATTCAAGAATAGAAAATGGCTTACTTCCCGACGGGCCTTCTTATGAGAATGTCAGCCGTATTGCTGAGGTGCTGGCGTTCCCCGTACCATTTTTTTACCAGTCCGACAACATGGCTGGTTTGCCTCTCAGTGTTCATCCAATGCATCGCAAAAAAGAGAGTGTTAGAGAAGGTGCTCTAAAACGAATTCATGCTGAGCTTAATCTGCGACTTATTCATATTCGTAAAATGTTGGCAGCAGTAGAAACAAAGGCTGTACTGCCATTGCCTTGGATTGATGTTGATGAAGGCGGTGGTCCCAAGGAAATTGCAAGGAAGATTCGAAATGCGTGGTTACTTCCTCCCGGACCTATTAGTAATCTTACAGAATGTGTTGAGCAGGCAGGGATTTACGTCGTGTGGTGTAATTTTGATGCGGCTATCGATGGTGTAACAATGCGTTTGCGTGATTTACCACCTTGTATATTTCTAAATAGAGCTATTACTGCTGATAGAATGAGATTCTCATTGGCTCATGAACTAGGACACATAATTATGCATCGTGTGCCTACTGATAATATTGAGGATGAAGCTAATATTTTTGCAGCGGAGCTTTTAGTTCCTGAGAAGGAATTGAGAAATGATCTTATTGGCGGACGAATCACACTCGAGCGGCTTGCACGATTAAAAGCTCGATGGAAAGTATCAATGCAATCTTTACTCTATCAAGCAGGAGAGAAGGGATATTTGAGTAAAAATCAAAGCCAGTATCTTTGGAAGCAAATTTCAAGCCTTGGTTGGAGAACACGAGAGCCTGAAGAGACAGATTTTGCTTATGAAGAGCCTCAGTTATTTCCAAAAATAATAGATTTGCACATTAAAGATCTTGAATATGGTATGGATGAATTCCAGCGCTTATTAAATAGTGAGCGCAATGATCTGCAGGTTCTTTACGGGTTGCAGGATAATAAATCGCTTTTGCGCCTCATAAAATAATGTTATATTTTAATTGCTTATGCGGCATTCTTTTTATCTAATAATGTAAGAAGTAAATTCAGAGCTATTCATTGTTTCTAAAGTAAGGAGCAAAAAACTCCTTGCCTTTTCCTTAAGAATGATTATTAATTGCGAATAGTGTATAGTAAGAATAATTATTATTCGCTTATTAGTAATTCAAGGAATTGACCGCAATGAACCGCACAAACAGGCTTGCCTGCGCCGCGCTGATCGCCGCTCTCACATGGGGTGTTGCCGCGCATGCTGATGGCGAAAAGGTTTTTACCCTCACGCTTAAAGACCAGGCGTTTTCCCCGAAAGAACTTTCGATTCCGGCGCATGAGAAGGTGAAGCTCACCGTGAAGAACGAAAACACGGGCGTGGCGGAATTTGAAAGCAGCGATCTGAACCGCGAGAAGATCATCACTCCCGGCAGTAAGGCGACTGTGTATGTCGGTCCGCTGGAGCCGGGGAAATATACGTTCTTCGACGATTTCCACCGCAGCACGACCGGCACGCTCGTCGCGCAGTAATTTGATTAGTAACTTTAGTAACAGGATAGACTACCGATGCTCTCTCACAAACGAATCGCAGGCCTGATTGCCGGATTCTTCATGCTTCCCGCCGCCGCCCACGCTATTGACGGCAAAGTATACTCACCGGACGTTGTGAAAGGGGAGGCAGAGATTGAATATGCCGGGACCGATACGTTCGATTCCGACAAGTCCAAGAACGCCATTCAGGAACATCAGTTCTCTGTGGGTTATGCGCCGACCGATTTCTGGGCGACGGAAGTGTATTTTGCGACGTTCGAGCGCGGCCCCGGCCAGCCAATCGACTATACGGCGAATGAATTCGAGAATATTTTCCAGCTGACGCCGCAGGGCAAATACTGGCTGGATGCGGGTATCCTCGCGAGCTATCACTTCGCGGCGAAGGCGGATGCGGCCGACAGCGTAGAGCTGAAGCTGCTGCTGCAGAAAGACATCGGCCCGATCACGGCGATTGCCAATATCGGCGCGGAGCGTGAAGTCGGCTCGCATGCGGAAGCGGGTAACGATATCAGCAGTGCGATCAACGCGCGCTACCGCTGGAAGGATTATTTCCAGCCGGGGCTTGAATTGCAGAGCGGTTACGGCAAGCTGGGCGACCGTGCATCGTATAACCAGCAGGAACAATATCTGGGGCCGATTGCATACGGCCAGATCATTCCCGGCCTGAAATATGAAGCCGGTTATTTCGCGGGGATTTCCACGGCTTCGGCCAGCAGCGCGATGCGTCTGAAGCTGGAATATGAAATGTTCTTCTAAGGGAGTAAAGCCATGCTGGCTGCGCTGATTATCGTATTTCGTGAGATCATTGAGGCAGGGATTGTGGTGGGCATTGTGCTTGCGGCAACCCGCTCGGTTCCGCGGCGCGGCCTGTGGGTGGCTTACGGCATCGGCGCGGGCGTGCTCGGCGCATGCATCGTGGCGCTGTTTGCGCGCACGATCAGCGAAGCGCTTTCCGGCTTCGGGCAGGAATATTTCAACGTAGGCATTCTGACCGTCGCGGTGGGGATGTTAACCTGGCACAATGTCTGGATGGCGCGGCACGGGCGCGAGATGGCGATGGAGATGAAGGCGATCGGTGAAGCCGTGGCGCATGGGCAACGCACGCTGATGGCGCTCGCGATTGTGGTGGGCATTGCAGTGCTGCGCGAAGGTTCCGAGATCGTTCTGTTCCTCTATAGTATTGCGATTTCCGGCACGGATTCCGCTTTCTCGATGGTCATGGGCGGGCTGCTCGGCCTTGTGATGGGCGTAAGTGTGGCGGCGGTGACGTATCTTGGCCTGCTGCATATCCCGAACCGCCATCTCTTCCGCGTGACGGGCTGGCTGCTCGCGTTGCTGGCTGCAGGCATGGCGGCGCAGGCGGTGGCGTTCCTCGAGCAGGCGCAGGCCGTCAATGCGTTCGGGCAGACGGCGTGGAACACGTCCTGGCTGCTTTCGGACACGAGCCTCATGGGCAAGGCGCTGCATACGCTGGTCGGTTATAATGAGCGCCCCACGGTGCTGCAGGTGATGGTTTATGCCGTGACGCTGATCGTGACTTTCACGCTGATGAGATTGTTTGGGCATAGTGGATCTCACCACCCTAAGCAGCATGCTCCGCATGCGGCTTAGGGAGTAATTGTTGTAAGGGGGAATAAGGATTCCCCCTTCGCTTACGCTTACCCCCTCGCTTCGCGGGGTCGTCGTATAGAACTCCTCCGCGTATCCACGAGAGATTGGCTGGGCAATGCAAAAGCTTTACCTTGGACGGCGTTTTGAGGTATGTATTGGGGCGAGCAAGCTTGGACCCCAACCCCTATGATTCGTATACTTCCCCCTACTACCGTTAACCGCATCGCCGCAGGCGAGGTAATCGAGCGTCCGGCGTCTGCTGTGAAGGAGCTTGTGGAAAACGCCATTGACGCTGGGGCGACGCGGATTGACGTGACGCTGCAACTGGCCGGGAAGGCGCTTATCCGTGTAAGCGATAACGGCTCCGGCATGACGCGTGACGAGCTTTCCTTATGCATTGAACGTCATGCGACCTCAAAACTGCCTGACGATGACCTGCTGCATGTGCGGCATCTGGGGTTTCGTGGAGAGGCGCTACCGTCCATCGGCTCGGTCAGCCGCCTGAGCATCACAAGCCGCAAGCAAGGCGCGGAAGATGCGTGGCAGGTGGTGGTGGAAGGTGGGGAGGCGTTCGAGCCCGTTCCGGCGGCGCATAAGCATGGCACGACCGTGGAAGTGCGCGATTTATTTTATGCGACACCCGCACGTTTGAAGTTCTTGCGGGCGGATCGCACCGAGGTAGAGCAGGCGAAAGACATTCTCATGCGGCTGGCGATGGCGAATCCTTCCGTCAGCTTTTCCCTGACCAGCGATGAGCGCAGCCTCGCGCGTTATGACGGAGCGCAGGGGGAATTGCTGGATGCGCGTATTGAGCGGCTTTCCGAGATTCTGGGGCGTGAGTTCCGCGCCAATGCGCTGCCGATTGACGCACAGCGCGAAGGCATCCGTATTTCCGGTTTTGCGAGCTTGCCGACTTATAACCGTGGTACTTCGACCGAACAGTATCTGTTCGTCAATGGCCGCCCCGTGCGTGATAAATTGCTGCTGGGGGTGGTAAAAGCTGCCTATCAGGATTTTCTGGAACGTAACCGCCATCCGGTTGTGGCGCTGTTTATCGACCTGCCGCCGGATAATGTGGATGTGAACGTCCATCCGGCCAAAGCGGAAGTGCGTTTTCGCGAGACGGGGCTTGTGCGCGGCACGATCATCAGTGCGCTCAAGCAGGCGATTGCCGGAGGGGCGCAACGTGCTTCCACGACAGTGGCGGATATGGCGCAATCGCTCATCGCGGCCAATGCGCAGCAACCCTATTATTACACTCCGAATATGGCCTTTACGCCGCGTGGACAGGTGG
Organism: Rickettsiales bacterium; assembly: GCA_035765535.1. Lineage (NCBI taxonomy): Bacteria > Pseudomonadati > Pseudomonadota > Alphaproteobacteria > Rickettsiales > Rickettsiales bacterium. The sequence continues at coordinate 178,101 of DASTXE010000004.1, read as the reverse complement.
CGGAAGCTGCTCCGCTGCAATTCTTTGCAAGCGCCATACAGCAGGCGCCGCTGGCACGCGCCCCGGAAGCGCCTGCGGTGCAGGGCTATGAGAATTATCGTCTCGGTGCTGCGCGCGGACAGGTGCATAACACGTATATTGTGAGCCAGACGGCGGATGGGCTGGTGATCGTTGACCAGCATGCGGCGCATGAGCGACTGGTGTATGAGCGCATGAAGGAATCCATCGCGGAGACGGGCATTGCGCGGCAGAAGCTTTTGATTCCGGAAGTGGTAGAGCTGGGCGAGCCGGACGCTTCCAACCTCGCCAAACGCGCGGATGAATTCGCGGCGCTGGGGCTAGTGCTGGAAGGGTTCGGGGAAGGCTCCGTCGTGGTGCGCGAAGTGCCGACGCTGCTTGGGGATACGGATGTACGGGCGCTGGTGATCAGTCTTGCGGACGATTTGCGGGAGTTCGGAGAGGCGCTGGCGTTGCGGGATAAGCTTGAGCATATCTGTGGGACAATGGCGTGCCATGGCAGCGTGCGCGCGGGGAGGGCGTTGCGCATCGATGAGATGAACGCGCTGCTGCGCCAGATGGAGGCGACGCCGCATTCCGGCCAGTGTAATCACGGCCGCCCGACCTATGTGGAGCTCAAGCTCAGCGATATTGAAAAACTATTCGGCAGGCGGTGAATATGGCAATGGAATTTCTTCCCTACATGCTTGCTGCTTTGGTGCTTTCGCTGGTGGGAACGGGGCTTGCGCTCAGGCTTTTGCGCAAATACCGCGTAATGGATACGCCCAATGCGCGCAGCAACCACAAAGCCGTGACACCGCGCGGCGGCGGGATTGCGATGATGGCGGTGAGCCTGCCGCTGCTTGCGCTTTACGGTATGGATTGGCGGATCGTGGCGGCGGCGCTGTTGCTTGCAGGGATTTCCTTCGTGGATGATATGCGCGGGCTGCCTGCGCGTGTGCGGTTCCTAGCGCAGGCGATCGCAGTGATGATTGCCATTCCGGTGCTGCATGGGCGTCTGCTGCCGGATGCCGTGCCTCAGGCGCTCGAATGGATTGGGCTTGCGCTGTGCTGGCTGTGGTTCATTAATCTCACAAACTTCATGGATGGGATTGATGGCATTACCTCCATGCAGGTCGTCATGATGGCGGTAGGTATCAGCGTTTGCGTGGCGATCAAGCCTTTGCTTCCGTTGTGGCTTGCCGGTTCCTGCGGCATTATCGCGGCTGCGGTGCTCGGGTTTTACTGGTTCAATCGTTCACCCGCCAAGCTGTTTATGGGCGATGTGGGCAGTATACCGCTTGGGTTCCTGATGGGCTATCTGCTCATCAGCCTCGCGTTGCAGGGGGCATGGATTTCTGCGCTTATCCTGCCTGCCTATTATCTGGGCGATGCGACATTCACGTTGGTGAAGCGGGGCTTACGCGGTGAAAAAGTCTGGGAGGCGCACTCGCAGCATGCATACCAGCAGGCTGTGCGGGCTGGTTTAAGCCATCGTCAGGTGGTGGAGCAGATTTCGCTGCTGAATCTGCTGCTTATCAGCCTTGCAGTACTTGCAAGCATAGAAACTATGCGTATGGGGCTTGTCATGTTGTTTACGGCGTATGCTGCCGTCGCGTTGACCATGCGCAGCCTGATGAGGGGAAAAGCCTAAATTATCCAACCGGATGACGTTGTCATAAAACCTTCATTATCGGTGAGCACGTGCTTGTGTTATGATCCCCGCGATTCATCGGCGTGGTCTGATCGTGATTTTGTGGTCATTCTCCCTGCCGATTGCGGTGTGGAGAATGCCAGAGACCATGCCCGAACCGATTGAAAGATACAGGACTTCGGTCCTTGAGCTCCGTAGGGAGAAGATATGCGTAACTGGCTGATTGCGGCTGGTGCTGCAGTGTCGGCGACCGTTTTCACCTTTCTGCTGGTGGTGACCAACAGCGGAACGACTCCGTCGGCGCAGTACACCCCCACGTCGCGTCCGGTTCCGACTGCGGCACAGACGGTGGCCGTTCCGACGCCGAGCCAGACCTGCTCGTCGCAGGATGAGAGGCCGCTGAACAGGGTGGTCTGCATCCTGGCCAACAACACGCTGCACTGACCCAGTGGGAGCCCGTGGAGTTGCGTATCGCCGAAGGCGATCGCGCTCCGCGGGCCCCCCGTGTCAAATCAGGTTAGTGCGGTATGTCCGAAAAGCCGCAATTACGGATAAAAAAACGATTCTTTCCTTTTTTTCTTTCTTCATAAACGTTAAACTATACACTGTTCATACCGGCGGGGATGGTTTCCTGTGTCAACTTAACGCGTAAGGTCTATGCTGTTTATTGTTGGATTCGTTGTAGTTCTCGGCTCGGTTGTCGGCGGGTATGTCATGCATCACGGCAATCTCGCGGTGCTGTGGCAGCCGAACGAATTTATCATTATCTGCGGCGCGGCCCTTGGCCAGTTTCTGATCGCCAATCCTATCAAGGTGGTGAAGGATGCCGGGAAGAGCATGAAGTTCCTCATGAAGGGGTCGCCGTATAAGAAAGCGGATTATACGGAGCTTTTGCTGCTGCTTTACGTTACCTTCAAAACCATGAAGACCAAGGGCATGCTCGAGATGGAAAGCCATATCGAGAACCCGCATGAAAGCTCGTTATTTTCCTCTTACCCCAAGTTTCTGCATAACCATCATGCGGTTGCCTTCCTGTGCGACAATATCCGCGTGATGACGATGGGCGTGGAAGACCATTACCAGATTGAGGAGCTGATGGAGCGCGACCTGGAGTCGCATCACCATGAGCATGAACGTATTTCCACGGCTATCGTCAATACGGGCGACGCCATGCCGGCGCTCGGTATTGTAGCGGCAGTGCTCGGCGTGATTACGACGATGGGCAGTATCACCGAGCCGCCGGCGGTTCTTGGCAGCCTTATCGGCGCGGCGCTGGTCGGTACGTTTTCCGGTATTCTGATCTCCTACGGTTTTCTGAGCCCCATGGGGAAATTCATTGGGGCTTACTACGAGGATGATGTCAAATACCTGCAATGTATCAAAGTAGCGCTGCTTGCACATCTGCACGGCAATGCGCCGGTCGTTTCGATCGAGTTTGCGCGCGCAAGCATTGACAGTCATGAAAGACCGACATTCCAGGAAATCGATGAAGCGGTCAATAATATCGGTAGTGCAGCACCCGCTGCAGGATAGACTGGCAGCGTGGCGTTTTACACGAAACAATGATAGACTGGCCTGAGTGAGTGAGGCAGGCAGGCAATGGCGGATAATAAAGAAGCATCCATTATCATCAAAAAGGTCAAGAAGGGCGGTCATGGCGGTCATCATGGCGGCGCATGGAAAGTGGCCTATGCGGATTTCGTAACAGCGATGATGGCGTTTTTCCTTCTGCTGTGGTTACTACAGGCAACCGCACAGTCGCAGAAGGAAGGTATTGCCGAATATTTTACGCCGACCATCGGCATACGCGATGCGGCGGGCATCGGATTCAAAGGCGGCAAGACGAGTTATGATGAAGGGCGCAAGGTGGCGGAACGCAGCCCTCCGGGTATCATCGTAGGCAAAATGCCGCAGGGGCCGACCTCGCAGAAAATGGATAAGCAGGCGCCTGTGGAATCCACTAAGGATGCTTATCTTTTCGATAAGGCGGAAAAGAATATCAAGCAGGCCATGGAAGAAGACCCGAACTTCAGGGACTTTAAGGATAATGTTATCGTGGAGCAGTCGCCGGAAGGTTTGAAGATTGAGCTGATCGACGACGATAAGCTTCCCATGTTCGAACCGGGCGGTGCCCAGCTGACGCAGGCGGGTGAAAAGATCCTGCGCGAGATGTCCAAGATCATCATGCAGATGCCGAACCAGATTTCCATCACCGGGCATACGGAAGCGACGAACTACATGGAAAATTACGGCGCCTATACGAACTGGGAGCTGACGGCGGACCGCGCCAATGCCGCGCGGCGTTTCCTGATGACGACCAATATGGAACCGGGCAGGGTGGCCAAGGTTGTAGGGCGTGCCGACCAGGAGCTGCTGGACCCCAAGCATCCCACCTCGCCGCGCAACCGCCGCACCACCATTGTGCTGCTGCGTGCGGCTTATCTTAAAACGCTGGATGAACAGACACCGGCACCGCCGGATATGCTGACCGTTCCCAAAGCGACGGATGGTGTCATAGCGCCTCCGCCAAAGCCTGCTGCGCCAGCCAAGGCTCGTTAAGTTCTCATGCCGAATGACAACCAGACCATTGTCATTGTGCACAAAACGCCTGAATCCGCGGCGATGGTGGCGAATGTTAAACATGCCATGGCGATCACTGCTAAGCTCAATCGTTTAACGTTCAATGATGCGGATGAAGTCCGCGCCCTGTTCAGTGAGCTTATCGGCAAGCAGGTGGATGACAGTTTCCTGCTGGCTCCCCCATTCTATATGGCAGGTGGAGCAGAGACTCGCATCGGGCGTAATGTTTTCATTAACCAGAATTGTAATGTATGTGACTTTGGCGGGCTCGATATCGGTGATGATGTGATGATCGGGCCTAACGTCAGTATCGTCACAGCCGGTCATGCGCTTGAGCCTTCCAAGCGGCGTTCTCATGTAATTGCAAAGCCCATCGTGATCGAGAGAAATGTCTGGATAGCTACCGGTGCGATTATCATCGGTGGGGTCACAATCGGTGAGAACGCAGTCGTTGCAGCCGGGTCAGTGGTAACCAAAGACGTTCCCGCGAATACCATGGTTGCAGGCAACCCGGCAAAAGTTATTCGTCTTATCACAGATTAATGCCAATACTCACCGCATTGCATTCGCCTTGAGATACTTTATACTCCCCTGCGATAACCCCATGAGAGGAGAGATGTATGAGCATTATGAAAGAGTTTCGCGAGTTCGCGGTCAAAGGCAACGCGCTTGATCTGGCAGTCGGTGTTATTATCGGCGCGGCATTCGGTAAGATCGTATCCTCGCTGGTGGGGGATGTCATCATGCCGCCGCTCGGGCTGCTGATCGGTGGGATTGATTTTTCCAATTTCGCGCTGACGCTGAAAGCAGCTTCCGACGGCAAACCTGCTGTCGTGCTGAGCTACGGCAAGTTCCTGCAAAGCGTGTTTGATTTTACAATCATTGCCTTTGTGATTTTCATGTTCGTCAAACTGATCAATAAGATCAAGCGCGCAGAAGAAGCTAAACCCAAGCTCACAACCGATCAGCAACTGCTGACCGAAATCAGGGATTTGTTGAAGAAATAGTTTATTTGAGTGCTCCCGCTTCGGCCTTCTGGCCTCCGCGATGAGCCTAACGCCTTCGGCGACTAAAGGGCTCAGCCTACTGGCTTCGCTTCTTGTTCCACGATAATTGCGTGGATACGCGGAGGAGCAAAGCGACGACTCCGCGAAGCGAGGGGGTAGCGTCACGCGAAGGGAGGCGAACTAGCCCCCTTAAATGACTTAAGGATAAAGCTTCAGCTGCATGCAGCCGAAGATGGCTTCCACGCGGTCGTCATGCTCGCCCAGCGGCAGCATGCACTGGCGGAAGCGGATGGTATTGCCGCGGCTGGTGATGAAGACATCTGCCTGCATGATAGGTTCCTTGCGTTCGATCACCTGGCGGAAGTTCGGAACGAGTTTGCTGGAGTTAGGCACGATGATATCCTGCGTATCTTCCCCGGCGAGGTACTGTTTGTAGGTTTTAACGATTTCCGGGCCCAGGTAAGTGAAATCCGCCTTGAGGCGGTTTTCCAGATCGTTGACCTGTATCAGATAGCAATGATCCCAAAGCGCAGCGATTTCTTCCGGTTCGATCAGTCTTTCAGAAGGAAAGCGGCGCGAACCTCGAATCTTATTCCAGTAATTGAGCAGCCGTACGGGCAAACGTCTTTCGTTCTCGGCGTTGGGTATGTGGTCCATGACGTAGCTCTTGCGGGGATTTAAGATTGATGAACAAGAGTTTAGCACAAGCTTTACCGTAATGTACAGATTTTATGAAATGATGTACGGTGTCAGCAGTATGGTGCTGTTTTATGGGCATAAGATATTATAATATAATTCTATTTTGGTAGAGTATTAATATGGCAGAGCAGAATATTTTATCTTTTCCTCATAAGGAGGCGTGGGAGAAATGGATTAAGCAGCATCAGGCTGACAGCAATGGTGTATGGCTCAAATTAATTAAAAAATCGGTCGATGAGAAAGCGCTGACCTATGCAGAGGCGCTGGACGTAGCGCTATGCTACGGCTGGATCGACGGGCAGAAGAAAACGCATGACGAATCCGCGTGGCTGCAGAAATTCACACCGCGCCGCAAAGGCAGTCTCTGGTCTAAAAAGAACCGCGAGCATGTGGAGCGCCTGATCAAGGAAGGCCGCATGCAGGCGGCAGGGTTAAAAGAAATCGAAGCGGCGAAACAGGATGGGCGCTGGGAGAAAGCCTATGATGCGGCGTCCAGTGCCACGATGCCGGAGGATTTTTTACAGGCACTTGCTAAGGATAAGAAAGCCTCCGCGTTTTTTGCCACGCTTAATAAAGCCAATCTCTATGCCATTACCTGGCGGCTGCAGACGGCGAAGAAACCGGAAACACGGCAGAAACGCATGGAAAGCATTCTTGCCATGCTGCATGAGGGTAAGAAGTTTCACTAGAAACGTTATTTTACGGATTTCAGCGCGTCCTGCACTTCGGCACTCTGCCAGTCCACAGCGCCTGGGAATTTGTGGTGCATCTGCTGGGTTTTATCCACGAGAATGCTTTCGGGGTAAACGGCAGTCTGGAAAATGTCGAAAGCAACTTTTTTTTCCGGGTCGAATGCGTAAAGCACGTTCGGCAGGTCTTTCGCGTTTGCATCCTTCTGCGACTGCTCCACAAATTTCTCTGCGCTTGCGAGCGTATCGTCACCGGAGATGGTTAGAAATGTGACGTCCTTATCCGCTTTTGCGGTCGCAAGCAGGGAGGGGAATTCCTTGCGGCACGGACCGCACCAGCTCGCCCAGAAATGAATAACCAGAGTGCGGCCTTTCAGTTCCTTGATGTCGTGCGATTTGCCGTTGAAATCCTGCCAGGTAAAATCCGGTACGGTTCCGCTTATCATTTCCTGCCCGAGCCCTGCGCCGTATTTGCGTGTCTGCACGTGCAGATAGACTCCCATCAGCAGCACAAAGGCTGAGAGCAGGAACATGGTGACGGGGCTCGCATTTTTGAACATGGCTGAATTCCGCGGTTCATTTTATGCCTACGGATACCAGCTTTCGCGGGCAAGACAAGGAAATTCTTGGATATTGGCCGTGTTATGCTTGCAAAGCGGAAAGGATTGGGATAACAAAACCGGATGGAAAAAATTTTTAATATTGCAATTGCCGGACTCGGCACCATTGGCGGCGGCACGCTGAAGCTGCTGCAAAGCAATGCTTCTTTGCTGAAAGAACGCTGCGGTGTAACGCTCAAAGTCGTTGCTGTACTGGAGCGCGACAAGGGAAAGCAAAAAATCCTGAACCTCGAGGGCATTCATTGGGCTTCTTCGGTGGAAGAGCTGGTGGGAATGAAGGGGCTCGACCTCATAGTGGAACTGATCGGCGGTTCGGAAGGTATTGCAAAAACACTCGTGGAATCCGCGCTTAAAGCCGGGAAGCACGTGGTGACGGCCAACAAGGCACTGATCGCGCATCACGGCACGGAGCTGGCCAGGATTGCGGAAGCTTCCGGCGCGATGCTGGCGTATGAAGCGGCGGTGGCGGGCGGTATCCCGATCATCAAGTCGCTACGTGAAGGGTTGGTGGCGAACGATTTTAAGAGCATTGCCGGTATTATGAACGGCACTTGTAACTTCATCCTGACCTCGATGCGTGACGAGCATAAGGAGTTTGACGTTGCACTCGCGGAAGCGCAGCGTGTGGGTTATGCGGAAGCCGATCCGTCATTCGATATTGACGGCGTTGACACGGCGCATAAGCTTGCCATTATGACAAGCTTGGCCTATGGCTGCCCGGTGAATATCGGCGCTGTCTATGTGGAAGGCATTCGCGGCATTTCGGTGCTGGATATGGATTTCGCCGATAAGCTCGGCTACACGATCAAACTGCTGGGTATCGCGCAACGTACTGAAAAGGGCATATTGCAGCGCGTGCATCCATGCCTGGTCGGAAAAGCATCTGCGCTCGGGCGTGTCAGCGGCGTGTTCAATGGCGTTGTGGTGGATGGCGACCCGATCGGGCGCATCACCATGGAAGGCCGTGGTGCCGGTGAAGGGCCGACAGCGTCTTCCGTTGTGGGCGATATTGCCGATATCGCGCGCGGCGGCATTTATAAACCGTTCACCGTGGCGGCCGACCATCTGAAACCGCTGCCGCTGGCCGACATTGAAACGCTTGTTTCGCCCTATTATGTACGTCTTGTAGTCACGGATAAACCGGGCGTGCTCGCTGCGATCACGGGCATTTTCCGTGATCAGGGTATTTCCATGCGCTCCTTCCTGCAGCATTCCCACGCGCCGGGCGAGTCTGTGCAGGTAGTGATGACCACGCATGAAACGCTCGAAAAAGGCATGCGTGCCGCGCTCAATGCCATTGGAGCGCTGGACTCGGTGATTGAACCCCCCCATATGATAAGGATTGAGAATCTATGACACAGACAGCAGAAGCCACGACAGGCCATTTACAGAAATTTACCATGGACCGCAATTTCGCGCTTGAAGCTGTGCGTGTGACGGAAGCGGCGGCGCTGGCAGCTTCGGTGCTGATGGGGCGCGGCGATGAAAAAGCCGCCGACCAGGTGGCGGTCAACGCGATGCGCCAGGCGCTCAATGGTCTCACAATCGAAGGCACGGTTGTAATCGGTGAAGGTGAACGCGACAAAGCGCCGATGCTCTATATCGGTGAAAAAGTCGGCACTGGCTACGGGCCTGCGGTGGATATCGCGCTCGATCCGCTGGAAGGAACAACGTTGTGCGCAACGGGTGGGCCGAACTCGCTGGCCGTGGTGGCTATGGCGGAAAAGAACGGCTTCCTGCATGCGCCAGACGTTTATATGAACAAAATCGCTGTGGGCGGCGGTCTGCCGGAAGGCGTGATCGATCTGGACAATACGCCAGCGGTCAACCTGAAGAATCTTGCTAAGGCCAAAAACTGCGAAGTATCCGATCTCGTGGTCTGCATCCTGAAGCGTGAGCGCCATGAAGAGATTATTGCGAAAGTACGTGAAGCAGGTGCGCGTATCCAGCTGATCACGGACGGTGACGTAGCAGGTGTGATTGCGACCTCGCGCAAGGATACGGGTATCGACATGTATATGGGCATCGGCGGCGCGCCGGAGGGCGTGCTTGCTGCGGCAGCATTGCGCTGCATCGGCGGCCAGTTCCAGGGACGCCTGATTTTTGCCAGCGAAGAAGAAAAAGCACGTGCAAAACGTATGGGCATTGAAGATTTAGGCCGCAAATATACGCTGATGGATCTGGCGGGCGGCGAAGACGTCATGTTCGCGGCGACCGGCGTAACGGACGGTTCCATGCTGCGCGGTGTGCGCCGTTTCCCGGGTGGAGCCCATACCCATTCGATCATCATGCGTTCGCGCACAGGCACGGTCCGTGTGATCGAAGCGGAGCATAATTTCGTGCGCAAGACCTGGGTCGATCCTCAATAACGGTCACTCATCATTATTATGAAAGGGCGGTTTTCAGGAATGGAAACCGCCCTTTTTGCTGATGGCGGGATTAATTTTCTATCCGGGTAATAGTTTCAGACGGCCAAAAGGTTAATGTTATACCCTGTAGCCTATAGGTTTACGCTTCATCTTTTATTTGTACCTAAACTGTGGTATATTAAGCTTCTAAGCCAGAGATAGCGCCGGAAAAGATCGCCTGTGCACCTGTCCAATTTCTTAACATTTGCATAAAATTTTAACTAATTTTTATTTATAAGATGATTTCTGTTAAAAATGTGCTATAGTGACATTGTCTTGGCAAGTTGGTCTAACTACACAAGGGATGAAGAATATGACGAAAAAGCCTGCTAACGAATTCAAAGTCGGCAATTATGTAGTTTACCCTACACACGGAGTAGGCAAAATCCTTGCAGAAGAAACACAAAAAATCGGGGAAGTTTCCCTGAAGGTTTTTGTGATCTCCTTCGAGAAAGATAAAATGACCTTGCGCGTGCCGGTGCATAGAGCAACCGCTGCGGGCCTGCGCAATATCAGCTCCAACGATGAAATCCTGAAAGCGTTCACCACGCTTAAGGGCCGCGCACGCACTTCGCGTGGCATGTGGAGCCGTCGAGCTCAGGAATATGAAGCAAAGATCAATTCCGGCAACCTGATTTCCGTTGCTGAAGTGGTCCGCGACCTGCATCGCAACGTCGATCAGTCCGAACGTTCCTACAGCGAACGTATGATTTATGAATCGGCTTTCTCCCGCCTGACCTGCGAGCTGGCAGCGGCTGAGAAGCTCGATGCGAAAGAAGCGACCGAAAAACTGCTTGGCGTGCTGAAACAGCAGGCTGCAGCGTAACGAAATTTACCTTTCAGTTCTTAAGCCCTCCCGTGCGTATTGCCGGGAGGGTTTTTTTATGCGCGGTGTTCCCACGGATTTTTTTATTTAATAGATGCCAGCCTTCTGTAATTCGGCTATAGAGGATACTTGCCTGCGGCGGCAGCCAGTGTCAGCCCGGGCATCGGAGCAAATGCGCAGTGATTAAATGGCGAAGTTGAACAATTTCTTTATAAGGCTTCTGGTCGGTACGGTCAGCACGGCGTTTACCGTTCTGGTGATCGGCATGCTGCTGGTGATCGGCCTGTTCTTTCATTACAGCAGCGATCTGCCCGATTACCGGGAACTTGCCAAATACGATCCGGAAACAACAACGCGTCTTTATGCGGCTGATGGCAAGCTGATGGCGGAATATGCCATGCAGAAGCGCGTCTTTATTCCGTTCAAATATATGCCCAAGCGCCTGGTTGAAGCGTTCATCTCAGCCGAGGATAAAAATTTCTACTCCAATAACGGCATTGATGTTTATGGCATCGCGCGCGCCTCGCTGCAGAATATCGAAGGATTGCTCGGCCATGGTCATCTGGTTTCCGGCGGTTCGACCATCACGCAGCAGGTGGTGAAGAACTTTCTGCTGACGCCGGAAAAGTCGCTTGCGCGTAAGGTCAAGGAAGCGATTCTTGCTTACCGCATCACGCAGGTTTACAGCAAGGACCGTATCATGGAGCTGTACCTGAACGAAATCTACCTCGGCAAGGGTTCTTACGGTGTCGCGGCGGCGGCGCTTAACTATTTCAATAAACCGCTGGACGATCTGAACATCGAAGAAACGGCGTTTCTGGCAGCCATGCCGCAGGCGCCGGGGCGTAGCGACCCGGCTCAGCATTATGAACGTGCGAAAGAACGCCGCGATTATGTGATCAACCGCATGCTGGATGACGGTTACATCACCGCTGCTGAAGCGCGTGCGGCGATTGCGCAGCCGATCACGCTCAAGGTACGCGATAAGGCGGAAATTGCCAATGCGGATTTCTTCTCGGAAGAAGTGCGCCGTGAAATCGCCGCCAAATACGGCAATGACACGCTGTATAAGGGCGGGCTGTATATCAAGACGACGCTGAACCCCACGCTGCAGGAATATGCAGATGCGGGGTTACGTTATGCGCTGCAAAGCTACGATCACCGTCACGGTTATCGCGGACCGATCGCGCATATGCAGCATTTCCAGCACTGGCAGAAGGATCTGGATACGATTGAAGTCAATAAGCGAATTCCTTTGTTTGACGGCGAACGCCTATCGCTGGTGGCGGATGTGGCGCATAACAAGGTGACGGTGTACTTCTCCAATAACACCAAGGGCACGCTGGATAAGGACTCGCTCAAATGGACGCATGAAAAAGGGCTGGCGATCGGTGATGTGATCATCGTCGCGCCGACTGCTAAGAAAGAAGTGTATGAAGTGCACCAGATACCGGCGGTGAACGGTGCGCTGATCGTCATGGACCCATATAATGGCAGGGTGCTGGCCATGTCGGGCGGTTACAGCTATGGCGGCACGGAATTCAACCGCGCGACGCAGGCACGCCGCCAGCCCGGTTCATCCTTCAAGCCGTTTGTGTACCTGACCGCGATGGAGAACGGGTTCACTCCGGCTTCGATCGTGGTGGATGCGCCGGTGGAGATCAGCCAGGGTTCCGGCATGCCGGTATGGAAGCCGGAAAATTATCATGGCGGATATCTGGGGCCGGCCACATTGCGCACGGCACTGGAAAAGTCGCGTAACGCCATGACGGTGCGGCTTGCGCAGATGCTTGGCCTGGATAAGATCATCGAGCTGGGCAAACGTTTCGGCATTTACGACAAGCTGCCCAATGAATTCTCCCTGGTACTCGGCGCGCAGGAAACCACGCTGATCCGTCTGGCGAATGCTTATTCGATGCTCGATAATGGCGGCAAACGCGTTTCGCCCTGGATGATCGACCGTATTGACGATAAGACCGGCAAGACCATTTTCCGGCACGATACACGGCCCTGCACGGGTTGTCTGCTGGATGGCATGGCGCAGGTCAGTGAGGCTTCCAAGCCGCCTGTGTTGCCGGATAACCGCGTGCAGATCGCAGATAACCGGGCCGTTTATCAGATCGTTTCGATGATGCAGGGCGTCGTCGAGCATGGAACGGGCTACGCAGCGCATAAACTTGGCAAGGTGCTGGCGGGCAAGACCGGTACGACGAATGACAGTAAAGATACCTGGTTCATCGGGTTCTCGCCGGATCTCGTGGCGGGGATCTATGTCGGTTACGACCAGCCCAAGACGCTGGGACGGCGCGAAACCGGTGCGAGCGTGGCGCTGCCCGGCTTTATCAAATTCATGGAACAGGCGCTTAAAGAGGAGCCCTCCAAGCCCTTCAACGTTCCGCCGGGTATTACGTTCGCGCCGATCGATATCCTGACGGGGCTGCCGCCGATACCGGGCACGACGGACCGTATCGTGATGGAAGCCTTCAAGGAAAACGAAGTGCCGGGTCAGGGCGGCGAGGAGGTTCCGAAGGTTCCGGACAGCCAGAAGCTGCAGCCGCAGCCAGGAGCGCCGGATTATACTTTCCCGTCCGAGCAGCAATCCGCTCCGCCGCCTGCCGAATACATGCCCAAGCCTGATAGCAGTACTTACGGCGGTGCATATCTTCCGCCTTCGCGTTATGAACGACGCGGCAGCGAAGGCACGGGCGGTTTATACTAGCGACTTTAAATCTCTTGTTTTGTAAGGCGGATTCGCGTTAAAGTATTGTCTGTCCTATAACAGAACGGTGGCTGGCATGTTTGAGGCGTTTTTCGGTGAGCGCGGCAGGAAGATCGGCAATCTTTTCGTCTCCAGCTTCCAGCTATTGGGCAATGAAGAAACCGTTAAGCTGATTACAGCTCGACTTATTTTTACGGTTGTCTGCCATCTTCTGGTGTTGTTCGTTCTGTTCTCCCTTACTTACGATTATCATGCGGGGTTAGGAATTCTCGGCCTCTTCGTGCTGCTGCTCTTTATCTATCCGTATAGTTTTCTGTTTCACCTGAATAAGCGCGCCTGCCAGACCTGGGTGGCGTACGGCAAACTCACGGGAAGCGACACGCCCATTATAGAAGCCCAAAAGGTTGCCAAAGAGCGCAAATGGCCGCTGCGCATGTTTGCCGTGGTGGAAATTGCGCTGGCGAAAGCCAATAGTTCGGAATCGAATAATAACGGCGTGCTTGGATTTCTGATCGCTGCGGCTCTGGCGGCGCTGGAAGGGCTTTATGATGTTGCCGAGTCCTATCTGCTGCCTGCCATCATCATTGAGCGGCTCCCCATTAAGGATGCGGCGGGAAAACTGCGCCAATTGAAACAGAACGTGCCGGAAGCGCTGGCAGGTGCATTCGGGATGGACGTGTTCGGCGGAGTGGTGTCTGCCATGCTGATGGCGCTTTATTTCGGTATACTGCTGATAGCGGGGATTGCCTCCTACCTGCTGCCGCCTTATATTCCCATAGAGTGGGTGACGACTTTCAATGCAAATCAGGGAACGCCTTTCTTCCTTTACCTGCTGCCGCTTTACGTGGCCGGGGTGCTGATTTCACTGATGCACAGCATTATCAAGATTCTCGTGAGTTCGCTCAAAGCCACGTATTTCGCTGTATTTTATACGGCTGTGAACCGTCCGCACCAGCTTTCGCCGGGCATGCAGGAAAAGGTCGTGCGTTATTTGCGCCTGGAATAGGCGGAATATTTATCTTTACAGGGCTTTGCGGATCGCGCTATACGGGGAAACCGTATAGATTCTGGGGATTGTCATGAAAGCAGAGATTATAAACCTGGCTAAGCGAATTGAGCAGTCGCAGGCCCAACTGCGGAGGTATCTTTGACTGGGATAATGCCCTTCGCCGTCTGGACGAATTAAACAGCCTCACTTCCGATCCCGGCCTGTGGAATGATGCCAAGCACGCGCAAACCCTGCTGCGTGAGCGCAATCACCTGTCGGAACTCATCGGCAATTACCAGGAACTGGATAAAACCGCCAAGGATAGCCTTGAGCTTGCCGAGATGGGCGAAGCGGAAGGGGATAACTCCATTGTGAGCGATGCGGAAGCGGAGCTTGGCAAGGTGGCCGACAAACTGCGGCGCCTGGAGCTGGAAAGCCTGCTGTCCGGTGAAGCGGATGCGAATGACTGTTTCATTGAAATCCACCCCGGTGCGGGCGGTACGGAAAGCCAGGACTGGGCCTCGATATTGCTGCGCATGTATATGCGCTGGGCGGAAAAAGCCGGATTCAAGATGGAATTGATCGACGAGCAGGCGGGCGAAGAAGCGGGCATTAAATCCGCCACGATTAAGGTTTCCGGCCATAATGCATATGGCTGGGCGAAGACGGAGTCCGGTGTGCACCGGCTTGTGCGTATCTCGCCGTTCGACAGCAATGCGCGCCGCCATACGAGTTTTGCGAGCGTCTGGGTTTATCCGATGGTGGATGATACGATTGAAGTCGAAATCAATGAAAAGGACCTGCGCGTGGACACATTTCGTGCTTCGGGGGCAGGCGGCCAGCACGTGAACAAGACTGACAGCGCTATTCGCATCACGCATATGCCGACGAATATCGTCGTACAGTGCCAGACATCGCGTTCCCAGCATAAGAACCGCGCCGAGGCTTATTCCATGCTGCGCGCGCGATTGTATGAGCTGGAGCTGCAGAAGCGCGAAGAGAAGGCCAATGCGCTTAATGCCACCAAGACGGATAATGCCTGGGGGCACCAGATACGCTCCTACGTGCTGCATCCGTACCAGATGATCAAAGACCTGCGCACCGATGTGGAAACCAGCAATACGCAGGCCGTGCTGGACGGAGATCTGGAAGCGTTCATGTCCGCTGCACTTGCCGACCGCGTGAAGGGCAAAAGCGAGATGCTGGAAGGGAACTAGTTTAATTGCTCCAGCTGCGGCCTACTGGCCTTAGCAGTGCGCTTTAAAACTTCCATTGTGCCAGAACCTGTCCCGTATATCCGGCATAGCTTGAAGCTCTGTCCGTATCCACCTGAGCGGTCAGGGAAAAATCTTTGGTCTTGCTTATATTGACTGCGCCACCGAAGTTATAGTTATTGCGTTCCAGGCTTTCGCCGGTGGTGGTAAAGTTTGTGCCTCCGCCGACAAAGGCGGCTGTCGAATCGATGCCGTTATTATGAAATTCATGTCTCCATGCCGTATGGACTGAAGGGCGTAGGGTGTATTCCCCATATTCAGCCTCAGTGGCAAGTTTTGCCCCTATAACACTGCGCACACGTGTGGCGGATGCCGAATCTACGCTGAGCGACAAAGCTCCCGCACCCGTTTCCGTATAATCGTCCTGGTGCATATAATTTATTTCCATGCCTGCTGTTGGTGTGAGTGTCCATTGATCTTTGATCGCGATTGGAACGCCGGCGGTCAGGCGTGCCGCAACCTGATCGCCATTGAAGCTTCCCTGCGCCACTCCGGAAACAATGGTGTCACGTGAAGTATCGAACCGCTGGCGTGCATAAGCGGTCATGCCCTCCATATACCATTTGCCGAAATCGCGGCTGGTATAGCCGGTAATTTGATAGCTGCCTATTTTTGTGCTGTCACCTGAGCGGTAATCATGCATGGATACGTCGGTTTCTGCGTATGCCAGTGCTACCCCGCCGACCCATTTATAACCCAGGAGCGTATCCCCTCCAACCACCATTCCGCCTGTTTTGGAGGTGTATCCGGCAAAGCCGTCTTTCATTCCCTGGTTATCGTATGAGCCAATGACTTTTGCCCATACGCTATGTTTTTTGGAAACATCGCCGGACAAGGTCTCTGCCAGATCGCCATTGTCGGCAACCTGTATGGACTTGCCATTAAACAAATCATCCGCAGCCGTGGTTGTATAACCTTGCGAACGTAACCCTTCAAGCCTGGTCTCAACGCTATCGAGTGAGCCACTGACAGTTTGGGTGGACGCCTGGGCTATTGCGGTGTTGGTCTGGGGGGCAATATGCTGCAAGGCATTATGCTGTTCGTCTGTGCTCATGCCCTGTAACGTTGTAATCACGTTTGCCATATCTCCTGTGGCAGTGCTGGTAATGCTGTCGAGCATTGCAGCGGCCTCGTTGCTGGAAGGCGATGCGTTAGGTGAAAAACTTGATCCGGTGATGGATGCGCTAAGCGTTACAATGCTTGAAAGGATAACACTATCCCACGGTGCCCATACGGAGGTTGGGCTTGCAATCGGTATATAGGTAAACCTGTAGGTTCCCGGTGTAAGGCCCGTGATCTGGACACCCTGCCATGTCTGTACCGTGCCGTTCGTATTCACTGCGACCAGTGAGGTGCCGTCGGTAAAAAAGTTAGTGGTGCCATCTACCAGTCCACCGGGCTTGGTTGAGGTCAGTAAGGTGAAGGGTGTGGTTGACGAAAATGAGTTCCCTATGCCTACCAGGGACATGCTGCCTTCAGTATAGGTTGCCTGGGCAGGGGAATGATAGGTGCCATACCAGAAGTCCACGGTTCCTGCGCCTGCGCTTTCATAGCCCACGGATACGGTATGCGCCCATCCGCTCTGTGCAAACAATACTGCCGGTAATGCAGATAAAGCGATTATCTTTTTTATTACACGAGCATGAATGGGCATATTTCCATCCTCTATGATTTTATGTAGTTGGGAATAATGGTGAAATATACAACCATTCAGTGTTATTTGTACTTGAAATAATACCGTATCTGCTGATTGATCACCTGCGTTGCATTGTCGCAACATTTTGATTGGAGAAATATTCGATATATCAACCAGGGCGGGTGATTTTACTGAAACTGTATTCTTAGCGAACAGTTCTCGGTATTGGCGTAGGTACTGCTGGCGGTGTTGTAATATTTGCCGGTGGCGTCGATACAGTTATTTGCGGACATGGTGGTCACTTCCGTGCCTCCGCCGCCCGGTGGAGAAATAGGGGTAGTGACTGTATCGAGTGCAAATACAGTGCCGGTTCCGGGCATTCCATCGTCGATTTTCTTGTCGAACATGGCTGCTTCCACGGGAGTAATATTATTCGTACTGCCAAGGTCGGCGGAGTTTTTGACCTTATTGACGCCGGTCAGAATGAAATAATTGACCGTTGCGCTGGAGCCGACCGTGAAGAAATTACCATGACCGAATTTGGCTTCGGGTAGGATTTCATTCACATAAGAGCTGGTAGAAGTGACTGTCGGAGGCTGGGAGCCGCTATAGGAGCCGCCGGTCGTCGTGGCGCCGCTGATGGTGACATGCGCACCGCCTGCGCCGTACATACCGTCTACCATGCCAGCCTGTGACAGATGCAGGAAGAACATGACCACTTCACCGGCAAAATTGGCGCCTCCTACCCAAGGGCTGGTATTCCATCCTTCGATGATGCCGTTTCCATCGCCGCAGCCGATGGCATCCTGCAGGGTTCCGGTTATATAGTACAGATTAAAGCGGCTTGCTTTCTCGCCCGGAATGTCACCCGGCAGGTAGCCGTATTTCGTCTCGAATGCATTAGCAGCGGAATTGAACTGATTCAGTTGCGCTACGGTGCTGTTGACGCGGGCGGTGCGGATAAGATCGCGACCGACGAAAATACTGCCTGTGATGAGGCCGATGACTACAAGCACTATAGCCAGTTCCAGCAGCGTAAAGCCCTGCATGCGACATGCAGAATTGCGGATAGCAGATGATGTGCGTTTCGGGCTCATACGAGGAATATCTTTATTAACGTATTCCTAGCCTATCTCAGTGGCTTGCACAAGATTTCTCAGGCATGCCCGACATAGCTGGTCAATCTGCTGATGTCGATCCCGTAGGAACTGGCGGCCTGTTTCCATTTGATGGCATTGTCCGGCTCGAAGATCAGTTCGCGCGTTGCCGGAACCGTAATCCAGCTATTGGCTTCCATCTCCGCTTCCAGCTGGCCTGCGCCCCAGGCGGCGTAACCGAGCGCGAGGATGCGGTCTTTAGGGCCGTTACCCTGAGCAATATCGCGCAGCACATGGATGGACGAGGATACGGCGATGTTGCCTGTGGTCAGCAGAGTGTCGCTGTAGGGGATATCGTCGAAGTGGTAAATAACGAAGCCGCGATTGATTTCCACCGGACCGCCATAATGCACGGGCAGGTGCTCCACACTCGCGCTGCTATCAATGGAAAGCTGCTCGAACAGATCCTTGTAGCTGATATTTTCAATGATGTGATTGATGATGAAGCCCATCGCCCCTTCCTCGTCATGCGAGAACATGAGGATGACGGCGCGCGAAAAAGCCGGAGCAGATACGAGAGGCGTGGCTATCAGTAACCTGCTGGTAAGGTAACCTCCCGGGGGAATAACCTCCGACTTGGCCGCATTACTGCTATTGGAGCTTGTATCCATATACGGGCATTCTAGCACAAAAGGTGCTAGTTGGTATATGAATTTTTCTCCAATGCCTGATCGTAAAAACTTCTTAACATGTCCTTAACTTCCTCAGGATTCTCGCTTTGATTGGCCTTGAAGCGGAATTCCGAGGAGTTATGCAGGCCGGACGAATACCAGCCGATATGCTTGCGCGCCACCCGCACGCCATTGACCGTGCCGTAGAGCGCGAGCATGTCGTTATAATGTTCGAGCACGATATCGCGCTGTTCTTCAAGCGAGGGAGCAGGGCGTTTCTCACCGGTTTTCAGGTAATGACAGACCTGACCCGGGAACCACGGCCTTCCGTAGCTGCCGCGGCCGATCATGACGCCGTCCGCGCCGGATTCCTTCACGGCGTTATCCACGTCTTCATACGTTGTGATGTCACCGTTAACGACGACGGGCAGGTTCACCGCTTCCTTGACACTACGCACGAATGCCCAGTCGGCGGAGCCTTTATACATCTGGCAGCGCGTGCGGCCATGCACGGTGATCATCTTGATCCCGCATTCTTCCGCGATTTTCGCCATTTTCGGGGCATTCAGGCTGTTATGGTCCCACCCCATGCGCATTTTCAGCGTGACCGGAATTTTTACGGCCTTCACCGTGGCTTCCAATATCTTTGCGGCCAGCGGCTCGTTGCGCATCAGGGCGGAGCCTGCCTCGCCGTTCACGACTTTCTTCACCGGGCAGCCGAAATTAATGTCGATAATCTGTGCGCCGCGATCTTCGTTGAGTTTGGCGGCTTCAGCCATGACTTCCGGCTCACAGCCTGCAAGCTGCACGGCCATGGGGAATTCGTCTGGCGTATGGCTCGCCATGCGCAGGCTGTTGCGGGTTTCCAGGATCATGGCGCGGCTTGCGATCATTTCCGAGACGACCATGCCGACATCGAACCGCTTCACTAAGCGGCGAAACGGCAGGTCGGAAACGCCTGTCATTGGGGCGAGCAATACCGGATGCTCCAGTGCTATCGAGTCGATTTTGATCATAAAGCTTAATGGCTGTTTAATTTCGTGGCGCAGTGATTAGCATATTTCAGCGTTTTTCGCAACCGGCGGGTTTTTCGCTGTCGGGAGGGCAGGGAGTGCCGGGCGCTGAAGTGGGAGTGTTTTTGTTAACTGATTGCTCTGGCTGCGTTATTTGCGGATGAAGCGCATGCTCAAATGTTCCCATCAGCTTGAGGATGATGAAAGCGATGACCAGACCTATCATGGCAGCGGTGAACCAGTGGCCTTTGCGGGTCAGCCGGTCTTCGCCGGTTTCTGCGTTCGGCAGCATCGTTTCCAGCCACTCGAACAGTTCCAGCGTTGCTTCCGGATGGGTGGAAAATGCGCCGGAGCGTTCCTCCTGCACGGAGAAAGTCGCTTTCTTATCGCCATCATAGCGAATCGTGATGCGGTTTGCGCCGATCCGCATCTGCGTAATTTCCACAAATGTGATGTCGGTGATTCTTCCCTTGCCGGAACGCGTGCGTTCCTGAAATATAAGCCGTTGATTGGTAAGCCAGAGTTTGGCTTGCGAATACTGGAAAAAGACGGAGTCGATATCCAGCTCCATCCGTTCCCGGGGTTTCAGCGGTATGGGAATGGTGTTTTGCATAGAACGTTATGCCTTGCGCGTGATGGCGTAAAGCGCCACAGCGGCGGCATTGGACACGTTCAGGCTTTCCATGGCGGAAGCAATCGGCAGGCGTACGCGCACGTCGCAGCGTTCGGCGGTCAGGCGGCGCATGCCGCTGCCTTCCGCGCCGAGCACGAGCGCTGTTTTATGGTCGAGTTTTGCTTCGTCCAGCGTCTGCTTTGCTTCGCCTTCCAGCCCTGCGCACCAGAAGCCATGTTTTTTAATCAGCTCGATCGCCTGCGCGAGGTTGGTGACGGCAATAAGCGGCACGATCTCCATACCGCCGGAGGAGGCTTTGGCCATGACAGCGGATTCCTGCGGGGCGTGGTCACGCGTGACGATCACGGCTCCGGCACCGAATGCGGCGGCGGTGCGCAGTATCGCACCTACGTTATGCGGATCGGTCACCTGGTCAAGCAGCAGCAGGGGCTTGTGCTCCTTCAGCCCGGCAAGATACATCTCCAGCGAGAGCTCCGGCAGCGGCTTGACTTCCATCGCCACGCCCTGATGCACGGCGTCAGCGGGCAGGAGTTTGCTCAGTTCCTGCGGTGTTACGATCTGGGGGGTAATTCCGCGTTTACGGCATTCCTGCACTAGTTTTTCGGCAGCGGGTTTGGTGGCAGCCAGGCGTTTAATTTCGCGGCGCCCATTAGCCAGTGCCGCGCGAACGGCGTGCAGCCCATAAAGCCAGTAAGCGCGCGTTTTTGCATCGTGATGTTCCGGTTTCGATTTACGCTGTTGCATCCAAATCCCATTAATTTAGCGATAAATCCGTATATTAGTATTTAACAAACTGAAAAGAAAGCATTATTGTTTTCAGAAATTCATCTTTTATTTACTATTGCGTGCTATATTGCACTATAATGGCAGGTGTTAGACCCGGCAGTCCACTTTTGAGAAGGTGCTACTACGATGATGATGACGTTTGAAAATACTCCGTTATACCAGTTACGCGAATGGCATGTAGCCGGGGTCAGTCCACTGAATTTCTTTGCGCATTTCGGCAAGGCGCTGTATCGCAGCCCGTTATTTCCCATGAGCTATACGCATGCGGGGCGCCATGCTGCCGCTGCTTCCGAGCTGATCGAGCGCGTGACGCGCCAATACGGCAAGCCGGAATTCGGCATTACCCATACCGAGATTAACGGCAAGAAAGTGGCCGTTCATGAGGAATATGTAGCGCAGAAAACTTTCTGCAACCTGATCCATTTCGTGCGTGACACGAAAGTGCAAAGCCCGAAACTGCTGATCGTTGCGCCGATGTCGGGACACCATGCGACGCTCTTACGCGGTACGGTGGAAGCCATGCTGCCGCACGCGGATGTCTATATTACGGACTGGCTGGATGCGCGCAATGTGCCGCTCTATGAAGGCCGCTTCGACATGGAAGACCATCTCTCTTATACGATCGAATTCATGCGCCAGCTTGCGCCCGATCTGCATGTAATGGCGGTGTGCCAGCCTTCCGTTTCGGTATTTGCCGCGGCCGCTATCATGAATGCGCAGAAGGACCCGCTTTCCCCGCGTTCGATCACGTTGATCGGCGGACCGATCGACACGCGTGAGAACCCCACGGAAGTCTGTAAACTGGCCAAGAAACATAATTTGAGCTGGTTTGAATCCAATCTGATTACGCGTGTGCCCATTAACCATACGGGCTTTATGCGTCGCGTTTATCCGGGCTTCATGCAGCTGATGAGCTTTCTGTCGCTGAATCTGGAGCGCCATATCGATTCGCACATGCAGTTCTTCAATCACCTTGTGCAGGGGGACGGCGAAAGCGCGGAAGTGCACCGCAAATTCTATGACGAATATCTCTCTGTGATCGACCTGCCGGCTGAATTCTATCTGCAGTCGGTGGATATCGTGTTCCAGCGCCATCTGCTGCCCAAGGGCGAGATGACGTATAAAGGCGATATCATCAATCCGGCAGCCATCAACAAAACAGCGATGCTGTGTCTGGAAGGTTCGCTTGACGATATTTCCGGTCCGGGCCAGACCCGTGTGGCGATGGATCTCACGAAGGGGCTCGCCGCTTCCAAGAAGAAATACCACCTGGAAGAAGGCGTCGGCCATTACGGCATCTTCAACGGCCGCAAATTCCGCAATAACGTGCTGCCCATCATCGTGGATTTCATGAAAGAGCAGGGTAAGTAATTTAAGCGACTACTCAGCACCGGTTCTCGTAAGGGGGCCGGTGCTTTGTATTTGAACCATTGTAATGGTTCATGTTTTCCCGGTTTTTCGATGAAAAGGGTGACAATCCGGCCCAAATGCGCTATATTGAATCTTCATTCCTAATTCAAAACGATGATGGTTTTGCTTATGCAAAAAGATTCCAGAATTTTTGACGATTTTGCCAAGCTTGCTTCCGGCGCTGTGGGCACATTTTCCGATATAAAACAGGAAATTGAAGCGGCAGTTATGGACAAGATGGAAAAATTGCTGCACCGCATGCAACTGGTCAAACGCGAAGAATTTGAAGTCGTGCGTCTGATGGCAGAAAAAGCGCGTGCAGAGCAGGAGCGGCTGGAAGAAAGAATTCACCGGCTGGAAAAGCGCTTCGAAAAAGGCGGCTGCTCTGAGTAAGCGATTATTGGGGATCGTTCCTGCGTCGGTCTGCTGACCGGACTGTTATTCTTTGTATCTCTTTCAAACATCCACAAGGTGTAAAATCCATTGCCGGAGAGGGGCTTTCGCCTGTATGAATGGCAGGTGAATTAACCTGTTTTTGCAAGATTTGTCCCTATGTCTCTGGTTCGCGCTTCCGCTACAATCGGCTCCCTGACCCTCGTTTCCCGTATATTTGGCTTTGTTCGCGACATGATGATCGCGTCGATGCTGGGGGCGGGTATTATGTCGGACGCATTCATTGTCGCATTCAAGCTTCCCAATTTCATGCGCAGGCTGTTTGCCGAAGGGGCTTTTAATTCTGCATTCCTGCCGCTTTATGCGGGAACGGTGGCGACGGAAGGGCCGGAAACGGCGCGTACGCTTGTGGAGGAAATCCATGCGGTGCTGGTTTCGATATTGTTCGTTCTGTGCGTGCTGGCGGTGATCTTCATGCCGCAGGTGATGTATGTGCTCGCGCCAGGATTCGATAAAGATCCGCAGAAATATGAACTGGCGGTGACGCTCACGCGCATTACATTCCCCTATATTCTGTTCATTTCGCTGGTTTCGTTGCAGGGAGGGCTGCTCAATAGCATCGATAAATTTGCGGCTGTGGCGGCGACGCCCATCATCATGAATGTCTGCTTTATTATTGCGATGCTGATATTCACTCCCTTTACGCCCACGGCGGCGCATGCGCTGGCAATCGGCGTGATTTTCTCCGGTGTGACGCAATATTGGTGGCTGCAATATTACTGCCGCAAGGCTGGCGTTGCGCCGCGCATGATCATGCCGCGCATGACGGGCAATGTGAAGAAGCTGTTCTCTCTCATCGGCCCGGCGGCGCTGGGTTCCAGCGTGGCGCAGATCAATCTGCTTATCGACACGCAGATCGGCACGCTGATTCCGAAAGCGCCATCTTTTCTCTATTACGCGGACCGTATCAGTGAATTGCCGCTGGGCGTGATCGGTATTGCCGTTTCCACGGCGTTGCTGCCGATGCTTTCGCGCCAGATCCGCACCGGTGACATCGCCCATGCACTGCACACGCAGAACCGGGCGCTGGAGCTGGCTTTCCTGTTCGGTATCCCGGCTGCGGTCGCGTTAATGGTCATTCCAGAGCCAATTATTGCCGTTATTTACCAGCGCGGCGCGTTCAGTGCACAGGATACAATCGCGACATTCCACACGCTCATTGCTTATGCGTGCGGCCTGCCGGCATTCCTGATGGTCAAGGTTTTTGCGTCCACCTTCTATGCCAATCAGGATACGAAAACGCCGGTAAAAATCGCCATTATCTGCGTGTTCATTAACCTGTTCTTCAATCTCACGCTTATGGGGCCGATGCAATATGTCGGCCTAGCGTTGTCCACCTCCATTGCGGGGTGGGTGAATGCGTTCGCGTTGGGGTACCAATTGCATAAGCGTTCGCTGTTCGTGGCCGATACGATGTTTAAGTTCCGCATGAGCCGCCTTATTCTCGCTGCTATATTAATGGGAGGAGCGCTGTTACCTGCCCAGCATCTGCTGATGGCGTATTTCACCGGCAAACTCGTCGTTAAAGTATGCGCTCTAACCGGACTGATTGCAGTGGGCGGCGGCGTGTATGGCGGTATGCTGCTGGTGTTAAAGGTGCTGAATCCTGCCCAGCTGCGTGAGTACTTTAAAAGACGCTAACAAAAAAAGCCGCCGGTTGTAAAACCTGGCGGCTTTTGAAGCGGTGAGCTGGCTTTTTACTGTTTGTTACAGCCGATAGAAGTCATTTCCTGTTCGGCGCGGTGCTTCATGTTCGTGGAGCTATGGCCGAATTTCACGACGATCTGCTTCAGGATCACGCAGGCTTCGCGGTCTTTCTTCATGACGTTGAGCGACATGGCCAGGCGCAGCAGGTTATCCGGGGCTTTCGGGCCGGTCGGCATGGCTTCGTAGCCGCGGCGGAAATCGTCGGCGGCGTGCACATAATCCTTCTGCACGTAATAGGTTTCACCTTCCCAATAGTAAGCGTTACCGATCAGCGGGTCTTTCGGGTAGCGTTTGGTGAACGCATTGAATCCTGCGCCGGATTCAGCGTATTTGCTCTGGTTCAGCAACTGGTAGGAATAGTTGTAAAGTTCGCGTGACGTGCCGAATTCCGGCACATTGACAGAGGAAGCTTCGCCGCCGGAAGTTTCCACGGGCTTAAGCTGGCCCGAATCCTGCACCGGGCCGTCCGAAGGGTTTGGCGTATTCTGAGGCTGCTGTTGAGCCTGCTGCTGGTTCTTTTCCAGCGCATCGAAACGGAACTGGTTGTCCTTGTTCTGCTTTTCCATCTGGGTCTTGAGCTGCTTATTCTCGAACGATACCTGTTCGACCCTGCCTTGCAGGCCGCGGATTTCCTCTTCCAGCTGGGATA
This sequence comes from Rickettsiales bacterium, assembly GCA_035765535.1. Classification (NCBI taxonomy): domain Bacteria; kingdom Pseudomonadati; phylum Pseudomonadota; class Alphaproteobacteria; order Rickettsiales; species Rickettsiales bacterium. Next base: position 152,584 of record DASTXE010000004.1, on the reverse strand, counting down.
TTTTGACCTGGAGTCTTGCGACGTTGACGTCGGCACTGGATTCGGAATCGTCCTCAGCGTGGATTGCCGCCGGTGCCCAAAGCAGAAAAGAGGCGGAGAGAATCGAGGTAACGGCAAGGCGTGAAATGTTCATAAGCATCCAACCCTTAAGTAAAAAATTGCATAAAAAAATCCCGCCTCCATTAACTACCCTAAGTTGGGTCGATTAACAAGAGGCGGGATTGTTTTTTACCAAACGGCTTACTGAGCGGTCTTAACCGTTACAGCGCGGCGGTTCTGGCTCCAAGCGGATTCGTCATCGCCGATAACAGCGGGACGTTCTTTGCCGTAGGAGATCGTCTGGATACGGCTAGCGCTTACGCCGAGGCTAACGAGGTAGTTCTTCGCAGCGTTTGCACGGCGTTCACCCAGAGCGAGGTTGTATTCGCGGGTGCCACGTTCGTCGCAATGACCTTCGATGGTCACGTTCATGCCGGAGTGAGCTTTCAGGTAATCAGCCTGCTTCTGCAGGGTGGTCTGGCCGTCGGAATCAACTACGGAGCTGTCGAAAGCGAAGAATACGCGATCGCTAACCTGGTGCTTGTCGCCATCCAGGTAGCCCATGCTGCTGGAGCTGCCAGCGCCCATTTCGCTGCCATTGCCGGAAGCGTCGCCGCCAGCTTTCGGACCGGATTCGCACGCAGCGAGCAGGGCCACAGCGGAAAGAGCCGCAAGTAATTTAATAGAAAGTTTCATGATTTTTCCCCCAAAGGATTAATTTGTTACGCATTCTGACCGCTTTGACCCAGGCAAAGTGAAAGTCATTGCCTCCACCTAATATGGGGGACTGCTATAAAAATCAACCGTTTTTTACGGGAAAAAGCACGAATTATGCGCTTCGTTGTTGTGTGTGCAACAAATCAGGCGTTAACAAATGCTTACGGTTTCAGAGAGGGATTGAGTGTGTATTTGCCCACCACTTCCCCTTCCGCAAGCGTATGCTTCTTGATGGCCTGTATCACAGCGGGACCGGTGGCTTTCAGACCCGGGATTCCGAGTGTGGCAACGTCCAGTGCAAAGACCTTGAAATGATAATGGTGCACGAGCGTGTCGTTCCAGGGCGGGCAGGGGCCGTCATAACCGGCATATACGCCTTTGCGTTCCGGGTCGGTGGCAAAATAAGGGGCATAATCGTTCACGCCGCGGGTGCCGTAAGAAGTGTCGATGACGGATTTACCGTTTTTCACCAGCGCGTCACTATCCGTATAGGCGGGAATCATGGTTTTGGTGGCAGGGATATCGAACAAAATCCAGTGATAGAAGTTCTTGCGCGGCATTGTCGCGGCAATGGTTTTGCCTTCCCGGCCCGCATCTTCGAAGTTCGTCGGCACGTCCGTATCCACCATAACTATAGCATAGGATTTGGTGCCTTCCGGTCCTTTGGACCAGGCGATGCCTACGCTTTTGTCCGGTCCGTCCTTCACATGCAAGCTGCCTGCTGCGGGTACGCAGAATGCGTAAGTCGGCTCAATATAGCCGCCCGGGCCGATTCCCTCAACGGTAACGGTCAATGCAGGGGCTTCCGCGATGGCAGGGGAAACCGGCATATATAAGGTTGCAAAGCCGAGAAATGCGGTGTAAAGGACGCGTTTCATTGGATTCTCCTCCTTTTTTCGGGTATTCTAGCGACTATGACTGAAATGGCAACAACGGATAATAGAATAAACCTCATCGGGCTCTCACGCGAAGAGTTGGCGCAGACGCTGGCCGATGCGGGGGCGGAAAAGTTCCGTGCCAAGCAGGTCTGGCAATGGCTGTATGCGCACGGCGTGCAGGATTTTTCACGCATGACCAGCATCTCGAAATCGCGCCAGGCTGCGTTTGAAGAACGTTTTATTATCGAGCGTCCCGGAGTGGACCGCGAATTGCGTTCCGAGGACGGCACGCGCAAATGGCTGTTGAAATTTTCCGACGGCAATAAAGCGGAAAGTGTGCATATTCCGGAAGAGGATCGCGGCGCGCTGTGCGTTTCATCGCAGGTGGGCTGCACGCTGAGCTGCACTTTCTGCCATACGGGCACGATGAAGCTGGTGCGCAATCTGACGGCAGCGGAAATCGTCGGTCAGGTGCTGATTGCGCGCGATAGTCTCGGCGAATGGCCTGCGCCGCAGGAAAACCGCCTGCTGTCTAATATTGTCATGATGGGGATGGGAGAGCCGCTCTATAATTATGACCAGGTGGCCAAGGCGCTCAATATCATTATGGACCCGGAAGGTATCGCAATTTCAAAGCGCCGTATTACGCTTTCCACTTCAGGCGTTGTGCCGATGATCGAGCGTTGCGGCGAAGAGCTTGGCGTGAATCTGGCGGTTTCGCTGCATGCGGTGCGCGACGATCTGCGTAATGAGATTGTGCCGCTCAATAAAAAATATCCGATCGCGCAATTGCTGGAAGCATGCCGCAATTACCCGGCAGCAAGCAATTCACGCCGCATTACGTTTGAATATGTGATGCTCAAGGGGGTAAATGATACGGATGCGGATGCGCGTGAGCTTGTCCGCCTGCTGAGTGACATCCATGCCAAGGTTAACCTGATTCCGTTCAATCCGTGGCCGGGCGCACCTTACGAGTGCTCTTCCAACAACCGCATCCACGCCTTTGCCGAAATCCTCAATGATGCGGGCTATTCCTCTCCCGTGCGCACGCCGCGCGGACGCGATATCTTTGCAGCTTGCGGGCAGCTGAAATCCGATTCGGAGAGGAAAAAGGGCGAGAAAGTCAAACTCCACTAAAAATCGGTTCACTATCTCTACTGCGGCGTGCTGCAAATAGCATTTTCCTGCGCTTCGTTGCGCACGTACTTAATGTACGCTTGCGCTACGATGCTCAAAAAATACTATTTTCGCTATGCCGCAGCGAGATATTGAACCGATTTAGCGATACGATTTATTGCGATTACTAATCGCTGTGGACGATCAGGTTATCCTGCACGGACTTCACACCGTCTACGTGATAGGTGAGCACTTCTGCACGGTCTCTGATTGCCAGCGAATCCACGAACCCGCTAAGCTGTACGGTGCCGCGCATCGTTTCCACGTGGATCTGCGGTGAGTCACGGCGCGTGGTGGTATCATTGACTAACTGCGCTTTCACTTTGGAAGTGATCGTGGCGTCGTCGAGATATTGTCCGCCGCTTTCCTTGCCTGAGAAGACCGCGCAGCCTGCAGCCAGCAACGTCATCATGCTGAGAGCAACGATGCATTTCAGATTATTATTCTGTGTCATGGGTTCCTCCATATTTCTAAACCTTGAGACGTTGTGGAATGTAGGCAGGCAGGCATAAGATTTCTACCGTCCATACAAGATTGCGGCATAAAGGAAGTGTAAACGGAATATAGCTGATTCAATAGGTTGTCCTGGATGTGATTGAGTTCTTCCAGGAAATGCGTATATTATTTACATGGCCATCTGGATCGCATTTTTTCGTGGTATTAATGTCGGGGGCAATAATCTGCTGCCTATGAAGGCGCTCGCGGCGCTTCTGGAAAAGCAGGGATGCACGGAAGTGGTGACTTATATTCAGAGCGGCAACGCGGTTTTCCGTCATAAGGAAGGTAATGCGGCCAAATTGTCCGGCATTATCCGCCGCGCCATAGAAGCACAGCATGGTTTTGCTCCTCATATGGTACTGTTGCGGCTGGAGGAGTTGGAACGTGCCGCTGCTTCCAATCCCTTTTCCCATGCGGAGCAAGACCCTAAAAGTCTCCATGTGTTTTTCCTGACGGAAACACCGCCCTCTCCGGATATGCGGGAATTAGAGAGTGTGAAAGCGGCAAACGAGGCGTTTTTCTTACAGGACAGGCTTTTTTACCTCCATGCACCTGATGGGATAGGGCGTTCAAAGCTTGCGGCTAAAGCCGAACGTCTTCTGGGCGTAGGTGCAACAGCCCGCAATTGGAATACGGTGTCTAAAATGCTAGAACTTGCAAGAGGTTGTGAGTAACAGAAGAGGATATTATGACCAATTGTCATAAAACCTTCATTAGGATATCCGCGCTCACGCGTATATAGTTTTATACGATAAAAAAGAACTGGATGGAGTTATGGCAATACAGGATATGCAAGGATCCGTGGCGGAAAATGAGAGCCAGATAGCGGCAGGTATCGGCGGCAAACCCCGCAGTCCGACAGCTATGGAAGAAGCCCAGGCCAAGCTTGCTACCGTAGATGCCTTGATGGGGCAGCTCGGAATGGAAGAGCAGCGCAGACATCTGCGTTATGAAGTTGCCAATCTTTCCAAAGCCACCACCATGTCATTCGTTGCCTGGCCCGCTGCCGGTGGCGTGCTTGGTGCGGCGGCATCCTATTTTGCGGCGGCCAAAGCAAATCTTAAACCGTGGATGAAAGCAGCAGCGGCCGCTCTGGGTGGTGCTATATCTGCTATTGTCTCAGGGAAACTTGCTCCTAAAGCCGGAAAAATGGAGCAGCTGGCCGGACAGATGAATGCATTGTCCGATAAATATGCCCAGAGGGTGGAAGAACATGTCGGCCATATGGCTGAGCAGATGGCTGCGCAGCAATCGGCCATGCCAGAAATGCCGCAACAGTCGCGGCCTGAACAGACTGCTGCGACCGGAGCCCCTTCTGCGCAAGATAATGCCGCTGGTATGTCCAAAGAAACTGCGCCTTCAGCGGATACGGCGATGAACCAGCATCCCGCTGTGATCGAGGATAAGGCAATCAACGATATAGCTCACGCCAAAGATGCAACACCAGACACACCGAATGCACATAATTCTGCGGAGCCCCACCATCATGTGCCGGGCGATATGGCAGGTAAGGGGAGCATGGCCAGTAAATTTGCTCCTCAGGGATCGACTTCCTATATGGACAGAACCGGTGGCCAGCGGGCAGAGACAAGCCATGAGGAAAGAGCCATCGAGCGTCAGCAGCAGGCGGACAGGGTAGGCTCGGCACCGGTGCGCTGATCCCATTGTGGGGCATGGCGTTATAGCCTGAAAAATAAACCACTTCTTTACCTTCCTATGGTATCATTGGTATAATGAATATATCAACCAGTGGAGTATTCCCATGTCGCGTTCCATTATTGCCGGTTATGTCCGTTCCCCATTCACCTTTGCCAAAAAAGGTGAGCTTGCGCGTGTCCGCCCTGACGATCTGGCTGCGCAGGTGATCAAGCAGCTTCTTGCAAAGACAGGTGCAAAGCCGGAAGGAATCGAAGATCTCATCATGGGCTGCGCATTTCCCGAAGGCGAGCAGGGCATGAATATCGGGCGCATGGCGGTGTTTCTATCCGGACTGCCTGTCAGTGTCGCCGGATCGACGCTGAACCGCTTCTGCGGATCTTCCATGGATGCCATTCATATCGCTGCAGGGAAAATCGCGCTGGGGGCGGGAGAAGCATTTATCTGTGCCGGCGTGGAGTCTATGACACGTGTTCCCATGGGCGGCTTCAATCCGCTGCCGAATCCCGGGCTCTATGCCTCCTTCCCGCAGGCTTATGATGCCATGGGCAAGACAGCGGAAACGGTTGCGAAGAAATACGGTATTTCACGTGCAGAGCAGGAGGCTTTTGCGCTTAAAAGCCACCAGAAAGCTTCTGCCGCTTCTTTTGCGGATGAGATTGTTCCCATTACCACCAAAGGGGGCGTTGTTGCCAAAGACGGCTGTATCCGTGCGGATGCATCGCTGGAAAAAATGGCGACGCTTGCTCCGGCATTCGATGCGAACGGCACGGTAACCGCAGCTACCTCTTCGCCTGTCAGCGATGGTGCGGCGGCTGTGCTGGTGTGCTCGGAAGCCTATGCCGATAAGCATGGTCTGCCCAAGCTTGCAGCCATTAAATCCATTGCGCTGGACGGTGTGCCGCCGGAAATTATGGGGATCGGCCCAGTGACGGCAGCGCAGAAAGCCCTTACGCGCGCGGGATTAACGCTTAAGGACATGGATATCATCGAACTTAATGAAGCATTCGCTGCACAGTCGCTTGCGGTCATCCGCGATTTGGGGCTTGACGAAAGCAGGCTGAACCTTGAAGGTGGGGCGATTGCCATCGGCCATCCGCTCGGCGCATCGGGCGCAAGGATCACCGGCAAGGCGGCATTGCTGCTGCACCGGAATAAAGCGAAATACGCGCTTGCGACAATGTGTATCGGCGGCGGCCAGGGCATTGCTACTGTCCTGGAGAAAGTATGAGCCTTGTAGAGATTTGCCAGCCTGCATTCGATGTTGATATCGACATCAAATACGCCACTTCCGATAATTTTACGGGGGTGCCTGTCTATAAGGCGCCTAAATGCTTCCTGCATGTGGAAGCGGCGGCAGCATTGCAGAAAGCGATTGCCCTGGCAAAGCCACTGGGTTTGCGGTTCATGATATTCGATGCTTATCGTCCTTCGGAAGCGCAATGGAAATTATGGGAACATACGCCGGATCCGGAATTCTTGGCTGACCCAGCCAAGGGCTCACCGCATTCACGCGGCGTTGCGGTGGATCTGGGATTCCTGGATGGCGCAGGCAGGCTGCTGGATATGGGCACGCCGTTTGACGCATTCACGCCGCTTTCACACCATGGGCGAACGGATATTCCTGTTGAGGCGCAAAAGAACCGTTTGTTGCTGATGGGTATTATGACCGCTGCCGGCTGGGATTTTTATCGTAATGAATGGTGGCATTACCAGCTTTTCAATTCCCGCAGTTATGCATTGCTCAGTGATGCGGATGCGGGCACAGGCATGATGTAGGAAAACGATGGCATCGGGTAACAGTAAAATACTGGGATTTACGCTCATCGAACTGAGCATCGTGCTCGTGATTATCGGCCTGATCGTTGGCGGCATATTGACAGGCCGCGACCTGATAGAAACCGCAGCGCAACGCGCACAGATTGCGCAGATCGAGAAATACGGCACGGCGATACGTACGTTCCAGCTTAAATACGGGTATTTGCCAGGCGACATCCCGGATCCTTATGCTTCCAATTTCGGTTTCTCAGCAAGGGGAACCGGTGTACCGGGAGGTGAGGGAGACGGCAACGGCATTCTGCAGGGATATGTTGCGGCGGATGGTGTCACCGGAGCTGCTGCCGAAGCTGTCGGAGAAACGGCCATTTTCTGGGCGGATCTGAGCACAGCCGGGCTGGTTGACGTCAATATACAGAGTTACGACGCCAAAGGCGCCGGTTATCCTTCCGCATATCATATCAACAGCCAGGCTATCACCCTGAGCAGTTCTCCCGGCCTTTATCAATGGCTGCCCACCGCAAAACTGGGAAACGGCAATTTCGTGTATGTCTGGAGCAATGCTTCAAGCGCTAGCGTTGCCAATACTTATAAGAATTATTTTGCGGTTTCAACGATCACGGATTTCTTCAATAATCACGATTACGAAACGACCGTGAATCCTGGCGTTACGGTGACACAGGCCTATAATATTGATAAAAAGACTGATGACGGGGTGCCGCTGGCAGGTAATGTCACAGCCTGTTACGTCAACTGGAATTCCGGATATCATGGTTATGGTATTCCCCCTGCCGGGCTATCGCTTGGCCAGACAGGAGCAAATGCGGGATGGGCTAATGGCAGCCGCTGCAATGCGTTTACGACCGCAGTGACGTATGATCCGGCCAATTGCTACGATAATGGCGGAGTTGCCGGTAAGGCGCAGGCTTACTCTGTTGCTCAGAATGCAAGTTCTACGAACTGCGCATTATCTTTCGGGCTTCAGTAAAGTCTGTTATGCCTTATTGCAAATAGAGGTTAGCACCCTCTAAAATCAGGCAGCCTTCTTCAGTGCGAGGCGCAGGCGAGCGAGTTTGCCGCTGATGGAGTTATCCAGCAGCTTGCTGCCGATTCTGACTTGCATGCCGCCGATCAGATCCGGGTTTTCACTTAGCTGCAGTTCCACTTTCTTACCGGTTGCTTTCGCTATGGCCTGAGCCAGAGTATCGGCTTGTTTCTTGTCCAGCGCGGAAGCGGTGGTGACTTTCACCGGGAGTTCGTCGCGGCTTTCCGCCAAGCGGGCGAGGTATTTGTCGATGATCTGGCTGGTCAGCGAAAGCCTGCGGCTGCGTGCGAGCAGGGTAAAAAAGCGCTGGGTGAGATCGGATGCCTTAGCTGCGGTGAGCAGCGCGCTAATAGCTTTTTCAGCCTGCAGGCGCGTGACCACGGGGTTGTTCAGGAATTTCTGGAGTTCCTCGCTGCCGGAAAGCATATCTTTCACGGTCAGCAGGTCTTTCTTTACGTTATCGTGCAGTTTTGCTTCGGCTGCCATATCGAAAAGGGCGCTTACATAGCGGGCAGCGATGACATTGGAGTAGGAAGACATAAACTAAAGTACCTTACAAATTTTATTCGGTTCCGTTTCCCTTACGCAAGCGTGCGGATGGAAAAGGAAAGCGACCTGCCCTAACATGGATTTGGCGGTTATGCAAGCTTTCTTCGCATTTTTGGCCAAATACTATGCCTGAATATGAAAGTTTGCCTTGGCAAGGCGGGCAAGATAACCCGGGACGATATTGCTTACGGATTGCGGTGCAATCCCAAGGTCTGCAAAGGTTTTTACCCCCTGAGTGACGATGCTGTCATGCTGGAGCAGGATAACCTGATCGCGCGTCAAAGGCGGGCATGGCAGGAACTGAGCCACGCTGCCCAGTAAACCGGCCAGGGAAAAGGGAATGTTAATGAAACAGGGCTTGCGTCCTATGGTGCGGCTTGCGAATTCCATGATGCCGCGCATGGTGTAAATATCCGGTCCGCCCAATTCGAATGTTCCGGGAATTCCGGCCAGGCATACTGAAACGGCCTGTGCCACGTCGCCGACGTAAACCGGCTGGAAGCGTGTCTTGCCGCCGCCGATCAACGGCAGGCAGGGAGCGATCTTAGCGGCTTTGGCGAAGCGGTTGAACAGATTATCTTCCGCGCCGAAGATGGCGCTGGGGCGCAGGATGGAAGCGCCCGGATAGACTGCGCGCACGGCGCGTTCCCCGGCGGCCTTGGTACGCGCATATTGCGACTGACCGGCACCGTCCGCGCTGAGCGACGAGACATGCACGAAATGCGGCACGCCAGCCTGCGCGGCCATTGCAACGAGTTTTTCCACGCCTTCGACATGCACGGCATTGAAGCGCTGCCTGCCGCGTTCATAAAGAATCCCGGCGAGATTGACGACGGCAAAAGAATTATCCAGCTTGCCCTGCAGGGAGGCGGGCTTTGTAATATCGCCCGACATCAGCGCGATCTGCCCTACATCGCCGTAGGTCTTTAATTTAAGCGCCGAATCCACGTCGCGCGCGATAACGCGCACCTGCCAGCCCTGGGCGGCCAGCAGTTCAATAACATAGCGGCCGAGAAAGCCCGTACCGCCAATGACTGTGATAATCTTTCTTTCCATAGGGGAATATTTCTAAGCAAAAGCGCCGGTAAACTCAATCGCTTTTTTGGCCGGGGCGGATTTAAAAATTCCGATATAATACCACAACTTAACCGCGAAGCTTAAAAGACTTAACGGTTTTTAACGATTTATTAACTAAAATTATGCTATATTACACCCATTATGGAACAATAGGTTAATTCTTAACATTTTATTTTCATTAACCATATGCAGTACTGCACCCTTTCCACCTTCTTCTTTTCCCGTTTATTCCGCAAGATCGGCAACCAGGGCTCCGTCGCTGTGGAATACGCCATCCTGCTTCCGGCATTTATTGTCCTATCTCTGGCGGTCATCGAATTCGGCATGTATTTCGTCAAATCGGAGATCACTTCCAGCGCCGTCAGCAGCCTTGCGCAGGCCATCCAGCGCGACCCAAGCCTTACGAATGCGCAGTTGCAGACTCTGGCAAAAAGCTATGGTTCCGGGTTGGTCAAGTTCCAAACGGGCGGTAATTATATTTGCGGACGGGCCTATGCTTCCGCTGCGGTTGCACAAGCGGCGACTCCTTGTGCCGATACAAACTTTAACGTCAGTGATCCGACAGGAACAGGTGCGTATTATATAGTTATCAGCGCTGCGCTGGCAAAAAGCAGCGTTACGCCACTGGGGAATTTTGTTAAAGGGGCGAAGAACATACAGATCACGCAGTCTTCCGGGGTCGTGCAGATCGGTTCAATTGTGCCCAAGGATTGCACTAAAAATGGTTATTTTCTTCAATACGACCATACGAAGAATCCGCCCTGGCAGTGCGTACCTTTCACTCAGACGGGCAGCGGAAGTACGGCTACAGATTGCAGCGAGCCATGGCAGAAGCTGACCTATAATTCTAAAACAGGATTGTTCTCCTGCCAGAATATTCCTTACGTGTTTGCCGGCGGCATTGCATGGCCGAATACCAAGGCCAGTTCTTCTCACTGGGACGGCACAGGCGGCATCGCTCCGGATTGGGCTGCAGCTCCGTGGATTTCAAGCGGTTATCCCACTACGCTACCCTATGCCACAATCTGTACGCATATCACTTTTACGGTTCCGGCCGATCTTCCTGCCGGACAGATTGTAGCGCAGGGTAACCTGATCTATCCCGGTGCGGGTAATGACGGTAACTGGCATGACTGGGCAGTCTCGTTCGTCCATCTGGATACTGGTCCGCCGCCTCCGACGAGTTCCGCCTATAGTGGCAGCGCCGATATGTGCATGGCCAGCGGCGGTAACTATGGGCCTTACACCGAAAGGCTGGTGTATTCGGAGCATGCTTCCTGGACGATTATTTTTATCCCTAATTAAAGCATGAAAATTCCTGAAGCCCGCTGTCTCTGACTGCGGGCTTTTTGCTGTCATGGTTTTCCTGCCATGCAACTATTTTTATTGCTTTCTTCCTTGTTCTTTTCATTTGTTTAATTTAAGAACGGTATTGCTGATTCATTTCAGATTCGTCAGTGCCATCGCTAACTCTTGGAGTTTTTCATGCGTCGCCTCCTTCCTCTTTCCGTCGCAGCAGTCGCCCTCGTTATTTTTTCCGGTATCAGCCTCGCAGACAAAAATGACACGTATGATATGCTGAATCTATTCAGCGAGGTGTTCCAGCGTGTGCGCACGGATTACGTGGAACCGGTGAAGGACACGGATCTGATTGAAGCGGCGATCAACGGCATGCTTTCTTCGCTCGATCCGCATTCGAGCTATCTGAACGAAAAGAATTTCAAGGAAATGGAAATCCAGACCCGTGGCGAATTTGGCGGGCTTGGTATTGAAGTTACGATGGAGAACGGACTTGTAAAAGTAGTTTCTCCGATCGATGACACTCCGGCCTATAAAGCTGGCATTCATGCAGGCGACTATATCAGCATGATTAATGAGACGCCGGTCATGGGCATGACGCTGTCCGATGCAGTAGATAAAATGCGCGGCCAGCCGGACACCAAGATCAAACTCACGGTGCTGCGCGAAGGCGAAAACGAGCCGCTCAGCTTCACGCTGACGCGCGCGATCATCCGTATCAAGTCCGTGCGTTCGCGTGCGGAAGGCGACGGCATTATCTATCTGCGTATCACCCAGTTCAACGAGCAGACGATCGACAAGCTGAAAGACGAGTGGAACAAGCAGAAGAAAGCCATGGGCGGCATTAAAGGCATCGTGCTCGACCTGCGCAACAATCCGGGCGGTCTGCTGGATCAGGCAGTGGCTGTCTCCGATGCGTTCCTCGATGGCGGCGAGATCGTCTCTACCCGTGGACGCGACCCGGAAAATAACAAACGCTTCATGGCGCATGGCGACGATATGGCCAAGGGCGTTCCGATGGTCGTGCTTGTGAATAACGGTTCGGCTTCCGCATCGGAAATCGTGGCCGGTGCGCTGCAGGATCACAAGCGTGCAGTTATCCTGGGTGTGAAATCCTTCGGCAAGGGGTCGGTGCAGACCATCATGCCGTTGCCGGGCCATGGTGCGATGAAATTGACCACGGCGCGTTATTATACACCTTCGGGCCACTCCATCCAGGCCAAGGGTATTACGCCGGACATCATCGTCGAACAGGCTAAGATTGAGCCGATCAAGCGTGCCATGAAGCCGCTGTTTGAAGCAAACCTGCCGCATCGTCTGCGCAGGGAAGATGAGTCGTCGTCGGCGGATGACAGCGAAAAAACGGCTGGTTCAGGCAAAGGCAAGAAAGAGGAATCTTCTGAAACTGCGGACGGGGATCTCCCGGCCAAGGAAGACTTCCAGCTTTCACGCGCTATCGATCTGCTGCGTTCGCTTGCAATCTATAAGACGATTAACTAGGCACGCCGTTGAGGCGTCGCCTGGTGCCTGCGTCATCTGAAGGCTGATGGGGTCATGAATGTGAGTGGGATACTCGGTAAGTTACGGACGAATGGCACGCAACGGCCGAGGAAGTTTTCATTCGCTTTCTACCTGTGGGCGGCGTTGGCATATGCGCTGGGTATTTTCCTGATGACGCTGCTGATCAAGGTGGCTTTCTCAGGCCGCGAACTCACCCAGCAGGCAGTGCATAACGGCCAGCGTGCCGTCATCACTATCGCAAGCGGCACTGTTGAAGGCGGCGGTCTTCCAGCCAGCAATGTTGTGAATCCTGAAACGCATACGCAGCCTGTGAAAACGTTGCCTTCGGCACCGCAGACGCCGGACAAGCAGGGTATGATGCCCGTGCCGCTGGAAAGCCTCGTGGAAATGACGGACAAGGGAGCGCTGCCGATTGTCGGACCGGACGGCACGCAGCCCTGGAAATATTATTCGCGTCCTGCCGGCGTGAAAGCCCAGTTGCCGATGGTAGCGATCGTTTTCACTAATCTCGGTCTTAATGAATCGCAGACGCAGGATGTGCTGAAGCTACCACCGGAATTCACGCTTGGCTTCTCGCCCTATGCCAATGACAGCGGCAAGATTGCTTTCCGCGCCCGCAGGGACGGATTTGAATCGGTGGTGGATCTGCCGATCCAGACGTTCGATTACCCGTTCTCCGACCCCGGCATGTTCGGCCTGATGGAGGATTTAAGTCCGGATGAAAATATCCGCCGCCTTCACCAGGTGCTTTACCAGTTCCCCGGCTATATCGGCATGCTGGCGAGTGTGGGTGAAACGATGACGTCCAATAAGGAAGAGATTAAACCGTATCTTGTCGAGCTGAAAAAACGCGGGCTTTTATTCCTGTATGTGAAGACCCAGAAGAATTCCGATCTGGAGGATTTTGCAAAGATCAACGGGTTTTATACGCTGGGTATCGACGAATTGATTGATGCGACTCCGAGCAAAGGGTATATAGAAAACCATCTGCAAACCCTTGTGGATACGGCCAAGAAGCAGGGCTATGCCGTTGGGCTTGTCCATTCTTATCCGCCGACAACGGCAGCGCTGTCTGCCTGGGTGGATTCGCTACAGGGGCAGGGAGTCGTCCTTGTGCCGGTTTCGACCATCGCTAAGAAAGTATTGCCATGAGTTCTATTGCGTCATTACCTTATCGCCCTGGTGTGGGCGCTATGCTGCTTAACGCGGAAGGCAAAGTGTTTGTTGCCAAGCGTATCGACATGACTTCAGAAGCGTGGCAGATGCCGCAGGGCGGGATGGATGAAGGCGAATCACCCCGTGAAACCGTGCTGCGTGAACTGGAAGAGGAAATCGGTACCGGCAAGGCTGAGATCATTACCGAAAGCAAGGACTGGTATTATTACGACCTACCGGAAGTGCTGATTCCGCGCATTTGGGGCGGATGTTTCCGCGGCCAGCGCCAGAAATGGTTCCTGCTGCGTTTTACCGGCAAGGACTCGGACATTAATATTGCCACGCATGAGCCGGAGTTTTCCGAATGGCGATGGGTGGAACCGAAGATGCTGCCGGATCTTATCGTTCCGTTCAAGCGCCAGCTTTATACGGAGCTGGTGGCGGAGTTCCAGAAGTTCTTTTGATATTGGGAAGCGTCAGTTGTTGCCGTATTCCGCGAGCTTTTCCGCCTGATCGTGCGAGACGAGTTCGTCGATCAGCTCGCCCACTGCGCTGCCGTCCATGACGGCGTCGATTTTATAAAGCGTGAGGTTGATGCGGTGGTCGGTCACACGGCCTTGCGGAAAGTTATAGGTGCGGATACGTTCGGAACGGTCGCCGCTGCCTACCTGGTCCTTGCGTGAGGCGGCGCGTTCGGCATCGGCGCGGGCGCGTTCCATTTCATACAGGCGTGAGCGCAGGATCTTCATCGCCTTTTCCTTGTTCTTATGCTGCGATTTTTCGTCCTGCTGCTGCACGGTGCATCCGGTCGGGATGTGGACAATGCGCACGGCGCTGTCGGTCGTGTTGACGGACTGGCCACCCGGGCCGCTTGCGCGGAACACATCGATACGAAGGTCTTTTTCATTGATAACGATGTCGACTTCTTCCGCTTCCGGCAGCACGGCGACGGTGGCCGCTGAAGTATGAATACGTCCGCCTGCTTCCGTCACGGGCACGCGCTGTACGCGGTGCACGCCGGATTCAAACTTGAGTTTCGCGAATACCCCGCGGCCGCGTATTTCGGCGCTCGCTTCCTTGCAGCCGCCCAAGCCGGTGTCGGAGAAGGACAGTATTTCAAACTTCCAGCCCAGATTTTCGGCGTAGCGCTGATACATGCGGAATAATTGCGCGGCAAACAGCGAGGCTTCTTCGCCGCCCGTGCCAGCGCGGACTTCGATAATGGCGTTCTTCTCGTCGGCTGCGTCCTTAGGCAGCAGAGCAAGCTGCACCTGGCGCGTAAGATCGGGAATCTGTTTTTCCAGCGTGCGCAGTTCTTCTTCCGCCATGCGTTTCATCTCGGCATCGCAAGCCGGATCGGCCAGCATTTCCTGCATGGCTTTGCGTTCGTCGCGGGCTTTCTTCAATTCCCTGATCGAGTCCACGACAGGGCTCAGGTCTGAAAACTCCTTGGAGAGTTTTGCGAATTCATTTCCGGCATCCGGGCGCGCCATAGCATCGCGCAGTTCGTCGTGCCGGCGGGTGAGCATGTCTAGTTTATCTTCAAAATTCATGGGAGTTTCTTAATGTTTATCCTGCTAAGGTCAAGCGGGAATTATTTCTAAAGTCTACTATACCTTGCTGCAAATAGCAGTTTTACCGTCTTCCGCTGCTCACGTACTTTTACGTACGCTGCGCTGCGATTCCAGTAAAACTGCTATTTTCGCTGACGGTCTAGCGACTTTTGAAACAATCCCCTCCGTAAAGAAGTCTCTTGCATAAACGATCTGATCCGCGCATATAATCTAGCACATGGAAGCCTCCCACCGCAATAATTTCGATTTTTTGCGCTTTGTTGCCGCCGTTCTGGTGTGGTATGGCCATTGTTACACGCTGGGCGCGCTGCCCGATCCCATGACCCGTTTCGTGCCATTTGGAACGTTTGCCGATCTTGGAGTGGCGGTATTCTGCGTTATCAGCGGCTATTTCGTTACCCGCAGTTATGAGATAAATGAGCGGCTGCTGCCTTTTATTCGCAACCGTGCATTGCGAATTTTGCCCGCTCTGGTTGTGGTCATATTATTGACCGTTTTTGTGATCGGCCCTGTCAGCACGAAGCTCTCCCCTCATGCTTATTTTGTCAGTCCCTTGACGTTTGATTATTTGCACAATCTGCTGATCTTTCCTGTACGTGAACATCTGCCGGATGTTTTCAAAGATAATGCGAGCGACGTCGTTAATGGCAGTTTGTGGGTGCTGCCGCACGGGGTGCGGTTTTACGGCGTGATTGCACTGCTGGGCGTGCTCGGAATATTACAGCCGCGTTTGCTTGGCGTCATACTGCTGGGGCTTTTTGCCGTGCGGATATACGGGGCGGTCATGCACCTGCATTCCAAGCAGGTGTTTTTCGGTCATGCATGGAGTGAATGGGAAGTTATTGTGCGGCTGGCCAGCGAATTCGCTGCCGGTGCGTTCCTTTATCTTGCGCGTGAAAGAGTTCCCCCGTCGCTTGGAGGTTTTGCGATTGCGGCGGTTGTTGCAGGTGTCAGTATCTACCTCCCTTATCCGGCGGTGGGATATGTCTTGTTCGATATGACGATTGCTTACTGCATCATCTGTTTCGGATTCATGCGGCTGCCGCTGCTGCACGGATTTGGCGGCTGGGGCGATTTTTCTTATGGGTTTTACCTTTACGCGTTCGTCATGCAGCAATTCTTCCTGCACCTGCTCGGCAATGACGCGGATTTCAGGATGTTCCAGCTTGCCAGTTTCTGCGCGACATTCCTGTGCGCCGTGCTCTCCTGGCACTTAGTGGAAAAGCGTGCCCTAGCGCTTAAAACCTGATCTTGCATAAAAACCCCCGGGAAAGTATGATGTCGCGGTAACAACCGACCGGAAATGCAAGCATTTATGAGTAAGGCTATCACTGTTGAGAATTCCATGCCGTGGTCCAGCCGGCTGATCAGGGAATTGATCGGCCTGTTTTTTATCGGTTTTGCGTTCTTCATGGCCATTGCGCTGCTGGGATTCCATAATACCGATCCGTCCCCGAACCGCATCAATAACAATCCCGTGCGCAATATGGCCGGGCCATTAGGAGCTGCGATTGCGGATTCCGTCATGCAGCCGTTGGGGTTGGCTTCGATCCTTGTTGTATTGATGATTGCCGCCTGGGGCTGGCGGTTGCTGGCGAGCAAGCGCGTGCCTTCGCTTGTAGGGATACGTTTTGCAATGTTCTTGTTAAGCCTTGTGCTGCTTTCCTCCATTCTGTCTTTGCTTGAAGTTCCCGTGTCGTGGGATAGCGGGTTGGGAGGTGCTATCGGCTTCCTCACGAAGAGCTGGGTGCTTCATCACTTCAATGCGGCGCTCTATGCGCTAGTTGCCGTACCGTTGCTGCTGCTAGCGCTGCCGGTGGCGCTGGGGCTTACCTGGCGCGAATGGCGTGCGCTCAGCCGGGGTACGTGGAAAGCCATACGTGGGGCTTTCAATATGGTAGGACTCGTGATCTTTGGGCGTTCGAGTGCGCGTGAGGAAGAGGAAGAAGATGAGGAATACGAGGAAGAAGGCCATAAGCGCCCCGCGTGGCTGCGCTGGCTCTGGGCGCGCAAGGAGCATAGTGAAGAAACGGCCGATGAGGAATATGAGGAAGAAGTAGAGGAAGAGGAAGAAGAAGAGGCGCCTCGTCCCGTTAGAAAGAAAATGCGCAAGGATCTGGTGGATACGGCGAAGCTCAAAAACCGTTCCCGCTCGGCCCAGACTTCATTCGACCTGCCGCAGCGCATGGGTGAATATGAAATGCCGTCGCTTACGCTGCTTGCGGAACCCGGCAAGAAATCCAAGAAGCAACAGGTCAGCGAAGCATCGCTTTCCCAGAATGCGCGCCTGCTGGAGACGGTGCTGAACGATTTCGGTATTAACGGCGAGATTGTGAAAGTGCGTCCGGGCCCGGTCGTGACGCTTTATGAGCTTGAGCCTTCGCCGGGAACAAAATCTTCGCGCGTGATCGGCCTGGCGGATGATATTGCCCGTTCGATGAGCGCGCTTTCGGCCCGTATTTCCACGATTCCGGGACGCAATGTCATCGGTATTGAGCTTCCGAACCAGTCCCGCGAGACCGTATATTTGCGCGAACTGCTGGAAGATGAAGGATTCGTGGGTACGCAGGCCAGCCTGCCGATTGCGCTGGGCAAGGATATCGGCGGGACTTCCGTGATCGTGGACCTTGCGCGCATGCCGCATTTGCTCGTGGCCGGTACGACGGGTTCCGGTAAATCCGTGGCCATCAACACCATGATCGCTTCGCTGATTTACAAGCTGACGCCGGATCAGTGCAAATTCATCATGATCGACCCGAAGATGCTTGAACTTTCGGTCTATGACAATATTCCGCATTTGCTGGCACCTGTGGTGACGGAGCCCGGCAAAGCCGTGGTGGCGCTTAAATGGACGGTCAAGGAGATGGAAAACCGCTACCGGTTGATGTCCAGCCTTGGGGTGCGCAATATCGATGGGTACAACAAACGCATTAACGATGCGAGCGCGAAAGGCGAGAATCTCGTGCGCTCCGTGCAGACTGGGTTTGATCCTGACAGTGGGTCACCTATCATTGAAGAAGTGCCGCTCGATATGAATCCGCTGCCGTTTATTGTGGTGGTGGTGGACGAAATGGCTGACCTCATGCTGGTTGCCGGTAAGGAGATCGAATCCTCCATCCAGCGCCTTGCGCAGATGGCGCGTGCGGCGGGTATCCATATCATCATGGCGACGCAGCGCCCATCCGTGGACGTTATCACGGGTGTGATCAAAGCAAACTTCCCGACGCGTATCAGCTTTCAGGTAACATCACGCATCGACAGCCGTACAATCCTGGGTGAGCAGGGGGCGGAGCAGTTGCTCGGTCACGGCGACATGCTTTATATGGCAGGCGGCGGACGCATTACGCGCGTGCATGGTCCTTTCATCAGCGACAATGAAGTCGTGGATATCGTCTCGCATTTACGTGAGCAGGGCGCGCCGACTTATGTTGAAGATGTCACGCGTGATGAGGAAGAGGAGTTGGGGCTCACGGAAGGTGGTGAGGGAGACGACAGTGACGACGGGGCGATCTACCGTCAGGCGGTGGCCATTGTACTGCGCGACCGTAAAGCCTCTACCAGCTATCTGCAGCGTACCCTTAAATTAGGCTATAACCGTGCCGCCCGACTGGTCGACCGTATGGAAGCCGAAGGTATTGTGGGACCGGCTAACCATGTGGGCAAACGAGAAGTTATTGGATAATAGGCTTATTTCCGAATAGTTGTAATATATTGCAGTTTGTGTGCAAGGATGTTACGATATAAAGATTAAGAAATTTTCAATTCCGGGAATGGCTTATGCGTATTTTGAAGATGCTGTTAGGGGACGATTCTGGGGCCACCGTAATTGAATACGCGCTGATCGCCATGTTCATTTCGATTGCTGCATTCGTTGCGATCCAGCAGATTGGTCATACGATCAATAATACGTTCAATAATGTCGCCAGCAATATGAGCCGTTAGGCTTTCTCCAAAATACTCTGGAAGTGCCTGCTAAAGAATAGATGAATTATGCAGGTGATTGAGCATGAAAAGGAAGAGGCGTCAAATCAGGAGCTACAAACTGTTGCCTTGCCTGCTGTGAAAAAATGAGTTCACGCGAATAATAACGTAAAAAAGCAGGGGAGTTATAATCCAATAGTTCCGGATATTTTCTCATAAACTCCGGCCAGCTTAATACTGTTTCGGAGTCTTCTAGCCGTTCTGCCACAAGCTGCAGGTAAACGATTGTAATGGTTTCGTGGTAGCCATTCATATTGCCATGGGATTGATTGAGGCGCTTAATGCCGTTTCGGACTATCGGTAAAGCGCTTGTCCAATCCCCATAAGCTTTCAGATATAACCATGCCATCCTGACATGGGCTTCATGTGTCCATTCAGCCTTGGATATTTTGCAGCCCTCAAAAGCAGCAAGAAAAAATTCATGTTCCATTAAGATCGCTATCTGGGAATAAGGATTCAAACGCTCGTTACGTAAGCATGCGATCACAACTGCGGATCAATGCGTTATCGGGTACGTAATGGAACTTAGGATTTCTTGCGGAACGCATCCAGCGTGATGACTTTCCCGCTTTCCTTCGGTGCACCATCCGTGCCCTCTGCGCTCTCGGCTCCGGCTGCGTCTTTTTCCTGTTCCTGCGACAGCGATTCTTCTTCGTCCATCGGAGTATTGTGGAACTTAAGGCCGAATTTCGTGCTCGGATCGGCGAAACCGGTCAGTGCGGCGAACGGGATGACGAGTTTTTCCGGAATATTGCTGAAGCTCAGCGTGACGGTGAATTTATCTTCAGAGATATGCAGGTCCCAGAACTGGTATTGCAGAACGATGGTGATTTCCTGCGGGTATTTGTTGCGCAGCGTGTCGGACATTTCGACGCCGGGATAATCCGTGCGGTAGGAAATGAAGAAATGATGCTGGCCGTGCAGTCCGGTGCGCTCCACCTGACGCAGTATGTCCCTCACTGCACCGCGCATGGCGTTATCGATGAATGCAGCGTAATCAATCGTTTCAGAAGTCATCTACTGTATCTTTCGTTCGCTATTTCGTTAGGGGGTTTCTGTTGCCCGGCACCCCCCCAGCCGCGTTACATACTAGAGTATGCGCTTAGCCCATTAGGCTGCAGCGCGAACTTCTACGACGTTGTTGTCGTTAGCAGCAACAAATGCAACGTTGTCGTTGGCATTTATAGTTTTTGATCCTTTACGGCGGTATCATGCCGAGCAAAAATTACACCTTTATTGCGCCCGTCGAGCCTAATTCGTCCCCATATCGTAGGCTATCCGCCTTTCCTTGCCCCACAGCCTGAAGGGCAGGGGAAGGCGGATGGTGGAGACGCCGGGTTCCGCCCCCGGGTCCGAATCGCCTATTCTGAGCAACCATTTATTGCCATAGCTGTTTCCAGCACCCTTATTATATAGAAAGGTACTGCAACTGGCAAGGGGCAAGGCGCGAGGGGTAGACCCAGGGGTAAAGGGGTGGTTTAGGGCTTAGAAAAGCGTTCTTAGGTGCTATTTAAGCAGCGCATCCAGTTTGCCGGCGGAATCCAGCGCGTAAAGGTCATCGCACCCGCCGACATGGGTATTGCCAATGAAGATCTGCGGCACGGTGCGCCTGCCACCGCTTTTCTCCAGCATTTCTTTCATGTAGTCCTGGTGCTGCGTGATATCGATCTCGCGATAATCTGACCGCCCCTTGCGCATCAGCAGATCTTTGGCGCGTACGCAATAAGGGCAGACCGGTGTGGTGTATATGGTGATTTCCTGCATCTCATTCTCCCCATTGATTTGTGCTTGCTGAAAGGCGGTAGTTTACCACAGGGCGGCTCTGGCATCCATTGATAAGTTTCACTTGTATTTAGACGGTTTTCGCCTAAAACAATCTATAACAGGTGCAGTGCGTCCAAGCGGCGGCTGCGGATCCATACGCACACCGACCATTCGAGGATAGCCCTAGTTCTATGGCAGGCAATTTACAAAACGCCATCGGTACGAAAATCGTCGTTCTGTTCATCATACTGCTCGTGCTGATAGGGCCGCTTTACCTTTCCGGGCTCGGCATCATCTACTGGAATTACGGCTATAAATACATGCAGGCCTGCGCCAATAGCGCGCGCTACCTGGAAACGATGCTGCAGTATCTGTTTAATTACTGGTATACGTATCACACGAATCCCAAGTTTCCGGGCGAGTTTACCGTACATCTGTTCGGGCCTCCGGTCATCTCGCTGTTTTTCAGCCTGACGCTTTTGTACATGATGCGCGCGCCGCTGATCGACTTCCGTCCGTTCAAGAAAAAAGAATCGCTGCATGGCGATGCGCACTGGGCGACGGAGTCGGAAATCAAGGCCGCAAAGCTGCGCGCGAAGAAGGGACTTCTGCTCGGACGCACCGGGCTCAACCGCTACCTGATCGCGGACGATTTCCAGCACGTGCTGCTGTTTGCTCCTACGGGTTCCGGTAAAGGTGTGGGCTTCGTGTTGCCGAACCTGGTGTTCTGGCAAGGGTCAATGATCTGTCACGATATCAAGGGTGAAAACCACGAACTCACGAGCGGCTATCGCGAAAAGAAAATGGGGCAGAAAGTGTTCATGTGGAACCCTGCCGATCCCGAAGGCCGTACGCATTGCTATAATCCGCTGGACTGGATTTCCAGCAAGCCCGGCCAGATGGTGGATGACGTGCAGAAGATCTGCAACCTGATCCTTCCCGAGCAGGAATTCTGGCAGAACGAAGCACGTTCGCTGCTGCTGGGCGTGATCCTGTATCTGTACGCGGTGCCGGAAAAACCCTGTTCATTCGGCGAAGTGGTGCGTACGATGCGCAGCGATGACGTAGTGTATAGTCTTGCGGTCGTGCTTGATACGATCGGTAAGCGTATCCATCCGGTCTCCTACATGAACATTGCGGCGTTCCTGCAGAAGGCTGATAAGGAACGTTCCGGTGTTGTTTCCACACTCAACTCCGGCCTCGAACTCTGGGCGAACCCGCTGATTGACACCGCTACCGCGTCGAGCGATTTCGACCTGCAGCAACTCAAAAAACAGCTGATTTCCGTTTATTGCGCTGTCACGCCGGACAACTTGCAACGTTTGGAGCCGCTGCTGAAAGTGTTCTACCAGCAGGCGACGGACTTCCTCACGCGTAAGATGCCGGGCAAGGATGAGCCGCACGGCGTACTTTTCCTGATGGACGAGTTTCCAACGCTGGGCGAAATGAAGCAGTTCCAGACTGGTATCGCTTACTTCCGCGGTTACCGCGTGAAGCTCTTTCTGATCGTGCAAGATACACAGCAATTGAAAGGTATCTATGAAGATGCGGGCATGAACTCGTTCCTGTCCAACTCATACTACCGTATCACCTTCTCGGCGAACAACATTGAAACCGCGAAGCTGATTTCCGAACTGGTGGGCAATAAGACGGTTAAGCAATATTCCAAGAATATTCCGAAGTTCCTCGATTTCGATCCCAAATCCCGTACGATGAACGAATCGGAAGTGCAGCGTGCGCTGCTGCTGCCGCAGGAAGTGATTACGCTGCCGCGTGACGAGCAGATCATCCTGATCGAATCGACGGCGCCCATCAAGACGAAGAAGATTTTCTATTACCAGGATTCGTTCTTTACCTCGAAAGTATTTGATCCGAAAAACCCCAAGAAGAGTGGTCCGCCGACCTGCTTCGTGCCGACACAGGAACCCTATGATCCGCGCAAGCATAAGAAAGCTGCTCCCAAAGAGCCGGAAAAACCCCAGTCTGGCGGCGGCGGAGGTGGGGGCGGCAAGAAGGAAGTGGCCACAACCTAGCGTTTTATTTATTCGCCTTCCGGTGGCGGGTTGCTGTGGCTAAATACCAGTGACAATAAGGGGCTTTTGGTGTATTGGGGGCTCTGAGGGCTAAAAAGCAACGTTTCTATAAAGGTATGTATTATGAAAATTACGCGCAAGGTCAAAGAGATTCTCAGCTGGTACGAAAGCGATAATCCCGGCACCAAGGCAAGCCTCGCCAGCATGCTCATGCATGGCAAGCTCGGCGGTACGGGCAAGCTCGTCATCCTGCCGGTGGATCAGGGATTCGAGCACGGACCTGCGCGCAGCTTTGCTCCCAATCCGGAAGCTTACGATCCTCATTATCACTTCTCGCTGGCAGTTGATGCAGGCCTGAACGCCTACGCAGCGCCGCTTGGCATGCTGGAAGCCGGTGCCGATACGTTTGCCGGTGCGATTCCGCTGATCCTGAAAGTGAATTCCTCCAATTCGCTGGTTCCCAAAGACCAGGCGCCGAACCAGGCGATCACTTCAACGGTGAAGGATGCACTGCGTCTGGGTTGCAAAGCGATCGGTTTCACGATTTATCCCGGCTCGCACGATTTGAACGACATGATTGAAGAAATACGCGAGATGACGCTGGAAGCGAAATCTTACGGTCTGGCTTCGGTTGTCTGGTCGTATCCGCGCGGCGGCTTCATCAGCAAGGACGGCGAAACCGCAGTGGATATCTGCGCTTACGCTGCACATATTGCTGCGCTGATCGGCGCGCATATCATCAAGGTTAAACCGCCGACGGATTTCCTTGAACTGCCGGAAGCCAAGAAGGTTTACGAGAAGGAAAAGATCGACGTTGCCACGCTGACCAAGCGCATTGCGCATGTAAAGCAGACCACGTTTGGCGGCAAGCGTATCGTGATTTTCTCCGGCGGTGCTTCCAAGGGGCTGAACGATGTGTATGATGAATGCCGCGCGATCCGCGATGGCGGTGGTAACGGTTCGATCATCGGCCGCAATACGTTCCAGCGCCCGAAAGCCGAAGCGCTCGACATGCTGGCGAAGATCATCGCGATTTATAAGGGAGAAGAGTAGGGTGGCACTAAAGTCTATTGCAAATTTTGCCAATTTCGATGCATTGGATATTCGTGTAGGCAAAATTATCAAGGCTGAGACTGCTGCAACCCAAAAACCTACCTATCGCCTAACGATTGATTTTGGTCCTGAGCTTGGTACACGCATCTCTTGCGGCGCCTACATGAGTTACGCTCAGGAGGCTCTGATTGGCAAACAAATTATTGCGGTCATGAATCTGGGAGAAAAGAAAATGGGGCCGGAAGTTTCCCAAGTACTGGTTCTTGGCGTTCCCAATGAAGTAGGCGAGACTATTTACCTTGCACCGCAAGTGGACGTAGGTCTCGGCGTGAGTGTATTTTAAATCTATGCTGAAAACTCGAATCATTCCCTGCCTTGACGTAAAAGACGGGCGTGTTGTTAAAGGCGTGAACTTTGTCGGCCTGCAGGATGCGGGCGATCCGGTGGAGCAGGCGCGACTCTACGATAAGCAAGGTGCGGATGAACTCTGCTTTCTCGACATTTCCGCTTCCAGCGATAACCGTTCGATTCTGTATGATGCCGTGGCAAGCGTTGCGGAGCAATGTTTCATGCCGCTGACCGTTGGCGGCGGCGTGCGGACGGTGGAAGATATACGCAAGCTGCTGCTGGCCGGTGCGGATAAGGTATCCATTAACACAGAAGCCGTGCGTAATCCGGAATTCGTGCGTGAAGCGTCGGATAAATTCGGAGCACAGTGTATTGTCGTGGCGATCGATGCAAAATCCACCGCCCCGAATAAGTTTGAAATCTTCACGCATGGCGGACGTAACGCTACCGGTATCGATGCCGTGAAATGGGCGAAACATATGGCGTCACTTGGAGCAGGGGAGATATTGCTTACTTCCATGGACCGTGACGGCACCAAGCAAGGTTTCAATCTTCCGCTTACGCGCGCCGTATCTGATGCGGTGGAGATTCCTGTCATTGCCTCCGGTGGTGTGGGAACGCTCGAACATCTCGTGGAAGGCGTGTGTGAAGGCCATGCAAGTGCGGTACTTGCCGCTTCCATCTTCCATTACGGCACTTATACGATCGCTCAGGCTAAGGAAGCAATGCGTAATGCTGGCATTGCCGTGAGATAATACATTGAATTCAATGGTATGGAATTGTCATCATAGGGTCATTTGAATCCTCCGTGACTATCCACTATACTGTGTCCTGTCGTTAAGATACTGGTATAGCTATGGATAAAGACTTCCGCAAAGGTGCTATCAAAAGTTCTGCCGCGTTGAATATCGGTGCGGGAGCCATAGGGGCTTTGGCCATGGCGCCAGCCACGGGCGGGCTTTCCCTTCTGGCGCTCCCCCTGGTGGCAGCGGGAGGTTTTGTCTTAGGTGCCGTGCAAGGATGGTTTCTCGGCCTTACCGACAGTGTGACAGGCGGCAAAGGTGGCTTCATCGGCAGGATGGCAAAGGCCGGTGCGCTTCTGGGAGTTGCCGCGCTGGCGGTGGGTGTCGGTATTGCGGCGGTTGCGGGAATGGCTTTGCCCGGGATTGGAATGCTTGCAATCGGAGCGGCTGCGATTGCGATTGGCGGTGCCATACAGGGGGCGGTTACGGGAATCGTCGGGAAAATTTTTCATCTCGATAAAAAGCCGGAAACACCGAATGCTTCTTCCCAGCAAGTTGAAAATGTCGTAGGGCGAGAGAATCAGAGACGTGGCCAAGGTTTTGGACCTGATATGGCTCCTCCACTCGCACCGGATGTCTCGCCTCCCATGGCGGGAGTCGGCAGAGGCACCAATCAGCGAGGATAGTGCTTTATATATTGTAATATTCCACGTTGCGGTGAAAGCGCAATTTCGTCAGATATTCCATCGGATCTTTAGAAGTGACCAGCGCGCCTTCCACCGGGAATAGCCGGTCATGCGTGCGGGTCAGCAGAAAGCGCAATGCTGCACCGCGTGCCAGCACCTGCAGGGCGGTCCGCTCACTCTCTGATAGCGGGCGAACTTTTTCATAAGCAGCCATAAATGCTTTTGCCTTTTCCGGGCAGAATTCCCATTGCGCGTCGAAGCACCAAGCATTCAGGCAGATGGCGATTTCATAGGCAAAGAGATCATTGCAGGCAAAGTAAAAGTCGATGATGCCACTGAGCTTGCCTTGCGCATCGAAGAATACGTTATCCGGAAAAAGATCGGCATGGATCACGCCCTGCGGCAGGTTCTTCGGCCATGTGGATTCGAGAAAGGCCAGTTCTTTACGCATTTCATCCGCGAGACCCGGCGTAATTTCATCCGCGCGCGCTTCGATTTTTGCAAGCAATGCATGCCAGCCTGCAAAAGCGAGTCCATTTGCCCGTTGCTGTGGATAATCAGAGGCGGCGATATGCAATTTCGCAGTATATTCACCCAGCTGCGCCAGATGGGAAGGAGTGAGTTCGGCAGCGTCCTTGCCGTTTAGAAAAGTGACGATCAGCGCCGGTTTGTTTTTTAATGTGCGAATCGCCTGTCCGTCACGGCCGCGCACCGGCATCGGCGCGGGGATGGATTTGGTGGCAAGATGTTCCATAAGGCCTGCAAAGAACGGCAGGTCTTTTGCTTCCGTGCGTTTTTCAAACAAGGTCAGGATGTGCTTGCTTCCATCTTCCAGCACCAGCAGGTAATTCGTGTTTTCCACGCCCGAACGAATACCCTCCGCTGCCTTTAGCGCGGGCAGGTCGTAAGCTGTCAGGAAATCCGCTATTTCGGATTGGGTCAGTTCGGTATATACGGCCATGCAGTCCTATATATACGGCTTGCTTCGTAATGCAATGTTATATGTTAACGGGCATTGGAGAAGCTGAGCTGGGGAGAGCCGAAGCCTGTTCCGTTTGCAGTGTTAATGGTCAGCAGAATGGTTCCGGTGGAAGGGTTCACCTTATAAATTGAGTTGCTGTTTTCTGAAGCCAGCCAGGCATAGCCTTGGGAGTCGAAGAAGATGCCTGTATTTCCGCTCACACCTGTGGGGGCGAGGGAGCTTGAGAAAACACCGCTGCTGGAGAATTTCTTAACTTTATTGTTTCCTTCATCCGTTACCCAGATATTGTTGCTTGTGTCGATCGCCATGTAATCGGATGAATAGCCAGCGTTGCTGAAGGATGAATAGCCGGCTGCTGTTTCCGTTGTGCCGTCATATTTGTATAGTGCATGCACGGTTTCTTCCATAATCCAGAAGATATTGCTGGAATCGATAACCATGCCTGCAGGATTGCCCGACAGGGATACGCTTTTCATCCAGGCGCCGGTCGAAGCATTGAATTCCTGCAGTCTTTTATTGTTGTAATCTGTTACCCAGAGATGACCGCTGCTATCGAAAGCCATCTGCGTCGGTGCGCCTCCGGTATCGAATTGACCGTTAGCGGCGCCTGAGTTGCATAAGCAGCTTCCACTGCTGGGCACGCAGCAAGTGCTGGAATGTGAGCCATCATACGAACTGATGTTGCTGCAGCTGGCGCCGTTGGCTGTCCCGGCGCATGAATCCGTATACGCGCCTCCTAACGTTTTTTTCCAGTTGCCTGCGCTGTCGAGTTCCACTACGCGGTTTCCGGTATCGGCAACCCATATATTACCTGCACTATCCAGCGCGACGCTGTTGGTGTTGCCGAACGGAAAGGCCGGGCTCGTCGTGCTGCTGATGGAGGTTACATATGATCCCGTTAGCGTGCTGAATTCCACAATGCGGCTGTTGCTGTAGTCTGCGATCCATATGACGGTATTGGATGTGCAATTGCCGGAGATCTGGCTGTTCTGACTTTGAAGCTGCCAGGGGATACGGAAAGCGACGAGATCGTCAAAGCGGTAGGTGGCATCGTTTGCGTGTGAACTTTGATAGGTGGGAGCGTGCTGAATATAACTGGCAAGGTAACTGCCGCTGTCTACACCGGAGCTGTCGCAATGGCAATTGAACTGTTCTTCGCTGTTATTATCCCATGCGTTGACCCTGCCACCGGTTTTTGTATAGGCGCCATGCCCGTTTGCACCGTGGCTGAATAGGACGTAAACAGCACTGCTCGTGCGTGTTGCTCCGGTTGCATCCTGTACCGTAATGCCTTTGCTACTGCTGTAACAGATGCCATTAGGGAAGGGGGCCTTTGAATTGAATGTATAGCCTGTATAGTCTGGATTGACCGCGTAGCGGAATTTTCTGCCCCAGGCATCGTACATATAACTGTCGGGCAGTTGCAGCGTGCGTGTAGGAACAGCCCCTTCTTCTGCGCCGGAGGAGGATTTATAGTTCGCGGCTGGTGTCATGCTCGTATAGCACTCGCCTGTGCCTTTGCCGCCAACAGAAGAGCCTGCTTCCGCGCCGTAATTGGCATTGGTGGGGGGCAAAGTAAGATCTCCCGGACAGGGCAGGCGGCCGAATGCCGCAGCGTAATCCGCCAGGGCTTTTTCAATAGCGGAAATCCGGGCGAGCGTATCGTTATATTGTGTTTGCTGAAGGCTCACGGTCAACACAGAGAGGCCGCCTGCCATGACAACGGCAAGCACGGCCAGAACGACGGATAACTCAATGAGGGTAAAGCCGCGTTTCATCATATTACATTATCAAGTAACAAAGCCCCAACGGCCATGCAATGATTATTATAGGGCTATCTGCCCATGGTTACAATCGGATAGGAGAAGAATAACGATTGTGTTGTCACGAGGGTCATATCCGCGAAAATATCCCATTGCTGCGTTTTTTTCCAAAACACCTGCAGCCTGCGGTTGTGTCCGTCTGCGACCCAGATATTGCCCTGTGCATCTCCCCAGATACCGCTGGGGGTGTTGAACTGTCCGGCGGCGGTTCCAGTTGATGTGCCTCCGTAGACGGTCCAGTTGGTGGTCACGGAGCAGTCGGTGCTGAGCGAGCATTTCTGTATGCGGTTATTGCCGTAATCAGCTACCCATAGCACCTGATTGGCGTCGACATAAAGTCCCTGCGGTTCATAAAACTGACCCTGACCGGTGCCAGCTTTGCCAATGGTGGTCCAGGACGTGCCGTTATATTTGGCAATGCATAATCCCGTACCTGCAGCGGTGGTGGCACCATAGCCTGCAAGGTTATTGCAGTTGGGGACATAGCTGTCGGCCACCCAGAGATTGCCGCTGCCGTCAAGCGCAATGGATTGAGGGCCGGTAAAGCCGTCTGTCAGGGTTTTGATGGGGCTGCCGCCGCTCGAGTTATACTCGGTGATATTGTTTCCGCCGTAGTTTGAAATATAGATATGGCCGCTTGTGTCAAATATGATGGCGCTCGGGCGGCTTACGCCGGTGACGGACCAGGCCGCCCAGGTTGCTGTGCTGTTGGTGTATTTATAGATGGCGCTGCCCGTATCGTTGCCGATATAGATGTTGCCGCTGCTATCCACTCCGAGCGCCTGCGGGTTATTGAGCCCTGCAACGGTCGGGTTGCTCCAGGTTTTCGTGTTGGCGTTATATTTCCAGAATTTGCTGTTGTTGTAATCAATCAGAAAAATGTAATTCGGCAATGTTGCGGAAAGGGCAGACACCGAAGAGGACTGGGAAGCGAGCTGCCAGGGCTGCGCGAAGGATACGATATCGTCAAAGCGGTATCTTGGGTCGCCTGCGGTCTGGTAGTTAGCACTATGCTGAATGTAAGTGGGCGAGTAGCCTGTGCTTACAATAGATCCGTCGCAATGACAGTTGGTCCATTCATCCGTATTGTTGCTGGCGCCATTCATCTGGCTGCCGGTTTTAGTGAAAGCGCCATGTCCGTTTGCGCCGTGACTTAGAATGACATACACTGCGTTTCCGACACGTGCGGCCCCTGCGGCGTCCTTCACCGTGATAGGGGTGGCGCTGGGAACGCCCATGCCGCCGATGGGAGCGGGCAGCCCAGCGTTGGAGCCGCTTGCATAGGTGAAACTTGTATCCACGGCATAGCGCAGCCTGCGGCCCCAGGCATCGTACATATACGTATCGGGAAGCTGCAGCACACGTGTGGGCACGCCGCCTTCGGCTACGCCGGAATTGGTGTAATTGGCTCCGCTGCAGCTGCCGGGACTGCTGACTTCAGCGCCGTAGCTGGCATTAGTGGGAGGCGCTGTAAGGCTGGACGGGCAGGGCAGACGGGAGAAAGCGGTGCTGTAACTCAGCAGCGCGTCCTTAATCGTATGGATTTTATTGACGGTTTCATCATATTGCGTCTGCTGGAGGCTCACGGTCAGTATGGAAAGGCCGCCGGCCATCACCACAGAAAGGACTGCCAGCACCACGGAGAGCTCGATCAGCGTAAAACCGCGTTTCATCATTCTGCATTATAACCCATTTTTGCCAAATAAGGTATCTGCAATTTAAGGTAGAGTAAAATTTTACGGATTTTGTATCTTTTTTCGTGAGTTAAAGCGGGCTGGACAATTGGTGAGGGTTGCTCTACTAAACATTTGGCTGCTTTTTAGCCGCCACAGGCACCCGTAGCTCAGCTGGATAGAGTGTCGCCCTCCGAAGGCGAAGGTCGTGGGTTCGAATCCCGCCGGGTGCACCAAATTCTTATCTCACGGTATTTCATAATCACTCATAATTATAGGTAATCTGCCTGCTGTGGTCATATTGATTGCTTCAGGTCGTCTCATGCCATTTCTTGACATCTGGGGGTAACCGGGGGTAACTTCAGGGGTAACTGCGAAGTTTGTAAAATGAGTTACCCCCAATTATGAAGCTCACTGCTACTGCTATCAACAACACAAAGGCCAAGGACAAGGCGCTCAAGCTCTTTGATGGCGGTGGCCTGTTCCTGCTTGTAAAACCGGCTGGGGGTAAGTGGTGGCGTCTTAAATACCGATTTGGGGGTAAGGAGAAGCTATTGTCCCTTGGCACATACCCCGAGGTATCTTTGAAGGAAGCACGGGAACGTAGAGAAGAAGCTCGCAAGCTGTTAGCTAACGGGGTTGATCCCAGTGATAACAGGAAGGCTGTAAAGGCTACCCAGGTAGAACTTGCGGCCAATACCTTTGAAGTTATTGCGCGTGAGTGGTGGGCGAAATTCTCAGAAGGCTGGACGCCAGGGCATGCAGACAAAGTGATCCGCAGGTTGGAGCGCTGCATTTTTCCTTGGCTGGGTAACAAGCCGATAAGGGAGATTACGCCCTCAGTGCTGCTTACCTGCATCAGGCGCATAGAGGATCGTAAGGCACTGGAGACTGCCCATAGAGCATTACAGAACTGTGGGCAGATATGCTATCAAGCGATGGATTTGCAGCGGCGCGCACGTCGCGTTCCCGATCCAACTTTAAAGATGCGGTAGAAGAGAAAGTTCGGGCATTAGAAACCAGATCCAGACAAAACGGCTGGAGCTACGTTGCAAGCGTGACAGAAGGGATTCCTCCTATTGAAAATCCTAGGGCTACCAAGAAAAAGCCAGGGAAGCGCTCCATAGCGAATGAAACAAAAATCCTTCTAGATGCTTTTGATAAGTCTAAAAAAGAATAAATGATAAAGGATGGTTAGGCTGCAGGTAGTTCATAATCCGGGTTGATGTGAGATAGCGTATCGCTGACATACATCGCCGGGTGGACGCGACCTGCTGTTTCGATAGCCTCGATTGGTATATTGTCCCGATGATACTGGCAGACGCCGGATAACCCCGGATTGTGTTTCATGAATATATCCAGCCGCTGCTCATATTCAAAAAGCTTAGCGAAGTTCTTTTCACTGCCGAATTCCCAGGTCATATCACCGGTTGCCCACAGGCCGGTGTAACCGTCAGCCAGCGCCTGTTGTAGCGTGATATTCAGCATATCCATCATCTTGTCGACATCGAACTTGCCATCCACCAGATGATTTTGGTCCGACACAAAGACCAAAGATCCTTTTTTGATTTCCGCCGCCGGATCAAGTCCCGCCGTTATAAGTGCGGTCCGCATTTCAGCAACCATCGCCGGGCTGTTCAGGTACAGGCAACGTTTCTTGCCCTTCAGCTTGCCAATGATCGTCAGCGCCAGGCTTTGTAAATGAAGCGTCGGCTGGCCTCCATAGACAATGCATTGATGTCTGGGTAGTGCGTCCATATGAAAAATTACAGATGAGATTGAATAATACATATTATAGCATATTAGCCGACGCCCCCGCAACCAACGCTTCAAACTCATTCCGCAGTCGCTATTCCTCTTTATATAATGTGAGGTATAGAGAAATGAGGTGTGTCATAATGAAATAATAATTGCCAAAAATATACATCCCTCTATGTTGAACCAATACGGGATTCACATTGGGAGTATTTCAATCATGAGGCGCGGTATAGTTTTCTTCCTGCTTTGTATATTAACTGCATGTGCAAATCCCTACTCTCAGTTTTACCAAGGTGCTCCGGATGCAAGGGTAAACCCGTATTATGAAGCGTTGTCAGCAGATATACAGGTTTATCCTTCAAATAATTTTACTCACGATATACATGCCTTAATACGGAAAGGATATTTTGTTATTGGCTATTCCGCGTTTGAAGCTCCTAGTGCTTCGATCACTGACGATCAGGCTAGAGCACAGGCAAAAAAAATAGGAGCGCAGATTGTACTCGTCAGTTCACATTATTCCCGCACCGTTTCAGGTGTAGCACCTGTGACAATTCCCACGACGTCTACATCATACTCTACCGCTAATGCTACGGCATATGGGCCGGGGGGAGTGGTTAATGCTTATGGGACCGGAACGACAACAACCTATGGCAGCGAAACTCTGATGATGCCATATTCAATACAGCGATCAGAATTTGGAGCTGTTTATCTTGCAAAGGCTAAAGCGCGTCTCGGATTATTTTTTGATGCCCAGTCTTCCGAGCTTGATATTGCAACGCGAAAACGCCTCAATTCAAACGGTGGCCTCCGAGTATCGGATGTAGTTGAGGGAACCCCAGCATTTGAAGCCAATATATTTCCAGGTGATATATTACTCTCTGTTGAAGGTGATAAGGTCTATTCACAAGAGCAATATGGGCAGCTTCTGAATAAATATGAAGGGCAGAGCGTTACTCTCAAATTGTATCGCGATGGAAAAATTCTGAAGAAGGAAGTTAAAATACTGTCTGTTGCTAAAGAAGTAATAACTCATGGGGATGGCAAATGA
Source organism: Rickettsiales bacterium (assembly GCA_035765535.1). Classification (NCBI taxonomy): domain Bacteria; kingdom Pseudomonadati; phylum Pseudomonadota; class Alphaproteobacteria; order Rickettsiales; species Rickettsiales bacterium. The sequence continues at coordinate 119,729 of DASTXE010000004.1, read as the reverse complement.
GAGGGGTAGTATATGTTACCATTGTTGCGATCAGTTTGTGCGGGATGGCATCGATAGCATATGCTGACTCTTATGAATGCCAGTCATCTATAGATACCTATAATGCTGCACTCCAAGATATAGGCTATGCTATGAAGCACTATTCAAATTGTGTGTCCGATAGTCATGGTCATGATGATTGTTCGCTAGCATTTAATCGCCTTAAAAGTGCACAGAATGATTTTGAGTCAGCGGTTTCGGAATACGGAATAAATTGCCAGCAATATTAGCTTCAGAAGGCTCTGATAATTGATTGTAGGTATTTCTTGTGAAGAGGGGTAATGGAATATTACATACGAACAACGGATCGGTTGAGTCACGAATCAAAACCAACTTTTGATGTATGGAAAATAGATCATGATTCGGCTTGTCGACTTGGGATTCATGAGCCAGAAAAGGTTGCTGGGGCTTACTTTAAAGCTAAATCGGGTGAGACAATCTGGGATACCATTCGTAACGCAACACCTTGGTTTGAGCCGCACGGTAAAAACCCTTTTCATAAAGTTGATTTAGAACCGGGACAGTACTACCCAAGAATAGCGCGCCCAGTAGATCAACATGTGCATGAATCTCCGGGAACAAGTCCAAGTGTTAAAAATGAAGCTAATTCAATTGCTATAGCATGCGGTCAGCTCGATGCACTGACAACCCAGCTTAATCGCATATGTCAGACAATCCATCCAAGCGATAAGACATCTGATGCATTTGGTCATGATATACGTAACTTGTTGATTCTTGCCTGCACAGAGATCGAAAGTCATTGGCGTGGCATTCTAACTGCCAATGGCTATACAGCAGCAAATCTTAATACCAACGATTATGTGAAACTTAATAAAGTCATGCGGCTTGATGAATATGCAGTTGTTTATCCAAATTACCCATGGCTATTGCCCACCAAGCCCTTTGAGGGATGGGATATAGCAAATCCTTCGCGATCCTTAAAATGGTATGATGCATATAACGCAGCAAAACACGATAGAGAGAATAATTTTGAGCAGGCAACTCTTTGCCAAGCTTTTAATGCAGTTACAGCCTGTGGTATATTAATAGCAGGTCAGTACGGTCTACATTCAGACCGTATTCGGCAATCATCTTTGAGGTCATTCTTTAGTTTTCAAGAAGTTCCTCAGTGGAGCCTGAATGAAATATACATATATCCGTATGGTGCAGAGAACTGGTTGCCTAAAAATTTAGCAATATGAAGTGTGATAAAGATGATAGAAGACGATAAGTTTGAGGCGCTACCATGAGCGGTGTGGGGGTAACTCTGGGGGTAACTAAAAATTCCCCATTCCTATAAGTCGAGCAATTCTGCTCATATTAAGTCTTAATATGATAGCCGCCGGGGCACCAGTCCTACTTACTAAGGATAAGGGAATTCATAGGCCAGGTTGATTTTGATGATATTATCCACGGCGGCTCCTGAAATCCCTACCAGATAACCGACATCGTAGCGCACATGGTCGCCCAGTTTGCCGAAGAAGACCGGGCCGGCATTGTATTTCTGCTCGTTGTAAGTGCCCACATGGCTGAATTCCCTGAAGCCGTCATAGATTTCAAATCCGGGACTGAATTCTGTTTTATAGTTATATTTCGTGCGCCACAGGAATGCGAATTCTGTTCGCTTACTGGCATTTTCGCCTACTTCCTTTTCGATACGGAGGTTGGCCACATGCGTCCATTTTCCCAGATCTTTCATCACCAGAAATTTACTGCCGACCGCATCGGGAACGCCGCTTTCTTCACTGACCCGGTAATAACCGCGAACCGCCGTGTCAAAGAACCAGTTATCTTTTTGTTTGGTGAGCCAGTAATTCACTTCCATCTGCGAGGAGGCTGCTACGAAATCCTGATCGGGGCGGTGTTCACCGTCTGTTTTAAGTTCAATGCTCATACGGTCCGTCATGCCGTATTTCATCAGGAGCTGGTATCCCTGCAGCCCGTCATCCGCGGCGCGGTGGTCGGAGTCGAAATGGTTACGGGTTTCAAGAGACAGGATGCCGGGGTCGACCGTGGGAGAATCCACCCGGTAAGGACCTGCCAGTGCGGGCAGTGAAAAACCGAAGGCTACTAAAGCCGCTGCCATTGCAGTAGAGTAAGTCTTGATTGTACTATAAGCCAATTTTCTGACTCCTATTTTGCTCTCTGTATATATACTCTGAGTAGCAGATTATATAAGATATACAAAATAAGTTTATGATATCGCAATGAAGGGGTAGCTCGTGTTTTCAAAACTGGGAATTGAATTGCCGATCATACAGGCGCCGATGGCGGGTGTATCCACGCCTGTGCTTGCTGCAGCCGTTTCGAATGCAGGGGGACTTGGTTCGCTGGGCGTCGGTGCGATGGATGCGGCTTGTGCACGCCGTACGATAGAGGAAACGAAAGCGCTCACGGACAAGCCCTTTAATGTGAATGTGTTTGTGCATGAGGCGGCTCGTGCGGATGCGCAACGTGAGGCTGCGTGGCTCAAAGCCCTTGCTCCGTATTTCCAAACGTATGATGCTGAGCCGCCGAAGTCGATTCGGGAAATCTATAAGAGTTTCCGTGAAGATGGCGACATGCTCGATATGCTGCTTGCGGCACGGCCTGCCGTGGTCAGCTTTCATTTCGGCCTTCCGTCTCCTGCTTATATTGCGGCATTAAAAAATGCGGGCATTACATTGCTCGCAACAGCGACGAATCTGGATGAAGCTCATGCTATCCAGGCCGCAGGGATCGATGCGGGCGTGGCGCAGGGGATTGAAGCGGGCGGCCATCGCGGCGTGTTCGATCCTAAAGCGCATGACGATGCGCTCAGTACTTTTGTGCTCACAAGGCTGCTGGTGGAAAGGCTTGATATTCCGGTGATCGCAAGCGGCGGTATTATGGATGGTGCGGGTATTGCAGCAGCTTTGCGCCTTGGCGCGGTTGCCGCACAGCTTGGCACTGCCTTTATCGCCTGTCCGGAATCGAGCGCGAATGATGCGTTTCGTGCCGCTCTGAAAGGGCCCGGCGCGCAGCATACGGTGATGACCGACATGATTTCAGGCCGTCCGGCGCGGTGCCTTGCGAACCGGTTTACCGCTTTGAGCGAAGCGCTTGCAGGGTTGCCGGTGCCGGATTATCCCATTGCGTATGATGCAGGTAAGGCGCTGAATGCGGCGGCTCTAGCTAAGGGCGAAGGAGGATTCGGCGCGCAATGGGCGGGGCAGGGCGCACCGCTTGCCCGGTCCATGCCTGCGGCTGAACTGGTCAGAACACTTGCGCGTGAAATGGCGGGTTTGTCCTAGAACTTCCAGAGCAGCGGAACGATGGTCACGGTCAGTGCCATCATCAGCAGATTCATCGGGATGCCGATGCGTAGAAAATCCCGGAACCGGTAATTGCCTGCCGCGAAAACAAGGCTGTTCGTCTGGTAGCCGATGGGAGTGGCGAAGCTTGCGGAAGCGGCGAACATCACGGCCACGATAAAGGGGCGGGGATTGACGCCTAATGACTGTGCGATTCCGATGGCAATGGGGGTAACCAGAACACCCACGGCGTTATTGCTCATGAATTCGGTAAGCAGCATCGCAACCAGATACACCACGGCCAGCACAGCCTGCGGTCCGAAGGGTTGAGCGGCATGTGCAACGGCATCGATGATCAGGCGTGCCGTGCCGCTGCTTTCCATGGCCCGCGAGATGCCGAGCGTGCCGAAGATCAGCAGCAGGATGCGCCACTGAATGCTCGCATAAGCCTGTTCCCCCGTCACGCAGCCTGTTACAATCAGCACTATTGCGCCGATGAGCGCCAGCCCTGCAATCGGCATCATTCCCACGGCGGAAAGCAGAATTACGCCCAGCAACACGCCTATGGCAAGCGGGGCTTTGCGCCGGTCGAAACTGCGTCGCCGGATTTCTCCGAGGCTTAATATTCCCTCATGCTCGAATAATTTTTCCAGCTCGTCACGCGGACCTTCCAGCAGCAGCGTATCGCCGCTGCGTAATACGAGAGAGCTGAAATCGCTGCTGATATGCGCTTCACCGCGATGAATGGCAAGAATATAGCAGCCGTAGCGGCGGCGCAGCCGTAAACTATCCGGATTGCGGCCGATAAAAGCGGAGTTCGGGCCGACTACTCCTTCGACCATCACCGTTTCGCGTGTGGCCAGAGGCTCTGCCAGATGCATATCTTCCGTTGCAAAGGTGATGCCGATCTGCTGTTTGAGTTGTAGCAGCTCATTGCGGTTTGTCTTAAACCAAAGACGGTCGCCTGCCTGAAGAGGAATATCGCGTAAAGTGGAGCGCTTGCTTGCGGACGAAGAGGGTTCTTCCAGTGCATCCTTGACGCGGGCGAAAATGCCTCCCGATCTTGCTCCTGTTTCCTCGCGGATGAGATCGAGGATTTCGTATCCGCCGCTTGAGCTGAATTGCAGATCGTTCAGGGTTTTGCCGATAAGCGGGGAATCATGGGGAATCAAAGCCTCCGCTATATAGTGCTTGTCGTTTGTATTTATATGCCCAGTATCTGACAACGCCCGTCCCGGCAGCAGTTTTCTTGCAAACAGGAAAAGGAAAGCCGCTCCGGCGATTGCCAGAATCATCCCTGCTTTGGTGATTTCGAACATAGTGAAGGAGGGCTGGCCCATCGTATGGGCTACACCGTCTACCAGAATATTGGTGGAGGTGCCGATCAATGTGCAGGTGCCGCCCAGAATCGCGGCGTAAGACAGCGGTATGAGGTAATGGGAGGGGAATTCCTTCAGGCGGCGCGCAACGGTAATAATCACCGGGATCATCAACATCACTACCGGTGTGTTATTCATAAAAGCCGAACCGGCTATTACGCCGCATAGCAATGTACCCAATGCGACGTAACGGTTTTTGTCGGCAAGCCGAAGCGCTGCAGAGGCGATGGAATCCATCACTCCAGTGCGTTCAAGAGAAGCCGCAATGACAAACATGGCGATGATGGTCACAGGAGCTGGATTGGAGAATACCGCAAGGGCCTGGTCCGTATTAATCATACCTGTTGCAAGCAGCAGTGCCATTGCGCCGATCGCGGCAAGATGGGCAGGAATTTTTTCACGTATGAATGCATAAAGCACCCCGGCCAGCACTAAAAAAGTTATTACGATGGGAAAAGGCACTCGCACACCCCTCTTTCTTATGCTTGAGAGTTCCTGTTGATAGAAGTTATATTCTCTACTAGATTAATAGGATTATAATGCGTAAAGATGCAAATACAATTCGATTTTCTCAGGAAGCGAAAGGTAAAAATAGTTGTTTTTATGCTGTAGTATCAATTAGTTGGCTGGAAACTTCTCATGAAGATTGACATTCGCTTCCCTAATCCCTATAAAGTTAGTAGGAATTAATCATGCTCTCGATGAAAGCCAAATATGCATTGCGGGCAATGATGGTTCTGGCAAGGAATGAGAAGAGGCTGATGCAGACAAAAACGATTGCACAGGAAGCGGACGTGCCGCACAAGTTTCTTGAAGTCATATTATCCGACCTCAGGAATCATGGGCTTGTGGAAAGCAAGCGCGGCATCATGGGAGGATATAATCTCTCCAAACCTGCGGACGTGATTACCATCGGCGATGTCATCCGCATCATGGATGGGCCTCTGGCTCCTATTCGTTGTGCAAGCGTCACGGCTTACCAGCCTTGCGATGACTGTCCCGATGTCGCCAAGTGCGCTATCCGCAGTGTCATGAAGGATGTCAGGATTGCGATTTCCGGCGTACTGGATCAACGCACGATCAAGGATATGCTGAGTCTTCCCAAAGGGGCGGCTACTCTCCTGGATCACGATATTCTCGAGCCGTAATACAAGTGCTATCTGCACATTCCACCAAAGGGGAACATATGAGGCAACCCATAGTATACTCCCGAAAAGCGCTCCTGTTTGCGGGTGCCGTCAAGAAAGCTTTCGTAAAACATCCTGCCGATTTGGGTGAAGGCTATCTTCAGCATTTCGCCTTTGCGGCCGAAACTTCCCTGGATCTGATAGGAGCGGGTTGCGCCCTAATGACGCATGCGTTCTTCCCATTCCTGTTTCCGCGTACGGCCAGCACGAAAGTGAAGCGTATCTACGGTGCGATGCAGGAGCGGTCGGCGCGAAGCGGCATGCTTGAGAAAATGCTGCCGAATAATATTCTGCCTTTCAGGAAACCGTCTGCCGCCGATGGTATTGCGCGGGTAGGTGTGGTGGGGGGCGGTTTCAGCGGAGCCCTCGCGATTGCTAATCTCGTGCGCCGCGCGCATTCTCCTATGGTCATTGAGTGGTTTGATGAGGGAAACACGCTTGCCTGCGGTGTTGCGTACGGTACGGAAGATGCAGTGCATCTTCTGAATGTGCGTGCGAACCGCATGGGGGCTTTTCCGGAAGCGCCCGATGGGTTTTATCAATGGCTGCATACAGCTGAAGGAAAGAAATGTAGCGCCGAGCTGTGTCCGGGGAAAGAGTGGACCCCGCATAGTTTCGTACCGCGTGCGCTCTACGGTGCTTATCTCAAATTCCTCACGGAAGAGGCATTCCGTCTTGCCCGGAACAAGGGAATCGATATCCGGGTCGTGCAGGCTCAGGTCATGGATGTGCGTCTGTATGATCCGCAGACGCAGCAGCTTCTGCTGTGCTCCTCCAAAGGCGGCATCATGCGTGAAACGCTGGTGGATGCGCTTGTGCTGGCCACCGGTAATCTGCCGCCGCGCAGTTTCGGTAACCAGATCGATGTGGCAAGATGTGTAGACGATGTATGGAGACCCAGCGCGGATAGTATATTTCCCCGCAATGTAAACCAGCTTAGTGCCGATAGCGAAGTTGTGATTGTAGGCACCGGGCTGACAATGATCGATACAGTACAGACGTTGCGTGCACGTGGATTCAAGGGAACGGTAACGGCGATTTCACGGCATGGAAAGCTGCCGCAGGCGCACACTGATGATGCGCATGTCAGCCCTTATCCGGCGTGGGAGTGGACACAGACGCCGGACGAGGCTCCGCAGACTGCGCTGGGGCTGTTGCGTGCATTCCGGCAGCAGTTGCGGAAGGCGGAAGCGGAAGGGTATGACTGGCGCAGCGTGGTGGATTCATTGCGCCCGGTGACGGCGCATTTATGGAGAAGGCTTGCCACGGGCGAAAAACGCAAATGTGTCCGGCATCTGCTGACATTGTGGAACACGCATCGTCACCGCGTTGCACCGCAGATTTATGCGGATATCAAAGCCATGCTCGCCAGCGGTACGCTTAAGATAGTTTCCGGCCATATTTATTATATCGGCACGGACGAAATGGGAGTTACCGTAGCTTACCGTAAGCGTGGAGCTAACCGGGTCGAAACTATCCGGGCGGCGCTGGTGATTAATTGCAGCGGCCCGCAATATGATATTGCTGCCAGCGGGCATACGCTTCTGAAAAATATGCGCGATCGGGGGCTTGTGACGGTTGGGCCCTTACGTTGCGGGATTGAAATCAATAGTACTGGCGGCGCAGCGGGGCTGGCCGGGCAGGCGGTTTTCCCTATCGGATCATTGCTGGTGGGAGAGCTTCTGGAATGTACGGCCGTGCCTGAATTGCGGCAGCGGGCGGCAGAGATTGCTCAGATACTGGCAGACAAATTTGCTCCTGCTGCTATAATAGCGGGCAGGGAAAAGGAATATCACCATGCCGGATAATGATAACGATAAACCGCACCATACCGGCTTATATGAAAGAGCGGTCGGCGCTACGACGGATCTTGTTAAACCCCGTTTGCACAAGGTTACGGAAGATTTTGTCGATAAATCCGTCGATAAATACGCGAAGGATAATCCGCATTACGCCAGCATGATCGAATTTGAAGTCCGGCGCCGCGGCGATGGGGCCGGGCTTACGCAGGATGTGGCGGAGCCTGCGATATGGATCGGCGTGAAGACGGCTGCGGCGCTTGCCATAGCAGCGGCTGCGGAATCGGTGAAGAATAAAACCCTGAAAATGGTGGGCTGGGTTTCCTCGCTGACCATTATTGCCAATCAGATGGTTGAAGCCTTCCGCCTGCTGCCGCGTTACAGGGCGGGCTTGCAGGGTAGCCTTGAGATGGCGAAAGACCGCTGGAAAGCCATTGAGGAAACCGGCGTGGACCCTTTCAGCAAGCAGTCCGGCCCCAAGGAGCAACATGGGGCAGATGCTCAGCAGGATGAAGCAGGGCAGAAAAATTTTGCGCATGACGGGTTAAAGCGGGGGGCAGTCTCTCCCACAACGCTTAGCGAACAGGCAGAGCGTGAGCCGGTTAAAGACCGCTCTCCCTGAGGCAGTGCTTGCATTCTATGCGATTGCGTGCGATAAATGGAGTGTCCTTAGGGGAGTAGCCTTTCTCAGTAAGAGAAGGATTCGTCAACATACTTGGCTTAGGCCATGGCGGATCCGGCAGTTGCTTGGCGAGACCTTTGGCATCGGCGGTCTGTCTTGGTCGGGCAGGGGCTGCGATGTCATTGGTGTATAAGTTGCCTGGCCCCGAAGAGTCTTATGGAAGCCCTCCTGATTTCCTTTCTTGCGATTGCCGCTGCTGAAATAGGCGATAAAACCCAGCTTATCGCGCTGTGTCTTGCCTCGCGGTTTCATAAGCCCGTGCCTATTATCCTGGGTATCTTGTGCGCAACGCTTGCCAATCATGCTGTGACGGGATTGATAGGGCAATGGCTCGGCAGCCTGCTAAGCGGGAATGTACTCCATATCCTGCTTGCGCTTTCCTTTTTTGCGGCGGCCTGGTGGGCTTTTATTCCTGACAAACTGGATGAAGACTGCACAAAGGCCTTCAGCAGCCATAGCATCTTCATTACCACTGCCATCACTTTCTTTGTTGCGGAAATAGGGGATAAGACACAGTTGGCGACAGCGACGCTCGCGGCTCAGTTCCAGCCGCTTGTTGCGGTGATCGTCGGAACTACGCTTGGCATGATGGCGGCGAATATCCCTGCGGTTTTATGCAGCCGCATGATTATGAAAAAGATACCGCTCAACATCGTCCGAATGGTGTCGGGATTATTTTTTGCCGGTCTTGGATTGTTTGAGATCAGCAAAATGCTTACCCATTAGGATATTGCATCTTAAGCAGTGCTTACTTCATCTGTTTGCTGTTCCAGATGCGGCAGGTTTCGCCTTTATCTTCCAGTACGAGCTCGCATTTCAGGCCGCAGAAGATATTACCTTCTGACCTGATGGTGGCGGATTTACCGGCATATTGCTTGAAGGAAGGGCAGCCAGCGCCTTTTTCAATCTGGTATTCGTCACCGTTCTTGCGTGCGATGACGCCTTTGTCGTCATCAGTCAGTACCTGGGTGATGATCACGCTTTCGGTCTTACACCAGGCAATGGAGGGCATCAGGAGCAGCATCAGGGCAAGGATTATTCTCATTGCGGTTTCTTTCGTTATTTACGTTCTTCCTGCCTGAACTTACTGCTTCTGCGGCGTTCGCGCAATCCTGAGGAGCGTACCGTTGCGGTCTTCCGCGACGATGATGCTGCCATCTTCCAGTTCCAGCAGTCCCACCGGTGCTCCCATCGGATGGTCGCCGGGCTTTGCATCCCAGCCACTAATGATGTCCACAGGTGTGCCTTTGGGCATTTGTTTTTTATCCAGTGCGAGTGCAACAATGCGGTGGCCTTTGGCGCGGTAGCCATGATAACCGATGATCAGTTTATCCTTGAGGCCGGGCAATAAGTTGCCCTTATATAGCAGCATCCCCAGAGGAGCCGCATGCGGGGGCAGCAGCAGGGTCGGCAGCTGCTTTTTGCTGCAGTCGTAATGCGGGTATTCCGGGTTAGGGATGTTGTTGTCGTAGCAATAGGGCCAGCCATATTCCTGTCCCTCTCGGACAAGGTTGAGCGTGTCGTGGGGCAGATCTTCATCAGAGAGCGACGGATCTGCCTGATCGATAATATCGCGGGAGTTGACGCCCGCATAAAGCTGCCCGGAAGGCAATACGGTCAGAGCGATACTGTTGCGCAGGCCCGTTGCGTAAGCGGTGAGGGTCTGGGCATCGATGGGAGTTGCCTGCGGCATAATATGGACTATGGCCCCCCTGGGCAGCAGGTGAGAAGAGGCTTCCGGGCAGGGAGCAGCAGGATCGGGTGCACTGCCACCTTCTTTTTCACAGTGATCGGTTCCACTTCCGACATTGACGAACAGCGAACCGTCCGGCGCCACTGCGAATGCCGATAACGGATGCTGACCGTCGACAGGCAAATGGACGATGATGTCATTCACAGCTTGCGTTGCGGGGTTATAGCGAATGATCTTGCCGAGCACGCCGATATAGAGCATGTTTCCGGGGGCAGGGGCGATGGAGCTTGGCTGGTCAAGGTTTGCGAGCACGGTTTCGGGTTTGCCATGGCCGTTATCGCGCAGGCGCAGGATCTTACCACGCCCGATGCCACCCCAGCCGCCCATATCGGTGACGTAGAGGTCCGTGCCGAGGGCGGCAATACCGCGCACAAAGCCCAGATGACTTCCGACAAGCCCGGCACAAAGACCGGACGCGGTCGTCAGATTAACTTTCGGAAAACCGTCGCATTCGCCGTTCGTGACGTACGGCCCTGTATCCTGTGCCCAACTTGAAGCGCTCATGCTCCCAAGGAGCAATGCAACGAGCGCCAGTAACCATGGTCGCATCTTCATCCCTTTTTGATATTCATATTTACCGCGGCTCCCCATAATCATACGCTTTGAAGCCTGAGAGTCTTCGCATTCCTGAGTAAATCCGTTGAATGGGTGATGGAAGCGGTTATGATACTGTCCCACTATGCATGTCCGTCCGCTTATGTCCATACCAGTTTTGCGTTTTGCTCCCAGTCCTAACGGTCGGCTGCATCTGGGGCATGCCTATTCAGCGCTGCTCAATGCCGAGCTGGCGGCGCAGATGAAGGGGCGCTTCCTTGTGCGGCTGGAAGATATCGATACGGAGCGCTGTACGGTGGAGCTTGCACAGTATTGCCTTGCCGATCTTGCCTGGCTCGGGTTGCGATGGGAGGAGCCTGTGCGGGTGCAGTCGCGGCATGGGGAGGATTATGCCAGGGTGCTGGCCGTGCTGCAGGAAAAGGGTGTTGTGTATCCGTGTTTCTGCACACGCAGCGAAATCGCAAAGGCGAGCACGGGGAGCGATCCTGATGGAGCACCGCTTTACCCGCGTATTTGTGCTCATTTGCGCGTGGAAGAGGTACAGGCTCGCATGGCGGAAGGCATCCCGCATTGCTGGCGGCTGAATATGGAAAAAGCGTTGCAGGCTGCTCCGGGAGTGCATGCATACCAGCGCTTTACTCCGCGACAGGATTCGGTGCAGGAGGTGGTCGCGCAGCCTGCACGCTGGGGGGATGCGGTGATTGCCCGTAAAGGCATTATGACGAGTTATCATCTTTCCGTGGTGGTGGATGATGCGCTTCAAGGCATAACGCATGTCGTGCGCGGGGCGGATTTAGAGGCGGCGACCGATCTGCATGTCTTGCTGCAGGTGCTACTGGGGCTGTCTACGCCGTTTTATCACCACCATGCGCTGCTGACATTGCCTACAGGAGATAAACTCTCTAAAAGCAAAGGCAGCGAGTCGCTGGCGGATTTACGTGCGCGGGGTGTTACAGCACAGCAGGTGCGGCGGGATTTGGGATTCTCTTAATGCAAATGCGGCCAGCGCTCGCCAGCCGCATGCACTTCGTCATTAAGATGCCATCTTCTTCATGGCTTCCTGTATTTCCGCCGGAGCAACTTCGCGGACGCGTTCAGCGATCGACCATTCGAAGCCGAACGGGTCTTTTAAGCTTCCCATACGGTCTCCCCAGAACATGTCTTCAATCGGTTTCTTCTCGGTCATGCCTGCGTTTTTCGCTTTTTTAAATGCGACTTCGACATCGGGCACATAGATGCAGAACCCCACCGGGGAACCACCCAGGGTTTTAGCGGATTTATTGCCTTTTTCTGGGCAGGGCGCTCCCATCATCACGCGGGCATTGCCGATCTGGATTTCAGCATGAGCGATTTTACCGTCGGGTGTCGGGAGACTTAAGGTCACTTCGGCACCGAATGCCTGTTTATAAAATTCCAGAGCTGCTGCCGTATCGTCAAAGGTCAGGTACGGGGTTACAGAGGTATAGCCTTCAGGTATTTTGCTCATCTTCATTCTCCTGTTAAAACCAACCGGCTTCATTGCCGGCCGATTCCTGCATCTTACACAACACTACTGACAACATATTGTCAGTAGTGTGGCAGTATGTTACGAGCGAACCCAGAAACAGGAGGGATTATGCGCAGGGCAGACCGTTTATTCCGTATTGTGGAGTATTTAAAAGCACGCAGGCAGGTAGTGACCGCTGAAAAACTGGCGGAGGTTCTGGAAGTGAGCACACGGACTATTTACAGGGATATAGCCGATCTCGGCGCATCCGGTGTGCCTATTCTGGGAGAAGCCGGTATCGGCTATATATTGCACCGCGACCATGTGGTGAAGCCGCTGATGTTCGGTCTTGAAGAACTCGACGCGCTTATGCTCGGAGCCCAGATGGTGAAAAGCTGGGGGGATAAAGAGCTGGCGAGGTCGGCAAGCCAGGCCATAGACAAATTAAAGAGCGTTCTGCCGGAAAACCTACAGCAGGAAATCTCCAATTCCTTCCTGTTTTCCATGGCATCCAAAGCGAAATTGCAGATCAATGTCGATTTCACGGCGTTGCGCAGGGCCATACGCACCAGGAATAAACTTTATTTCTCGTATGAGAATGAGGAAGGAAAGGTGAGTCAGAGATGCGTGCGGCCGTTATGCCTTGTGTTTTTCAGCCCTGCGTGGCTGCTACTTGCGTGGTGTGAAAAACGTAATGATTTCCGTAATTTCCGGCTCGACAGGATTCGGGAGTTGACGGTTATGGGGGAGTTGTTCAAAGAGGAAATCGGCAAGCGCCTGTATGATTACTGCCAGCAGAAGGGATATTCCATGAAGGGAATGTAGTAATAACTAACGATTATTGTGTCTTTACTGTTGGAATAATGCCACGTTTGCCGGAAACTGTCCTTTTTTAATAAAAGCTTAATATATTCCTGCTAAATTCGCAGTATGATAAACTTTATCCACATATAGAACGGTTCCCGGTTATGTATTCTTTTGCCGAAGGTGATATTATTTGCCGTGAAGGAGATGCGTGCGCACATGCGTTCATGATTATTGCCGGTGCTGCCGATGTTATTCGCGACGGGGACACGCGTTCAGCCGTGCCGGGAGAGATTTTTGGTGGCGTAAGCCTGATTCGCGGCGAGCCTTACCGGGAGACCGTGCTGGCGCGCACGGCGCTCGAGATTGAATTACTGTCGCTGGAGCAGGTGGAGGCGCTGTTAAGCGGTGCTTCGCTTCCTCCGATGCAGCTGCCTGTTGCGGCGCCTGCCGCGCAGCCAGCGCTGGACGGAATGGCGAAGATTGCCGAGAGCATGGAGCGGGTTGCGGGAATGCTGGCCAAGTGCGGCGATGCCATTGCCGGTGCAATGCCCGGACAGGACAACAGTATCGATAATCCCGAACATAATTACGACCGTGAGGTTGTGCTGGCCAATGTGCAGTCTCATATGGGGCCGATCGCTCCGCTGATCGAGGATGATGCGATCAACGATATTCTCATCAACGGCCCGGAGAATATTTATGTCGAGCGCCACGGTAAGCTCGAGAAGACGGATATTACCTTCAAGAATGACAAGGAAGTGTTCGATCTGGCCAAGAATATTGTGCATGATATCGGCCGCCAGGTCGATTTGAAAAGGCCGCTGGTCGATGCCCGTCTGCTGGACGGCAGCCGCGTTAATATCATTGCGCCGCCGCTCGCGGTGGACGGCACAAGCATCTCGATCCGTAAATTCTCCAAGAGGAATATCACGCTGGATTCGATGCTTGAGAGCAATAACGTCAACAAGGAAATCTGCGAGTTTCTCAAGGTGGTGGGTAAATGCCGCCTGAATATTGTGATCTCCGGCGGTACCGGCTCCGGTAAGACGACGCTGCTCAATGCGATCTCGCAGCATATCGAAAACAAAGAGCGTATCGTTACCATTGAAGACGCGGCCGAACTTAAGCTGCAGCAGCCGCACGTTGTGCGCCTTGAAACGCGTCCGCATCACGTGGGTATGAAAGAAGGGGAAGACGTTACCATCCGCGATCTCGTGAAGAACGCGCTGCGTATGCGCCCAGACCGCATTATCGTGGGCGAAGTGCGCGGCTCGGAAGCATTCGACATGTTACAGGCTATGAATACCGGCCATGAAGGATCGCTTACCACAGTTCACGCGAACCATCCGCGCGATGCGCTTTCGCGCTTAGAGAATATGATCAGCATGGCCGACCTGCAGATCCCTGTCAAATCGCTGCGTTACCAGATTGCGGCGGCGCTGCATCTGATTGTGCAGATCAGCCGCATGCGTGACGGCCAGCGCCGTATTACCTATATTTCCGAAGTGGTAGGCATGGAAGGCGATACGATCACGATGCATGACCTATTTAATTTCAAGCAGGAAGGCGAAGATGCGAATGGCAGGATTGTCGGCAAGTTCAAGTGGTCGGGTATTATGCCGCGTTTCGTGCGGCGTATCGAATATTACGGCGAGCTGCCGCGTCTGGAAGCGGCGCTTGGCGTGAAGTTCCCCAAAGCGATGCAGCTCGGCAAGGGCAGTTAATTGGCGGAACCTAGTGACAAACTGCTTTTTGATCCCTATATTATAGGGTAATAATCTTTATCCTTGCGTTTTTAACAGGAACCTTATGCCTAAATTCACGCGTAATATCGCCATCTGGGTGGTGGTCGGCCTTTTGCTTCTCGTAGCCGTCAATGTCTTCCTGGGGAATGCGGAAAACAACACCCGCGACCGGCTGGCTTTCTCCGAGTTCGTGACCAAGGTCAATAACGGTGAGATTTCTGATGTCCTGATCAAAAAAGTGCCGGAGGCGCTCAGCACCTCCATTACGGGACATTACAGCAATGGTGAGCGCTTTGTTACCTATGCGCCGGAAGATCCTAGCCTTGTCTCGATGTTGCTGCAGAAAAAGGTGAAGGTTTCGGCTCCGCCTGATACGTCCGGCACGGATGCGCTATGGAGTTTCTTCCTGTACTGGTCGCCGCTGCTGCTGTTCATCGGCGTGTATGTTTTTATCCTGCGCCAGATGCAGGGCAAGGATGGCGGTCGCGGCGGTGCGCTCGGGTTCGGAAAGTCACGCGCGAGGCTGCTGACGGAGAAAATGGGTAAGGTTACTTTCACCGATGTGGCCGGTATCGACGAAGCGAAGGAAGAGCTTTCCGAAATTGTGGACTTCCTGAAAGACCCGCAGAAATTCCAGCGGCTGGGTGGAAAGATTCCGAAAGGCTGTTTGCTGGTAGGTCCTCCGGGTACCGGTAAAACGTTGCTTGCGCGTGCGATTGCGGGCGAAGCGGGCGTACCGTTCTTCACCATTTCCGGTTCGGACTTTGTGGAAATGTTCGTGGGCGTGGGTGCAAGCCGTGTGCGCGATATGTTCGAGCAGGGCAAGAAGAATGCGCCTTGCATTATCTTTATCGACGAAATCGACGCAGTTGGCCGTCATCGCGGTGTCGGCATGGGCGGCGGTAATGACGAACGCGAGCAGACGCTGAACCAGATGCTTGTGGAGATGGACGGGTTCGAGGCGAATGAAGGCGTGATCATTGTGGCAGCCACCAACCGTCCCGACGTGCTCGATCCAGCGTTGCTGCGTCCGGGCCGTTTCGACCGCCAGATACATGTTCCCAACCCAGATATCAATGGACGCGAGAAAATTCTTGAAGTGCATTTGCGTAAAGTGCCGCAGGCTCCGGATGTCAATGCGCGTATCATCGCACGCGGCACACCTGGCTTCTCGGGTGCCGATCTTGCCAATCTTGTGAATGAGGCGGCGCTCATGGCGGCACGCAGCGGCAAGAAGGTCGTGACGATGAAAGAGCTGGAGGCGGCCAAGGACAAGGTGATGATGGGCGCGGAACGCAAATCCATGGTCATCAGCGAAGAAGAAAAGAAGATGACGGCTTACCATGAAGGCGGCCATGCGCTGGTCTCGGTCTATCAGCCTTCGGCGGACCAGATTCACAAGGCGACGATCATCCCGCGCGGGCGTGCGCTCGGTATGGTGATGCGCCTGCCGGAAGCGGATAAGATTTCTTACCTGCGTGAAAAAATGTATGCCGACCTTGCGATTGCGATGGGCGGACGCGCCGCGGAAGAATTGATCTTCGGCCATGATAAAGTCTCCAGCGGTGCATCGTCGGATATTAAATATGTGACGTCGCTTGCGCGTGCGATGGTAACCGAGTGGGGCATGAGCGAAAAGCTTGGGCCACTCTTCTACGGCTCCGACAATCAGGATATTTATGCTGCGGGTCAGGCCAGCAAAGTTTCCGGCAAGACGGCTGCACTGATCGACGAGGAAGTGCGTGAGATCGTGGAAGGCGCGCATGCCAAGGCCAAGGAGATCCTGACGGAGCATATCGACGAACTGCATCTGATTGCGCAAAACCTGCTGGAATATGAAACGCTCAGCGGCCATGACATTAAGGCGTTGCTCAACGGTGAGCCTCTGGACCGCAATGGCGGAGATAGCGGTGTGAAGGCATCTGCGCGCACTTCGGTGCCTTCCAGCCGTGCGTCCAAGGCTGATGAGCTGACAGAGAAACCGGCCACTGCCTGATAATTCAAAATAGTTATTTAAAAAAGGGCTGCAAATACTGTTTGCGGCCCTTTTTGGTATATCTCTCGCACTTGGCAATATGTTATGAGCAGGATATTAAGGAAAAAGTTAGATGGCTAAACTGCATATGATCTGCGGCCTGCCGTGTTCGGGCAAGACAACGCTGGCAAGGAAGCTTGAGGCGGAACTTCCCGCCCTGCGTTTTTCGCCGGATGAATGGCTGGAACCTTTCATCGGTGCGAGGGACTGGGATAAAGATGTAGAGGCTTACAACCAACAACGCCTGCAGATGGAAGCGATGCTGCTGGATTTTGCTTTGCGAGCTGTAAGCCAGGGAATCAACGCTATTTTGGATAACGGTTTCTGGGGCAGGGAAGAGCGAGACACGTATCGTACCAAGGCAAGAGAGCGTGGTATCAATGTAAAACTGCACTATATGGACGTTTCCCGTGAAGAGCTTCTGTTGCGGCTTAAAAAGCGCAATGATGACCTAAAGCCAGGCATTTTTTATATCACCGAAAGCCAGCTTGTTGAATGGCTTGGGCGTTTTCAGCCACCAGATGCAGATGAATTGAGTGAATAATCCTGATCGGTGGAATCCCAGGCAGTTGCTTTCTGTATATTGCAAATATTTTTCTGGTCCCCTTGTAAGCCGTCCGGGTTGCACTATATCTATTATTAGAACCGCGAATTAATAATGCAGTTCATAGAGTTACCCGCTTTTGCGGGCGTAGTTTATTATCTGAAAAGAGGTTGTTATGACAATGCGCGATTTATTGAATACCAGCCGCTCCCCGGTTTCCGTCGAAAGGGGCGGCAATCCTATCGTGACGTTTCAGGATGAGGTAAACAGGCTGTTTGGCGAATTCTTCGGCGAACCTTCGGTTTCCGTATGGCGCCGTCCTGCCACTGCCCAGAATGCAGTGCTCAGCCCGGCACTCGATGTCAGCGAGACCCCGCAAGGCTATAAGATAGCTGCCGAACTGCCGGGACTGGACGTCAAGGACGTGCAGATTACGGCTTCGGAAGGGTATCTCGTTATTAAGGGTGAGAAAAAGGCTGTGGCCAAGGAAGAGAAAGAAGGCTATTTCCGTCAGGAACGTTCTTACGGCGCATTCCAGCGTGTAGTTGCTCTTCCTGAGATTGCCGATCTCGATAATGCTGATGCCAAGATGGATAAAGGCGTACTGACGGTTTCCATTCCCAAAAAAGCGGAGGCGAAGCCGAAAGAACGGACTATTGAAATCAAGCATGCTGCGTAGTCTTTTAATATTAGAAGGGGGAATAAGAATTCCCCCTTCGCTTACGCTTACCCCCTCGCGCTATGCGCGGGGTCGTCGCAAGTGCTCCTCCGCGTACCCACGAGGGGTGTTTAATTGTTCCTGCAAAAGCCTTGACTTTTGAATGAATTCAGCCTTCTGGCTTCACTATGCTATTGGCATTGGTGGAGTAATTATTCTGATTCCAGCTTCTTGCGCATAACGGCGGCGTCTTCGTGGGTGCCGTCCGCATTGCGGTAGTAATCTTTCCGGGTATTGAGAAGTTCGAAGCCTGCATTTTTATATAATTCTTGTGCGGCTTCATTACTTATGCGCACTTCGAGGAATATGGTTTTAACCCCTTTTTCCCTTGCCCAGTTCAAAATAGCTTCCAGAAGCGCTTTGCCTATGCCGTGTCTGCGATGTTCGGGGGACACAGCAAGGGTCAGGATTTCGAGTTCGTCGTAAATAGTCCTGGTCAGTGCAAAGCCGGTATAATCTTGTGCAACAAGGGCTTGTGTGCCGCTGTAATATAATAATTCCGCAATCGCCTGTGCGTCCCAGGGCGTTTCGAAGCAGCTCCGGTGGATGGCGGCAAGGGCTTCCGTATCGGGCTGCCGGGTGATCTCTATATTGATTGTCATGCGCTGAGGGACTATGATACGCCGTCTCGTTACAAAGGAAACAGGAAAATGGAAGCCAATACCGTCGATCAGGAAGATGTAGAGCGTTTCTCGCGCATTGCCGAGGAATGGTGGGATGAAAACGGCAAATTCAGGCCGCTTCACCGCATCAACCCGGTGCGTCTGCAATATATCCGCGACCAGGCCTGTGCGCATTTCGGGCGCGATCCGCAGAAGATCAGGCCGCTTGCAGGGCTCAGGCTGCTGGATGTGGGCTGTGGCGGCGGGCTGCTGGCCGAACCGTTTACGCGGCTTGGAGCTACGGTGACGGCCATTGATGCTTCGGATAAGAATATCCGCGTGGCATCGCTGCATGCGCAGAAAATGGGGCTTTCGATCGATTACCGCAATACCACGCCCGAACAGCTGGTGGCAGAAGGCATGGAAGCCTATGATATCGTGCTTGCGCTGGAAGTGGTGGAGCATGTGGCGGATGTAACGGCTTTCCTGAATGCCTGCACAAAGCTCGTGAAGCCGGAAGGCATGCTGTTTATGTCTACGCTGAACCGCACGATCAAATCCTATGCGTTTGCGATTGCAGGTGCGGAATATGTGCTGCGCTGGCTACCGCGTGGCACGCATCAATGGAAGAAATTCCTGAAACCTGCCGAGCTTTGCTCGGGATTGCGCCGACAGAATATGCGCGTGACGCATATGACGGGCATGGCTTTCAATCCGCTGCAAAACAGCTGGAGCCTTGACGAGCGCGATTTAGACGTTAATTATCTGCTCGCGGCGATACCTGCCTGAAGCAAAGGATTCCAGAAAGAAACGACATGAAACAACGCGTAGCGATTATCGGTGCCAGCGGTTATACCGGGGCGGAGCTGCTCAGGTTCCTGCTTAACCACCCGCATGTGGAGATTGCATATCTGACGGCGGACAGCCAGGCTGGCAAGCCGATGCGCGAGGTTTATCCGCATCTGGATTTTGCCGGGCTGCCGGATCTTATTCCGCTGTCGCAGGTGGATTATGCGAAAGTGGATATCGTATTCTGCTGCCTGCCACATGGTACGACGCAGCAGGTTATCGCAGCCATCCCGCGCTCGGTGAAAGTGATCGACCTGTCGGCGGATTTCCGGCTGGAAAATATTGAGACCTATGCGCAGTGGTACGGCCACGCGCATCAGGCACCGGATTTGCAAAAAGAAGCTGTCTATGGCCTCACGGAACATGCGCGCGATGCGGTTAAAGCTTCCCGTCTGATTGCCAATCCCGGCTGCTATCCGACGTCATCGCTGCTGCCACTTATGCCGCTGCTGAAAGCGGGGCTGATTGAGGCGGACGGTATCATCATCGATGCCAAATCTGGGGTCAGCGGAGCAGGCAGGGCAGCGAAGCAGGCCATGCTGTACACGGAGGTCAATGAAGGCATGAACGCATATGGCGTTGCGTCGCATCGCCATGCGCCGGAAATCGAGCAGGGGCTTTCGCAGGCTTGCGGAAAGCAGGTGCTGGTGAACTTTACGCCGCATCTGATCCCGATGAACCGTGGCATGCTTTCGACCATCTATGTCACCCTTGCAGCTGGCAAGAGCGCGGCCGATCTCGATGCGGCTTTGCGTAAGGCCTATGAAGGCGAAGCTTTTGTAAAAGTGGCGGCGAAGGGTATTACACCAGCGACACATATGGTGCGGGGCACGAATTTCTGTCTCATGGCCGTATTCCAGGACCGGTTGCCGGGCAGGGCGATCATCGTGTCGGTTATCGATAACCTGGTCAAGGGTGCATCCGGTCAGGCGATCCAGAACATGAACCTCATGTGCGGATATCCTGAGACGCTTTCGATTCATCATACGGCAGTGTTCCCATAACCTTAAGGAGGCCACTATGCTCATGCCCTATAAACAGATATCTCCGACGATAGCGCCGAGCGCTTTCATTGCTCCGGGAGCGGTCGTGATCGGCGATGTGCATATCGGTGAGGAAAGCGGTGTGTGGTTCGGCTGTGTGATCCGTGGCGATGTCAATTATATCCGTATCGGCGCGCGCACCAACATCCAGGACGGCACGGTCATTCATGTCACGCGCAAGACGGGGCCGACGATCATCGGCAGCGGCGTTACGATCGGCCATAGTGTGCTGCTGCATGCCTGCACGCTGGAAGACGATTGTTTCATCGGTATGCATGCCACGATCATGGATGGCGCGGTGGTGGAAAGCGGCGCATGGGTTGCTGCGGGAGCGCTGGTCACTCCGGGCAAGCGTATTCTTAAAGGGCAGGTCTGGGCGGGTAACCCGGCCCGCTATATGCGCGATATGAAGCCGGAAGAAACGGATTTTATCCCTGTCTCCAGCAATAATTACGTCGAGCTGGCGGCGGAGTACAAGTAGATTTCTCCAGGATTTGTGCCGGGTTTGACATTCCGGGCGTTCTATATTATATAGCGCGCGGCGTTATATCCTCCAGCAGTTGAGGGAAAGCAAGGCATAAAATAGCTATGCCATTCGATGTTATGACGATTTTCAGATAAAGAGTCGTGCATGCAGATGGTAGAATAACAATTTTAGGTTGTGTGCTTGGAATATCTGTTCGCGCAAGCCTCTTTTTGGTGTTGAATTCGCGGCCGGATACAGGTAAATAAACTGGCTTTTCATGATTGCGTGCGCTTGTTGCGCCCTGAATCTGCTCGCGAGGAAAGGCGTCGAACTCACGGTAGAAGAAGTAGAGTTGCGATTGAGATTTTGTTGGAAAATATTCTGGAGCGGTATCAGTGGTAGATAAAAACGATCTGTTGAAGAAGCTTGGGCTGCAGGGAGATTCCTTATCAAGGAAGAAAGACTCCGCTGCTTCCATGCCACTTAACGACATGACGAGCGCCACGTACCTGCGTCAGTCCTCCACGTTGATTCACGATGCGCTGAAAAACGGGCTCGACGTATTGCAAATGGCTAACGGCGATATTGTGACCACCGGCACTCAGGTTGTCGTAACGCGTTATGTTTGGGACCATGATAAGGGTAAGCTCGTGAAAGCCAAACAAAATGCACAGCCGGAAAAGAATGCGAAGAAAGCAGGCAAGGCAGAAATTACTTCCCGCCGTAGTAAGGAAAGGGAGCCGGAGGATGCCTAGCCGCCAAGCGCTTTTCCTCTTGTTGCAGGTAATGGTGGAATGTTTTCCGATTCTTTGATCACGCAAGCGCAGGCGCTGCTGACGCAGTGCCGCAAAAACGGCTTTCTGCTCGTGACGGCAGAATCCTGTACGGGTGGGCTGATTGCGGCCCTGCTCACTGAAATTCCCGGTTCCTCTTCTGTATTCGAGCGCGGATTCGTCACATATTCCAATGCAGCAAAAATTGCACAGCTTGGGGTACCGGAGGCATTGCTGGCGGAGCATGGCGCTGTGAGTGCGCAGGTCGCGCAGGCAATGGCGCAGGGGGCGCTCGCGAACAGCCATGCCAGCTTAAGCGTTTCGGTTACCGGAATTGCTGGACCGGATGGCGGCACCGCCGATAAACCGGTGGGGCTTGTCTATATAGCCGTCGGAATGCAGAAGGGCGGGATGTTCGTAAAGGAATTCCGGTTTGAAGGCGATCGCCGGCAGGTAAGGTTGGCAACGGTGGCTGAAGCGCTTGCTTTGCTCATGGATGCTGCAGGGCGAAAACAGTCCTAAATTCCCCTTATTGCGACGTATTCTTTTTCTTCAAGACATAGTGCAGTTTTCGGATGGCGAGATCCGTCATGTCCTTGCGAGTTGCCGTTGCCGGACAGATAACAGATGCCTCCACCCCGCTTTCCGGTTCAAGCGCGGTCACTTTTACGCTTCCCTCCAGCGCTACGAACTCCAACAGGTATTGATGTGTGTTTTGTTTCTCCATGGGACAGACCGTTGCAGTTTCGAGCGATGATTCCTTAATGCAAAATTAACTAAAGAGGCGGTTTTCCGTCTTCTGTTACGCAAGTTGCAGCATTAATAGCACGCAGGGCGGATGATATTGCGTTTTCAAGTGGCGGAACATTTTGTTTTTCTTGACTGGTATAAATCATTGTCTTATCTTAAGCTCCTGAGAATAAAAATAAAGGGGTTTTGCCTTGAAAAAGCTGTCAATCTCCGAGCAGATCATTGCCGAAAAAACCGTATGCATTCTTTTGGTGCGCGGTGAGAATCCGGATGGCAATCCGATCTATGCTTATGTGGCTGTACGTGCGGATAAGCTTGAGTCGTTTATGGCGGCGCAAAAAAGCGGTACTTTCTACCCGGAAGACTTCGGTGTGATCATCGAAGCGGGTGAAGGCGAGCCCACCGAAGAAATCCGTAAGAAAATGGAAACGGAATACGGTTTCAATCACCAGGTCATGGTGGATATTCCGAACGCGGAAAAAGCTCACGAAATCACTACGAATCTGAGGCGCTCGACGGAAGGTCAGTAATGGCCGGCCGCTTTGGGCAAGGGGTTTCACTGCCTCTTTGCGAGAGCGGTAACTGTAAAACTAGTTGGGTGATGACAAGACGTGTTGAATAACAAAAAAGACATAGCGGTAGGCGATAAGAAGAACTGGTATAGTGATCGCTATGAGTTTGTGTCTGTACAGCGCAATTTTTTTGCGATTGTCACGTTGCTTTCGTTGGTGCTTTCCCTGATTTCCACATTTGCACTCTATCAAATTGCTCCGCTGAAAACGGTTGAGCCTTTCGTCATTCAGGTCGATCAGAAAACCGGTGTGACGCAGGTGGTCGATCCGGTTAGGTCGCCGGAACTTACCGGCAACGAAGCGGTCAATCAGTATTTCATTGTGCAGTACTGCCGTGCGCGTGAATCGTTCCTCGGCTCGCCCGATCGTAATTACTATAATTACAATCTCGTGCGCGTGCTCTCAACCGGCCTGACCTTCAAAGACTTCCAGCATGAAATTATTCTGAGCAATCCCGAAAGCCCCGGCTCGCGCCTGGGGACTAATGGCATGCGTACCATTCATATCGCCAGCATTAAATATCTCGACAGGCATAAAACTACGGAAGGTTTCGACACGCTGCGCTATCTTGTGCGTGCGCAGATTACCGAATCCAAAAATGGCGAGGCGTCTGGGGTCCTGCATAAGCTGATCCTGATAGAATTCAGATATGCGGATCTTGATTTGACAACCGAAGACCGTTACCTGAATCCGCTCGGGTTCCAGGTGATCAGCTACCATGCGGATGACGACACGTTAAACCCGTAATCTGCCGGTATGAATTCGGGACGGATGTGAAATCAGGATTTGCAAAAAAGGAATTTAGTCGGTAAGTCTATTTTCAGGTGTCCGTATTCCTGTCGGTGCGTCTTTTCCGAAGGTGCGGAGAACACATTTAAACAACCCACTCGTGCGGTTATTTAAATGTGTTCCGGTAGAACTATTTATGGATAAAGATATGGGAATCTCCAAGCAGATGCGTACTATGTTTCTCGCTTCTCTTCCGCGGCATATGGCATCCGCCGCTCTTCTTGCGTTCGGCATTGCTGCCGCTTCCCAGTCTGCTGTCGCAGCGGATACGCCCATCGTTCCGGTGGCTACGGATAGCCGCATTAAAACGTTCGTTTATAGCGAAAACGATGTGTTCGACATCGTTACGCATTATGGTTATCAGTCCAATGTTGAATTCGGGCCGGATGAGCATGTCGAAACCATTTCGATCGGTGATAAGCTGCCGTTCCAGATTGTTCCCGCCGGACGCCGTCTTTTCATTCGCACGTTGCTGGCTAATGCCCGCACCAATATGACCGTCGTCACGGATAAGCATGCTTACCAGTTCGATCTGACTTCCGTGCCGGCTCCTGTTATGCCGCATGACGAACTGGTTTATGTTGTGCGTTTCTTCTATCCTGGCGACAAGAAAAACCGTGCCGCTGCTGCTTACTCCGGTATGGGGGAAATGGGTATGGGTGACGGCGCTCCTGAAACCGCCCGTCCGTATAACTATAAATACACATTCAGTGGCAGCGATGCAGCTGCACCGCTGCGCGTATTTGACGACGGCAGGACAACTTATTTCAAGTTCCACCAGGCACAGGGAATGGCTGCTCCCGTTATTTATGCAATCGACCAGGCGGGTAAGGAGGTGCTTACTCCGACGCGTGCCGTGGGCGATTATCTTGCGGTCAATACGGTGGCGCCGCGTTTTAATGTCAGGCAGGGCGATTATTCGGTGGTAGTGTATAACGATAAGCTTATTCACGACTAACGTTCGGCAAACAGGGTTGTTTTAGGACAGAGGGATCAATGGCAGACGAGCATGAGAATAACGAATTCCCGCCCGGCGAACAGGGGAACCACCCGCATGCGGAAGAACAGCTAGATAGCGGACAGCCTGCCGTAGCGGCGGCTCCCGGAAAGCTGCTTATTTTTGTAGTGGCTGCGGGCGTATTTGTTTTTATCGTTATTAAATCGCTCTTTTTCGGTTCCGCTCCCAAGCCGGTTCCGCCTACCCATCCGCAGCAGATTGCCGCTCCTACGATGCCCACCAACGGTGGGGGAGTCGAAGGGCTACCCGTAGCGCCTACGACGAATCTGCCGCCCATCACACCGCCGCCACCCGTTCAGGAAGCAAGCCCGCCTCCACAGGTGCTGCCGCCCGGTCCTCCGCCCGATATGAACGTTCAGGTCGGACCGACCAATGAGCAGCTTAAAACGAGAATCCATTCCGCTATGCTCATTTCCGGTGGCATGTCCGGTTCTTCCTCCTCCGACACGGCTGCGGCTAAGAAGAAGACGCTTTCTTCCGACCCGAATTCCGCATTTGCCGACAATGTGGCGCAGAGCCAGACCGAAACGATTGAGGCGACGAAGATCAAGAACATGAATATCACCCTTGCGCAGGGCAAGCTGATTTCCGGTGTGCTGGAAACCGCGATCGATTCCACTCTGCCGGGAGATGTGCGTGCGATTGTCAGCCATGACGTTTATGCCGAATCCGGCAGGGAAGTGCTGATTCCGAAGGGGTCGCGCATTGTCGGGGTTTATAATTCTTCCGTTCAGCGCGGCCAGGCCCGAGTATTTATTATCTGGACCCGTGTCATCCGTCCTGACGGTGTCGATGTCGCTATCAACTCTCCGGGCGTGGATGCTTTGGGGCGCGCAGGTATGGGCGGTATTGTCGATTCACGCTTCCTGGATGCTTTCTCTACGGCAATTCTTGCCAGCACGCTTGACGTGGGTATAGCGGCTGTCGGTCAGGGGCTTTTCGGCGACCAGCAGCAGGTCACGACGACCGGTCCGAGCAGCGGTTCCACCACTGCCACCTCGTCACCAACCTCTACTGCGATGCAGCAGGCGGTCCAGAATATCGGCACGGTCGGTCAGACCATTGTTAACAGCACGGTCAATCTTGCTCCTGTGATCCATGTGGATCAGGGCGAAGTGATCAATATCTTTGTTAACAAGGATGTCGTATTCCCTCCTGAACTTACCGGTGGGCCTGGTTTCATCCCATGAGTATTGTTGCTCTTGAGACATACCTTAAGCCTCTCAAAGGTATATTCGACCAGCAGGGCGTAAGTGAAGTTTCCATCAACCGCCCCAATGAAGTCTGGGTCGAAGTGTATGGCGAAATGCAGCGCTACGATGTTCCGGAATTCAACCTAGAGCATCTCAAAGGGCTTGCACGTCTGGTGGCGCAATCCACCGAGCAGCGTGTCAGCGAAGAAAATCCTCTTCTGTCAGCGAACCTGCCGGACGGTTATCGTGTCCAGATCGTATTCCCACCGGCCTGTGAGAATGGCACTGTCGCTTTTTCCATCCGTAAGCAGACGATCATGGATATGGATCTGGACGCTTATGAAGCCATCGGCGCCTTCAAGGCTACCGTGGTTAAAAAAACCGATAATCCGATAGATAAGGAACTGCGCCAGCTGCTTGACCAGGGCAGCATCAAGGAGTTCATCAAGCTGGCCGTAATCAGCAAAAAGAACATTATCATCAGCGGCGGTACTTCCACCGGTAAAACGACTTTTATGAATGCGGTGCTCAAGGCAATTCCGCCCACGGAGCGCATTATCACCTGCGAAGACGCACGCGAAATCAATATCAATCACATTCCCAACCATGTGCATCTGATGTCTTCCAAAGGCGGGCAGGGACGTGCTCAGGTGACCACTCAAGACCTTATTGAAGCTTGCCTGCGTCTGCGCCCCGACCGTATCATGGTAGGTGAGTTGCGCGGTAAGGAAGCTTTCAGTTATCTGCGCGCCGTCAACACAGGCCATCCGGGTTCCATCTCCACGCTTCATGCGGATACGCCTGCGCTTGCAATCGAGCAGCTCATCCTGATGATCATGCAGGCAGGGCTTGGCGTAACACGCGAGCAGGTGAAAGAATATGTGGAAACCGTGATTAACGTTATCGTCCAGCTTAAGCGTGGCGAAAAGGGACATCGCTTCGTGTCCGAGATCTATTTCAAAGAGCACGGCTAACTGCCTATAATGATGGGTTTACGCTTGCATCTGGCAGCGTAACTGTATACATCAGAAGCGTCTTTTTCATGTGTCGCCGCTTTAGCTCAGGGGTAGAGCAACCGCCTTGTAAGCGGTAGGTCATCCGTTCAAATCGGATAAGCGGCACCATTTCTGCTGGAGGCTTCATGTATCTGTGGGTCAAGGCGCTGCATATCATTTCCGTTATTTCCTGGATGGCCGGCATGCTGTATCTGCCGAGGCTGTACGTCTATCATGCGAGTCTCACCTCCGGCAGCGAGGCATCCGAACTGCTGAAAGTGATGGAGCGCAGGCTGCTGCGTTATATCATCAATCCGGCGATGATTGCGACCTGGGGATTCGGTATCTGGCTGATTACCATTCTAGGATGGGATTACGTTAAAACCGCACACTGGCTCCATGCAAAACTGATGCTAGTCATCCTCATGCAGCTTGTGCATGCGATGTTAGCTCGCTGCCGCCGTAACTTTGCGAATGACCACAACACCAAGACGCCGAAATTTTACCGTATCCTCAATGAATCAGTCACCCTGCTTATGATTGGCATTGTCATTCTGGTTGTGGTACAACCCTTTTGATGCGCAACGCTTTTTTGAAGAATACCACCGGAATCCATAAAGCGGGGCTGATTGTCTTCGCGTTACTGTTCTGCTTTACATTCTATGTGCATTTCGTTGCCGGCAATGCGACCCCGGATAAGGAGCTTTCCTTCTATACCGCGAAAGCCTGGCTGGAAGGAAAGCAGCTCTATACGCAGCTCTTTACTGTCCAGCCCCCGCTGATCTATTTCCTGTATTCCGTGCCGGTCTACCTGTCTTTGCATATGCCGGTCATGCAGGATTATCACTTCCTGACATTGCTCATGGCGGTGATGATCGGCAAGTCCATATGGATTGGCTTACAAATCATGCGCGGGCACCCGCAATTTGCAGGAAACCTAGAGCGCCAGTTGGAATTCTGCCTGCTGCTCGGTTTTGTGTTCGTCATTTTCCAGCATCCCATGGATTTTGGAGACCGCGAGCATATTTTCCTCGTGCTGACGACCCCTTATTTATTGCGCTGGATGCCTTCCACGGCCGGTGCCCCCCTGCCGTTGTGGATGCGGATGATGATAGGCATTATGGCCGGGATCGGTTTCAGCATTAAGCCGCATTGCCTTGCGGTATTGGGGGGCATCAACCTGGCTTCCATGCTGTTTCGCCGCCGTGCGGATATCCTCTTCAGTATCGAAAATATCCTGATCTACCTGATCGGGGGAGGTTATGCGCTTTCGGTCTGGCTGTTCTTCCCGCAGTATATCACGGTGGTGCTGCCTATGGTGTTTGCCACCTATTCAGCGGCTAGTGCCGGGCCCCGGGCGGTGTTTTACGGCATCAAGGCATTGCTGATCTTCTGTGTTACGTTCGCGGATTTCCGACCGCGCTACGATTCCCCGTTTCGCCGCGATATTTACTATCTGCTGCTCGTCTGTGTTTCATTCCTGCTGTATGTGGCGGCCAATAATGGCTGGGGGTATACGTGGGATCTGCTGGATTCGGTGCTGCTGATCCTGACCGGGTTCGTGCTGTGGGAATGCCTGTATCTGAAAGCCCAGAAACAGGCGCTTGGCGAGCCCTTTAAGCCGTTCCTGTTCGGCGCGCGCGCGTGCATGATCAATTTTGCGGTCAACGCGATACTGAGCATCATGATCAGCTACGGATACGGTTTCAACAATTGCGGGCATTATTTTACCAGCTGCAAGGCCGGAAAGGTGATGCTGGAGCAAGTGCGGACGGCTAATGACGGTAAACCGCTTGAGCGCTTCGGTGCGATCTCCATGGATTTCGGTGTCTGGTCGTATCTGAACCGCGCCACGGGAGCCGAATGGGATACGCGCTTCAACCATTTATGGATGCTGCCTAAATTCCTGATAGCAGGGCCAGAATTCGCCGCGAAACATCAATGGATATTGCATTACGTGGAAGACAGCCTTGCCGAGGATATGGAACGCTATAAGCCGGAGCTGATGTTTGTCGACGACACGGACGATTTTTACACGTACCGCCATTATGTGGATATGGCGGCGTTTTTCAGCGCTTCCCCGCGTTTTGCAGAAGCCTGGTCGCACTATCGTTATGTGACTAAGATACACGGGCTCTATGCGTTCGACGCCAAGCAGCATAACGGTTATTTCGTCTATAAACGGATTCATTAGGCGTCACGGTCATGAGATTTTTCAAGAAAGCCACGGCCTACGGAAATGCCCTTAACAGCTACGATGCGCTGAAACTGATTGCACTTGCGACTATGGTTATCGACCATGTCGGAGCGTATCTTTATCCCGATGTGGATTTTCTGCGGGTGATCGGCCGCATGGCTTTTCCGCTCTTTTTGTTTCTGGTGGGGTATTCGGGTAACTGGGCGGTGCGGGCGGATCTGCTATGGTCGGCTGCTGCGGTGGCTGTGTGCGCTGTGGCTACGCATCATCCTGTCTTTCCCCTTAATATACTGATTACGATCGCAGTGGTGCGGTTCGTCATGCCGAAGCTGGTAAAACGGGAGCTGACGCCCTCTTATCTCAGCGCGATTTTTATTGTCAGTGTGGTGTGGTACCCACTTTTTCTATGGCTGGATTACAGCACGCTGGCGGTGCTTTTTGCTTTCTGCGGCTATCTGCGCGTTACAGGCCGGAAAGCCGTGAGACAGCAGTGTTTATTGCCGTGTCGGTGCTGTTTCATTTCCTGCTGCAATATAATCCGCAGTATAGCGGATTCGATATTGTGGTCATGGGAGTGATCGGACTGTGCGTGCTTTGCATTATACAGCGCTTTTCCTTGCATGATATTGCCAGTGAGAAGCTTTCTGTACCGCTGCGTCTGGCTTTGCAATGGGCTGCGCGCAATACCCTAATATTGTACGTGCTGCACCTGATATTGCTGATGGCAGCCGAGCGTCTATTTTTCCCGGGAAGGGTGTTGCATTTTTCCTGGTTCTAAAAAGGTATTCAGCAGGTTAGTGATATATATGTCCTTCTTCCAGGAATTCTGAATGCATGAATATCGTGAATATTGTGTTAAATGTTATGGAATGCTACGTAGTGTCATTAAGTTGTAACTTTTGTATGTTATAACGGATGGTATCTGGGGTATCCCAGTCTATTCATTCACACTATTGAGAAAGGTTTTTTATGACGAATGTTCAGGTAAAATCAGCACAAGGCATGATTGACTTGTGCTGGAACCTCACTCTGCTTATGGCGGTGGGTATTTGTTTCAGCATGTTCCCGGATGCGGCGCATGCTACGACAAACAACGCTATCGAGCAGGTGTTCTGTAACGTGGTTGCCGTGTTGAACGGTCCTACCGGTAAGGCGATTGCAACCGTTGCAATCATCGCAGTCGGTATCGGCGCTCTGCTTGGTAAGATCTCCTGGGGTATGGCACTCATCGTAGCGCTCGGCGTTGCACTGATCTTCGGTGCCGGTACGATCGTAGACAACCTCGGTGGTACGGGTAACTGCACCGGTTACGCAGCGATTCCGACCCGCTAGTTTTCAGCGGACTTTACGCAAAGGGCCCCTTCCTCGTTTTACGGGGGAGGGGCCTTAGAAGTTTTCGTTAGTATAGAAAGATGCTTCCTGACCTTGGGTTTTTGAGCCATGAAAAACACTATTTTAGCGTCGTTTTTGAAGAAGAAGGAGGAGGCGACAGCTGAGAATCTTGAAGAGTTCCGTGACATAACGGATGATGTCATTGAAGGGGATTTCGTCCCCTATGCCTGTCACTGGGACCCCCATACCATCGTCACCAAGAACGGTGAAGTCCTCCAGACCATAAGAATTACAGGCTTTGTCCACGAGCTGGCAGAGAATATCCATGAAGATATAACCTTGCGCGATAAAATACGCGAGGCTGTGAAGGAGTGCATCGACTCCACAAAATACGCGGTGTGGATACACACTATACGCCGCCGCAAGAGCCTTAAGACGGATGGCGAATACCAGCGCGATTTCGCCGGCTATCTCGATCATTTCTGGAACGATAAGAATGACTGGGAACACAAGTTCGTCAATGAAGTCTATCTTACGGTTGTGCGCGAAGGCAAGGGCGCCAAGGTTTTTGAATCGGAAATCATGACGCGCTGCATGATGCCGACGATGCTCAACCGCTATTTCGAGAGCGCTATCGATAAGGCTTGCGAAGAGATCAATGCGCTGACGGCGAAAATGCTGCCGATTCTCAATTGCTTTGGCGCCGAACTGCTGGGGGTGAGCAAGCGCGACGGGCGCTATTACTCTGATATATGCGAATTTCTGGGTAAGCTCACTACCTTGCGGGATATCGAATTCCCCTTAAAAGAGGTGAATCTCTCCCACGCGCTTACGGATTATGATGTGACGTTCGGCTATAATGCCATGGAAGTACGTATGCGCGCCGATAATAAGCGCCGCTTTGGTGCTATCCTAACCGTCAGGGAATACCGCGAACTGGAGATCGGCGCACTGGATCTGCTGCTGCAGATTCCCGCAGAATTTATTATCAGCCAGAGCTTTGAATTCCTTACCGCCAAGCTTGCTGTCCAGGGCTATGAATACCAGAAGGAGCTGCTTGTTACGAGCAAGTCCCAAAGGCTTTATGACCGGATAGGGCTGAAAGATATTATCGAGAGCAACAAGGGTAACAAGACGGATTTCGGACAGCACCAGATCAATATCTTCCTGCTGGCGGATTCCATCAAGGCGCTGGAAAGTGGGGTGGCTAATGCGGCCAAAGCACTCTCGGCGCTGGGCATGACCCCTATGCGCGAGGATATCAAATCCGAAGAATGCTACTGGGCGCAGCTACCGGGCAATTTTGAATTTATCAAGCGTATGCGCCCCATTAACACCGCCCGTATTGGCGGTTTTGCAAACTTAAGCAACCTCTCGGCCGGTAATGGGCATAACAACCACTGGGGACCGGCAGTTACCACATTCCATACGGCGGCACATACGCCTTATTTCTTTAACTTTCACAAAGGCGACAATGGTCATACACTGATTGTCGGACAGCCGGGAGCAGGGCAGAGCGTGCTGCTCAATTTCCTGCTGGCGGAAGCGCGCAAGTTTGATAATCGTCTGTTCTATTTCGATGTCGATCGCAGCGCAGAAATTTTTCTAAGAAGCCTTGGCGGCCAATATTACAATACGTTTGCGGGAGATGACAGCAGGCCGCAGGCCCATACCAGTATGAACCCGTTCATGCTGGAAGATACGCCGCGGAACCGTGCATTTTTAGGCGGATGGCTTACGACGCTTGCAGGGAATGCCGGAGCCGCTATTGCAGACTTGCCAGCCTTGTGTAAGCAGGCAGTTGCCGATGTGATTGTGCTTCCGCCTGAACAGCGCAACCTTGCCACCTGTATCGGTTTTCTGCGCCAGCATAACGCGGAAGCTGCGGAGGCATTCCGCGCATGGATGGAAGGCGGGGAATTTGCGAGTGTATTTTCTTCCGGTCCAGAGCCGAAGATCTTTGACGCCAAGATCGTCGGCCTGGAAATGACCACCCTGATGCAGCATGGCGAACCGCTTATCCCTGTTGTGGCTTATTTATTATATCGCATGTGCCAGCATCTGGATGGCAAGCCTACGATTATTGTGTTGCGGGAAGCCTGGACGCTGCTGGACAATTCCTATTTTTATCCTCAGCTCGACCAGCTCCTGGACGATCTGCGGGCGCATAACGCCATGGTAATCATGGAGACCGATCATATCTCGGATGCATTCGGCAGCGGACTGAATGCGCTTCTGGTGGAAAAAACGGCAACGCAGATTTACCTGCCCGATCCCGTACCTGACGATGCTTATGCGACTGCATTCCGGCTGACCGACAATGAAATCGCCTATCTTGCGGCCATGAACACGGATGACCGTCATTTTATGGTCAAGCGGGATCGCGAGACTATCGTATGTGAGCTTAACATCGGAGAGATGAGGGATATTCTTGCTGTCCTTTCAGCACATTCCGATGCGTTGCAACTTATGGAAAAAATGATGGAACAGCACGGAACGGAACCTGTGCAATGGATGCCGGTATTTCTTAGAAATATATAAAATTCTTATGAACGGGCGCATAACGATATTTCACTTTCTCAGCGGCAGGATTCGGCGCTGGCAGGTGATGTGTGCTGTTATGCTTGCCGCCTTGCTGCTGCCGGGTTATGCAGCGGCCGGTGAAATATCGGATACGATCTGCGTTATCACCAATGCAATGAACGGGACGACGGGCAAGGCGCTTGCTTCGGTCGCTATCATCGGCGTTGGTATTATGCTTATGTTCGGCAGAGCGTCGTGGGGCAGTGGTTTTATCATTGCTGCCGGTGTCGCCCTGATTTTCGGTGCGGCAAGCATCATGCAGGCGCTGGGGCATAATTATGCCTGCACGGCAAGCGCCGCTCCTACTTTTACCTGTAACGGGGCGACGCCGGTAGGCAATCTTTTCGAGATGAATCAGACGATCCAGCAGACGACCGATCCGGTGGGCGCCGTATTCGGACATGTTCTGTTCTTCTTCAAAAGCACGATAGGCCAGGTCATGTCCTCCATGTACTGCGCTATGGCCGACGCATTGCGCCTCCCCCTTTCTGCTGCCGTAACGCTGTTCATCACGGTGTTTGGTGCCATGATCATGGGCGGTATTTCCCGTCTCACCATGAAAGAAGCCAGCGTGGTTCTGTTCAAGGTGGCGCTTATCTGGGCCTTTGCCATGAATGCAGACTGGGGAATTGGCGTTGCCTATAAATTCTTTATGAATTTTGCGGAAGAGGCGACGAATATCGTACTGGCTGCCATTCCCAGCGGTGGCGCGGTGCCGAGCCTTACGCAGCCCGATAATATCATCCTCAGCGTGTTTTCCGGTGCGTCTTCCGGCAATATGGCCCAGACTACGGGCGCTACCCTTACCAATGTTCCTCCTGTCTGTATTTTCTGGGCGGCGCTTTTTCTGTATCTGATGCTTTATTTCATGCCGTTCCTGGTAATCTTCGTGATTATTGCGATTATCGGCTATATCGGTAACTTCTGTCGCGCATTACTGAACTATCTGACGGCGATCGTGCTGATCAGCTTCCTGTTCGTGTTCGCGCCGTTCTTCATGTCTTTCGCACTTTTCCGCACGACCATGCCGTTATTCCAGGCATGGCTGAAGCATCTGGTGTCGTTCACATTGCAGATGGTGGTGATGTTCGGCTTCATGGCGGTGCTTGCGATGCTTCCCATTGCCCAGTTCTTTATCCAGCTGATCAGCGTACTGAAAGAATATACGGGTACGCTCGGTATTCCGCCTTTAACAGTGCCGGTGCATTTCTGTTCCGTATGCGAGTATAACATTACCCCTGCGGGACTTAATACGCCTGCGAGCATTGCCTGTGTGCTGCACAAGGCTGCAACGATGAAGCAGGCTGAAGATGCCGGATATATGCTCAGCACCGATCACAATTACTATGTTATTCCGCTGCTGAACCTGCTGCAGCATAGTGATTTTGTGATTTTTGCCATTACGCAGGCGCTCGCGATCTATATCATTTCCAAGGTACTGGGCGATTTTATCAAGAAAGCTCCCAATCTTGCTAAAGAACTGAGCGGTCAGGGAGTGGGGCTTGCGCTGGGCGCGGGCGGAACGCCGCAGGGGCTTAATCTCCCCGGTATTGAATCCATTCAGGCAGGATATGCCGCCTTCCGGCAAAATGCGCTGAAACGACCGCAGGGAGGCGCGGGATTAATCAGCACCATACGCGATCCTCGCAATATGGGGCGCAATCTCAAGAAGCGCTTAGCCAACGGTATATTCGGTTATGAGCAGGAGAATGAGGAAGGGGAAATGGTGCGCCATGGCGGCATGATAGCAGCGCTGAAGCATGGCGGGGCGGATGAAAGAGGCATTGCGGGACGTGCGGCCAAGAATGCCAAAGCACTCGCAGAGATGCGGGCGAAGCGTGCTTCTCTTGATGCTGACCGCGCCCATAAGGTGCTTCAGGATGCGGAAGCCATGCGCGATCAGGCTTTGGCTGAAATGGAACGGTTGAGGCAGATAGGAGCCAGCGAGCAGGATATTGCAGCTGCGCGCAAGGCTTTGCAACGATTAAATAAAAATCTTGATTGGGCAGGGAGGAAGGCCGAGGAGTATAAGGAGGTGGCTCGATTCAGGAATAATCAGTACAGTATGGCGACAATGCCTGGTGCGCATGGTGAGACTCTACGTGCAGGTTTCTTTGAGAACAGGCGCGACGGAAAGTTATTTAAGGAAAGCAGCATGGATCCCGGTCGCTACAGTCAGGGCGATCAGACCAAGGAAGCTTATGACAAAATGATGGCGCGTCATAAGAAGAAGAGCATTTCCGGTTCCGTGGAGGAAAATAAGAGTCTTGGCTTTATTAAGTTTGTGCCGTCGCAGGAAATAGAACAAATCGCCCAGCGTGACACTGCTCACCGCCAGACCATGAAGATGCAGCAAGCAGTTGTAAATGGCCGAATCGGCCAGATGGAAGCAAGGCTCAAGAGTGCTAATTTATCTGATGGCGACCGTATGCGCCTGCAGGCTATGCTGGACTCAGCGAAAACCCATGTTGGGCTTGCGACGTCAGAAAGTGAACTTGAACATATAGCAGCAGGACTGAATTCCATTAATGTTTGAGCGGCAGAGCATGAAGCATCTGCGAATTTTCTGCTTGCGCTGACCTCCTGTTGTTTATAGGTCTATAGCAGTTTCAGCAGAATATCAGGTTATCTTATGCGCCTATTGCAGGTGGCAAAAAAATTTCTTTCATTCGGGACAGATGATATGGCAGGGCTTACGCTGGAAACGATTATGGACGCGCTCAGAAACGTCAGGCTCGAGGATGGCGATATCGTGAGCAAAGGACTTGTCTCCGGTCTTCGTGTAAGCGAAGACGGTAAAGTAAGTTTTGTCATCACGCTTGGTCCCGCTCAGACAGGCAGAGAAGGTCCGTTGCAGGCAGCGTGCGAAAAGGCTGTGCGTAAGATAGCGGAAGTGACTTCCGTTACTGTTGTTATGACGGCTGAAACGACAGGGGGGACGAGTGCGCCTGCAGGGCCTGCTAAGAAAGCGGTCTGGAATACTACACCGGTGGCGTATGTGAAACGCGTGATTGCTGTGGCATCCGGTAAGGGAGGAGTAGGCAAGTCGACGACTTCGGTTAATATCGCGCATGCGCTCACACGGCAGGGAAAGCGTGTCGGGTTGTTGGACGCGGATATTTACGGCCCGTCGCTGCCGCGTATGATGGGAATTTCGGGCAAGCCTGAGATCGTTCAGAACAGGATTATGCCGATCATATCGCAGGGGATCGCCTGTATGTCGATCGGGTTGCTGATTGGTGAGGAACAAGCTGTCATCTGGCGCGGGCCTCAGGTCACCAAAGCATTGCACCAGATGCTTCGTGACGTAGCCTGGGGGGATGAGGAACATCCGCTGGACGTGCTGCTGATCGATATGCCGCCGGGAACGGGAGATGTCTATCTCAGCCTCGCGCAGCAGGTGCCGGTGGACGGTGCGGTCATCGTGACGACGCCGCAGGAAGTGGCCGTTGCGGATGCCCGTAAATCGGTCGATATGTTTCAAAAGGTAAGCATACCGATTATTGGCGTTATTGAGAATATGAGCGGGTTTGCCGACCCTGCCACTGGTCAGACCCATGCGATTTTCGGTACTGGGGGTGGTGAAAGGCTGGCCGCCGCCGCTCAAGCCCCTCTTTTAGGGCAGGTGCCGATTGACATGGAACTGCGGGCTGCTTCCGATGAGGGGAGGCATTATGCCGGAAGTAATGGATTTTACGATGAAATAAGCCGGAAAATCATCGCTTCTGCCTAGTGCCAAAACGGGTAATCTTAATAAAATCTTCATATTATACAGCCTATAATCTGCTATTATTAAAAGATTGTTACAATAGCGGATTCTTATGGCCGACGCGGACGGAACACAAAATTCAGCGATTAGTAGTGGGGATGCAGGAGGGACTGCTCCCCGACGTCGCGTTGTTGCCGTCATCGGTGCTGGTCTTAGCGGACTGACCAGTGCCTACGAATTGACCAAGCAAGGATATGAAGTCCATATATTCGATTCCAAACCGCGCACGGGCGGAAAAATTCATACGCTGCAACTGGGTGCCAGAGAGACCGATCTTGCAGATGAGGGCGGGGAATATATCGATTCCAACCAGAAGCGCATTCTGGCGATGGCTGATGAACTGGGTGTAAAGTATATCGAGGCCAATAAAACAATGGCCAGCCGTTATTACACGCCTAATGGCAAGCTGATTTCCGATGAAGAGTTTAACAAAGGATATCGGTTGATTTCAGAACAGGTCTATCAGGACAGCCAGATTATTCAAAACGATCCGGCGGGAAAACGCGCGCAGCAACTGGATAATATGTCTGTGACGCAATATCTGAAAGAGCTGGCGGGCAATATCAAGGATGACAGGTCCTGGCTGCAAAAGCTGACCTTCAGGCCTAAGCCCACTGTTGATCCCAATATTCTTACAATGGCCGCTCAAGGTCTTGCCGCTGAACGTATGCGTCCGGCGTCGCAAATGTCGGCTTTACAATTCATGCATGAAACCGCCAATAAAGAGGGTGACCTCATTCCGAGCGATTGCCAATACCGGATTGAGGGAGGAACACAGCGGTTGACGGATGCGCTGGAGGCGTCGCTCCGGGCAAGCGGTGCGCATTTCCACCTGGGTACCCAAATGACCGAAATCGGCAAGGAGAATGGCAAGTTTTCACTTAGGTTTGATAAACAGGATGAGAAGCAGGTGTTCGACCAGGTTGTGCTGGCAACGCAAGCCCACCCGATTGCCAATATCAAAGGTATTGAGGAATTTCTTCCACCTGACGATATCGATACATTGCAACGGCTGCAATATACCAATGGCACCAAGATTACTATTGGCCGTAAAACACCCGTGGAAAATGACGGATTTTTTATTTCTCATCTGGGGTATGAAGTATGGAACCGCGCGCCCGGCGAATCGGTGTTCATGATCGGCTCGGATCTTTCGGAAAAATATAAGCCGAAAGAATTGATGAAGCTGGTCCTGGAAGATTATGCGCGTGCGCATAATAGCACAGTCGATAAGGAATTTGATACTCAGATGGTATCGTATGGCGGCCCGGACCCTAAAAACGTCTGCTATAGCTCGTGTTCGCAGGGACAGTATTTGAAACTGCGCCATCTGGCGCAATCATTCGATCAGTTGGCGCAGCAAGGCCTTGGCATAGCAGGAACCTATGTACCGGGTGAAATGCATATGGAGGACAGGTCTGAATCCGCCAACCGCATGGGGCATGGTGTTGAATCCGCCTATCGCACAGTGGCGCTCATGGCTGCGCAGGAAGTGGCTCAGGAGCAGGGTGTTGCACGTGGGAATGACGCAATTGACCGGGAGTGGCAGATGGCCAACCAGCCGCGGGGCGGCTGGGTGGAGCGTATCACGCAGGAGCAGGTTCCGCAGCTGGCTGGTGCCGGCGCTCGCGGCAGATGATGCTTATACTGCTTTAGCCCAGAATAAACCTGTCTGCAGCATGAAAGAACCGTCCGGCGCAAATTGAAGCGCCTGTTTTGCTTCAGCTGGGGATTCTGCCTGGAGTGTCAGAATTATCTTTTCACGCTCGGGCGATGTTTTCATGCGCGAGATCCAAGGAGCGAACGCAATTGGAAGCGGCCATGTTTTTTCTTCCAGCAATTCGAAGCCGGACAGCGTTATAATCTGCCGCCATTGAGGGATCGTCAGGTTGCGGATATGCGAACGGTCACGCAGTAATTCCATTGCCTGCAGATGCGTATCCACGAGCGGATCTTCATGTCCCACCACATCGATCATCAATAAATATCCTCCCGGTTTGATAGTGCGGCGCATATTCGCGATGCAGGCTTCGGTGTCGCGCCAGTGATGCGCGCTATAACGTGAGGCTGCGATGCAGAAACTGCCTGTGGCGAACGTCATATCATTCGCGCTTGCCCGCACGGTTTCAATATTGCCGAGACCTTTTTCCTGAGCCGCCGCTGCGACTGTTGCCACCATTTGCGGTGAGGGATCTGCGGCAGTGACATGATGTGCATGCGGTGCCAGCGCGTAACTAAGATGACCGCCGCCGCACCCCATATCCAGAAAATTTCCACGGCCTTTCGGAATGGTTTTCTCTACCAGCGTAATGGCGTATTGCAGATCGGGACCGGCTGCATGAACGGCGCTGATAAGATAAGCGTTTGCTTGCGAGTCGTACTGATCGTGAATAATCTGGGAATGGTCTTTCATCGTTGCTCCTGAGTTTCATATCAGAGCTTAGCCATATTTTATCATGGTACAATACTGGTAATTATACTATTATAAATACCAGTTATCAGAGAGAAAAAATCATGCGAAAGAAGAATACGAATGCGCTCGGGCAGTTTTTACGTGCAATGCGGGAGCGCCTGAAACCTGAGGATTTCGGCTTGCCCGCAGGCGGGAGACGGCGAGCGCCGGGACTGCGGCGTGAAGAGGCGGCATCGTTATGCGGTGTCAGTCCGACATGGTTTACGTGGATCGAGCAAGGACGCACGACGGGTGTTTCGCAAGGCACCTTGCAGGCAATCGCGCGCGGTCTTCGCATGTCACAGGCGGAACGTGCTTATCTCTATACGCTGGGAATGCGTTCCGAACCAGCACGGCCTGCGGCGGCGGATAAAGCACCGCATCAGCTTTTGCCGCTTGTGCAGGCGATGAAGCATCCTGTGTATATACTCGACCGCTATTGGGATGCAGTGGTGTGGAACTCTGCTGCTGCTTCACTATTTTCTGGCTGGCTTGGAAAGAAGAACGAACGCAATCTGCTGCGCTATGTATTCCTTGCGACGGATGCGCGCAAGTTTATTGCAGACTGGCGAGGACGCTCGCAAAGGCTGGTGGCGGAGTACAGAGCCGATACGGCAGGGTTGCGTGAAGACCCTGTGCGCCGTGCCATGGTGGAGGAACTCAGCGAACAGAGCGCGGCTTTTGCGGAAGCATGGAAATCGCAGCTCGTATTGGCAAGAGAAGGTGGAATACGGCAGTTCAATCACCCTAAGCGCGGCACGTTGCGTTATGAGCAGTTCACGCTGCGGCCGGCTGCTTTTCCAGAACTAAAACTAATTGCCTTGGTGCCCTTATAAAATATTCATTAGTGCTTCAATGAGCGGGCGGTCTGCAGGGGGCATAGGCATTGCGTGCATCTCTCTCAATGTGCGCCATGCAAGTGTCTGTCCTTCGCGTGGGGTGGGCGTGCCTTTCCATTTGCGGCAGATATAGAGCATCATAAGCAGGTGGAATTCGCTTTTCAGGCCCATTGCATGCGCGGGAATGAAGTGAGCGTTATCCACTGGACAGCCGCAGCCGGGCTCGTCGGGTCTTGGCTCGTTCAGATAGCTGTAGGAAACAAAGGTACCGGCGCTTAAACAGGAAGCGCAGACGGTGATGCCAAGTTCTTCTTCCAATTCGCGGATCAGAGCGGCTTCCGGTAATTCACCCTGTTCGATCTTGCCGCCGGGAAACTCCCACATGCCGCCCATGGCTTTGTCTTGCGGGCGCTGGGCTAACAGAATGCGATTGTCGGAATCAATCAGGGCAACGGCGGCGACGAGAACGGTCTTCATATAAATTCCAGAGTTTCTTTCTCGGTTATCACCCTATCGAGCTTTGCGTCAAATATTTCGTGGGGAACATTGGTCACTTCCTGCGACGCGAACGCCACGCCGATGGCCTGGATAGGCTTCAGGTCGCGTAAATGTTTGAGGGTCACGTCATAATAGCCGCCGCCATAGCCGATGCGGTAGCCCTGACGGTCGAATGCTACCACAGGCACGATCAGTATGTCGGGTTCGCATTCTTCCATATCCTGCGAGGGCTCAAGAATGCCATAGCGGTTTTTTTTCAGCTCCAGTCCGTGGTGGCAGCGGTGAAATGTCATGGCAAGCGAATCCGGCGTCATAAGGGGGAGGGATGCATTGCTGCGCCTGATGATATGGGAAATGTCCACTTCACCCCGAACAGGGGAATAGGCGCCGATGATGCCCCCGTCCAGATAGGGTTCCAGACGCTCTGCAATACGCTGCGAGAGCGCTTCATGCAGGTGCGGGGCCATCGCCTGCCGCTGGGCAAGTTTCTCTTTGCGGATAGCGGCTTTGAGGATGGAGTTCATGGGAGGTGATTTCTGTTATTCTGACTGACTACGCAGGCAGCAGGCTGCGTCTTCAGTCGCCGAAGGCGTCAGGCTCATCGCGCAGGCCGCGTAGGCCGTAGCGGGAGCATGGAAAGAAACAAAGTGATGGGGAACCACCCAAGCCGTTGGATAACTTGTCGCATGCGGCCCTTACGTTAAGGTGGGTGCCATGTAATCAAAAAACTCTGTTTTAAGATCAGGGACAGCTCCCTATGCGAAATTATCGGCCCAAGGAACTAAGATCCTGACGCACTCAGCAGAACCCCATCGCAGCCACTATATAGGATTTGAAGGGATTACACAATGGGGTATGCCGGATTTTATACGGCAGAAGCTTCCAAAAGCGCGGTTTGCGGGTAGTGTGTGAGAAAATAATGCGCTTCGGGTGAGCGGGCGAAATCGTTTGCCAGTCTTTCGATCTGCCGCAATGTAATCCGTTCCTTGCGACCGATTGTCTCAGTATTATTCCTGCGCATGGCACCAGGGAGGATCTCCAGCAGTTTTTCCAGCCGTTTTATGATCTCCCCGGCCTGTTCAAGCGTTTCCTTATCCTGAGTGGTTGCAACACCTTTTTCGACGCTTTCCTGGGCTTTTGCCAGGGTTTTGATCTGTTCACCCGTCTGCACGGCATAGTCATGGATGACCTCACCGATTCCAACCCTGCTATCCGCCACGGCTGCGAGCACAGACAAAACTTTGGCAAAAATGCTGTTTTCCCCTGACAACGCCCGTGAGGGTGGTGTATAGGTGGTTGATACGTAAGATAATTTGTTAGCCATATATGATCTCCATGACGATATACTAACCTAGAGAGGTTAAGAAAAGCTTAAGATCAATTACAGGTTGTAGAGAAAAATATGATAGGAAAGCTTAAAGGCCGGGTGGACGATACGGATGAAGACTCGGTAATCATTGATGTTGGCGGGGTCGGATACCATGTTTTCTGCTCTTCGCGGACGCTGGCGGCGCTTCCGGGCCGGGGAGAAGCTGCGGAACTTGTGATTGAAACCCATGTGCGCGAGGAACATATCCATCTGCTCGGTTTCCCCGACATGTATGAACGTGAGTGGTTCCGCACATTGACTGGCGTCCAGGGGGTTGGGGTAAAGATGGCGCTCGCTATTCTCGGTGTATTTACGCCTGCGCAGCTTGCCCAGGCGATTGCCGCTAAGGATACGAAGTCGCTGACCCGCGTGAGCGGTGTGGGGCCGAAACTGGCTGAGCGTCTTACGACGGAGCTGAAAAACAAGATTGCGAAATTGCCGTCGGGCGCGTTTACACCGACTGCCGCTAAGTCCGGCGGAGCAGGAAATGGATTGCCGCTGCCTCCCATGAGCGCCAGCGAAGATACGATCTCGGCGCTCGTGAATCTGGGTTATAGCCGCTCGGATGCATACAATGCCGTAGCGATGTCGGTTTCAAAGCTCGGGCAGGGCGATCACTCTGTAGATGTGCTGATCAAAGAAAGTCTGCGCGCATTGGTGCGGTAGTTCTATTTACTTTTTCTTAGTGCCAATGGATGCTGCGAGAGCAGGATAGGAAATATCTTTTGCAGGGATGGTGACAGTAGGGTTGCCATCTGCGAATGGGGCTACTTCATAGGCCTGAAAAACCACTTCCACCCCGTTCTTATCCAGCACCAGCGTGCAGCCCTGGCATTTCCCATCTTTGATGAATGCATCTTTGCGGCTCTCGATTTCGTCGCGGAATATGCCGTCTGCTTTCGGCGCGAGCGCATTATAGATAACCCTATTGACGTCGGCGATTCTCTTGTTGTCGAATATATCGGCCGGGGAAAGCACTTTGCCGGAATCGAGGTCGATTATCATTCCTTCCACCGTGCCGTTACCGTGCGCGCCGCCTTCGTAAGCCCAATCGGTGAAGCGTAAGCCCAGAAAATGCGGTGAGTTGAAGGTTACCTCATAATTATGCGTGACAGAAAAATTGTCGGCGCTGCTTTTAGCGTCAACTGCCGTGCCCTGGCATTTCAACTGCTCTGCCGATTTCATGATCGTATCGTTGATGGCGGCTTGCTTGTCGGCATTGCGCATGCCGCTGATCGAAGGGTAGATGATGTCGGATTCACAGAGGCAACCGCCAGTGCCGTCGCATTTGGGAGGAGAGAATATTCCTTTCTGCATGACCTGGCTGTTTACGGTGACATCTGCCTGTACGGCCCCGGCCGCGCATAGCAGGGTGAAGCATAATAATGATTTCAGTACGATGTTCATTTTGCTACCCCGATGGTTTTACACTCTTTATATATTGACAATTACTACTATCGTTTGTGGCAGACAACCAGTTATTCAGAACGTGATTCGCATACATGAAAGCGTTATACCGAAAGCTTGCCGCATCTCTTGAATCCGAACAGGAACGTTTTGCTCTCTGGATTCCTGTCTGTATGGGATTCGGCATCGCATGGTATTTTCATTTACGCTCTGAGCCGCCGCTCTGGCTTGGCAGTGTCTGCATGATAGCTGCCGCACTCATTGCGTATGCTGCGCGTAGACGTGCTGCGATACTCTATTATATATGTATCGCTATTTTATTTGCTGCATTCGGAGTTACGCTTGCGCAGTGGCGCACGTATCATATTCATTCCCCGCATCTGACGGCGACGCTTCCACCTGTGCCGGTGAGCGGCAAGATCGCCGAGATCGCACCGACGCCAAAGGGCAGCAAACTAATTTTGAAAGATGTCACGATTACAGGCATCGATGCTGAGCACACACCGCATTATATAAGTGTCACGTTGCATATTTATGATCCGCATCTTGTGACGGGGCAAATTGTGCACTTACGTGCGGGGCTGTTTCCACCGCCTGAGCCGGATGTTCCGGGTGGGTTCGATTTCAGCAGGTATTTTTATTTTCGCGAGATCGGCGCAGTCGGTTACGGCATCGCGCCGTTGGAGGCGGTGCCGCTGAAAGAATCTGGTGCGAGCGGATTCGATATCTGGTTTGCGGAGTTTCGTCATCGCCTTACCGAATCTATCCGCAGCTACTTCCGCGAGCCTGCCGGTTCCGTTGCGGCCGCATTCATTACGGGCGAGACGCGTGAGATTCCTGAAAGCGTCAATGACGATATGCGAACGGCAGGGCTCTATCACCTGCTTGCGGTTTCGGGCATGAATCTTTCCGTGGTGGCGGGACTTGCGTTCTTTTCGCTGCGCCTGTTATTCGCCAGCATTCCTGCATTGGCGCTGCGTTATCCTATCAAGAAGTGGGCAGCGCTGCTGGCGCTGATTGCAAGCTATCTGTATCTGCGCGTGGCAGGTGCGCCTGTTTCAGCCGAGCGTGCATTCTTCATGGTCGCATTTATTTTTATCGCCATACTGCTCGATCGCGATCCGATGCCGATGCGTTCCATTGCCATCGCTGCGTTCTGCATCATGCTGTATGAACCCGAAGCCGTGCTGAGCGCAAGCTTCCAGCTTTCCTTCAGCGCGACGGCAGCTTTGGTTGCTTCTTATGAATGGGGTGTGGAGCGGTTCGCACAGCGCGGAAGGGAAGCGGGATTCAGCCTGTGGCGCATCATATTTTATTTCGCTGCTGTCATGATG
The DNA here is from genome assembly GCA_035765535.1 of Rickettsiales bacterium. Classification (NCBI taxonomy): domain Bacteria; kingdom Pseudomonadati; phylum Pseudomonadota; class Alphaproteobacteria; order Rickettsiales; species Rickettsiales bacterium. The sequence goes on along the minus strand of DASTXE010000004.1, from coordinate 74,898 downwards.
ACATCACTTGTTGCATGGCTCGGCACGGAGCCGCTCATCATTTATCACTTCAATCAATTTTCGAGTTACAGTTTGCTGGCCAATACGGTAGCTGATCCGCTTGTGTCGTTTATTCTGATGCCACTTGTTATTGCGGGCGTGCTGCTTTTGCCGTTCGGTGCGGCGTGGATTGCATTTGCCCCTATGCAATACGGTATTGATTTGCTGCTGCGCATTGCAGATTGGACGGCGCATCTGCCGCATGCGATGTGCATTGTTCCGAATCCTTCCGATGCAGGTTTCGCACTGGCGATGCTCGGCGGCATCTGGGTGTATTTCTGGAAGACGCGGATGCGCTGGATCGGGCTGATTGCCGTTATTACGGGGATGTCTACTTCGTTTGCCTATGTGCCGCCTGATTTATTTATCAGCAGTGACGGAAAGCATGTGGCGGCGAAACTTGACGGCGGAAAGATGGTGATGGTACGCGGAAGAGATACAGGCTTTAACGCGGCTTCCTGGGCGCGTGCGGCGCTTGAGCATGAGTATGTTGAGAAGGATGATGCGCCTGTGCGCTGCGATCGTGCAGGATGTGTTCTGCATATGCGCGGACATACGGTTTCAGTGTTAAAAAATACAGATGCCCTTGCAGATGATTGCGCAGAAAGTGATGTGATCATCATCGCAACAGCCGTTGATCATGCAACATGCCGTGCTTCACTCATCGTCGATAAAACACTGCTCGAGAGAAGCGGAAACATCGCAGTGTTTTTTGAGAATGGAAAAATCAGAATCGCTGAAAGCCGCAGCCAGCAAGGTGTTCGGCCGTGGTCACTTTTTTGATCGCGCGTTGTTTTTTGCGATGATGATGTATGCTATTATGCCTGAAACTGAGTGTGAGCGCGGTGTTCGTCTGTTGCAAAAATATCTATAATGAACACAAATAATACGTCCGGTAGAAAAACATGCTGATGTTAATAGAAATTTAACTTTTTTTCTGTATTAATAGGAATGTTGTTTAACCAAAAAGGAGACTCACAACATGACTATGGTAAAAAAAGCAGCAGCCAAGAAACCGGCTGCAAAAAAGACCGCCGCTAAAAAGCCGGCAGTTAAAAAAGTAGCCGCTAAGAAGCCGGCTGCTAAGAAAACCGCTGCTAAGAAACCGGCAGCTAAGAAAGTAGTTGCGAAGAAATCCGCAACCAAGAAACTCGTAACCAAAAAGTCGGCTAAGCCGTCGATCAGCGTTGTAGCTAAAGCTGCTACCGCTCGTAAGGTTCCGACCGTACGTAAGTAATAGTATTTAATACTATGAGAAGAGGGTAAGCTATTGCTTGCCCTCTTTTTTTATGTCTGAAATTCAGACGTTTATGTAAACAGGATTTACTTTCCTCAGTGCTGTCTGTACACAGCTAGCTACAGTTTGATTCAAATTTATATCTCTATGCGTACGCTTGTTCTTTCGCCTATTCTTAAACGTGTCACGACTCCGCGCCTTCCGCAGGCGCGGCTGGAGGAGGCTGTCAACCTCACACAGGCGATTGCACTGGAAGTGGTCGATGCCGTACTGGTGACGCTTGCGACGATACGGCCTGCGAGTTATCTCGGGCAGGGGAAGATTGATGAACTGGCGGCACTCATTGAAGAGAAAGAGATCGGCCTTGCCGTGCTGGATTGCGCATTAAGCCCCGTACAGCAGCGAAACCTGGAGAAGGCATGGAAGTGCAAGGTAATCGACCGCACTGCACTCATTCTTGAAATTTTCGGCGCTCGCGCCCGTACGCATGAGGGGAAGTTGCAGGTGGAGCTGGCGGCGCTTAATTACCAGAAAAGCCGCCTTGTGCGTTCCTGGACCCATCTTGAACGCCAGCGCGGCGGTTTCGGCTTCCTTGGCGGACCGGGTGAGTCGCAGATCGAAATTGACCGCCGTTTGATCCGTGACCGCATTGCCAGGATCAAACGTGAGCTGGAAAGCGTGGTGCGGACACGCGAGCTTCACCGCAAGCGCCGCCGCGATGTGCCGTATCCGCTGGTGGCGATTGTCGGCTATACGAATGCCGGAAAGTCCACGCTGTTTAACCGGCTGACGGGGGCGGATGTGATGGCGATGAACAAGCTGTTTGCCACGCTCGATCCCACTTTGCGTAAAATCAAGCTGCCTTCAGGGCTGGAAGTCATGCTTTCAGATACGGTGGGGTTCGTTTCCGACCTGCCGCATGAGCTGGTGGCGGCATTCCGCGCGACGCTGGAAGAGGTGCGGGAGGCCGATCTTCTGCTGCATGTGCGCGATATTTCGCATCCGGACAGCACCGAGCAAAAAGATGACGTCATGCAGGTGCTGGGTGGTTTGCTGGATGAGGAAACGCTGGCTTCCAATATGGTGGAGGTCTGGAATAAGATCGACCTGCTGGAAACACCGCCTGAAGGTGCTGGAATTGCTGTTTCTGCGCTGACAGGGGCAGGCGTAGACCAATTACTGGAGCGGTTGGATGAGCGGCTGAGCGCGTTGTTTATGACGGTGCTGACGCTGGATATTCCGGCTGCGGAAGGGGAGAAACTCGCCTGGCTTTACCGCCATGCCACGGTATTGGCGCATGAGGAGCAGGATGGCATAATGCATATTACTGCGCGTATGACGCATGAGAATGCGGCAAGATGGCAGAATCTGGGAAGTTAACCTCTGGAGGGGCCACCTGGTTTTACAGCGTTCATAACCTGCTGCCCTTTATCCATCAGTTGCTTCTGTATGGGTTCAAGTACCTTTGTGACCGTATCTAAGCCTTCGGAAAGCTTAGGATGAAGCGCTCCCAGCATGGTTTTCAATTCCTCACCTTTTTTGGAGAGAGCCTCTCCAATTTGTCCGTGAGTTGCAGGACTTAAGACCTGTGCGATCATGTCGTCAATATCCAGATTTCTGCCGCTGATGGCGCCAATGGTTTTGGCGATCCGGCTCGTATTGCGGTAATGGGCTGCCAGCTTGAAGAGAGGGGAGTTCATATTGCCTGAAACCCTTGCTATGTCTTCAATAGCAGTCATTGTTTCCCCGATGGCCTGGCCGCGCGGTTTGTTTGAGAACATACGTGATGTTGTTTTTTCACCTATTACATTCAGTGCCTTCTCGAATGCATCATCGGCAACAAATGTTTTTGTAATAGCTGCTTCATCCCATTTTAAGGCCTCTACGCTGCTTTTGTATTGTGGATGTTCCACGAAAGCAGCTACAAAATCCTTGGCCTCGCTCTTTCCGGCTTTAAGCGCTGTCTGCAACTCAACGATACCCCTTCTTACATTGGGATCTGCAATCTTTTTAATTTGCTGCGGATTGAGGTCTGTGATTGTCTGGACTAAACCATCTGTTCTGGCTTTGTTTTCCTCGGCAACTTTCCTGTCCGCTTCTGTTTTGGCTTTTTCTTCTTGCGCTTTCAATTCATCCTGAATCTTTTTAGCGACTTCAGCATCGGCCTGCTTCTGCTGCATGGCATCTGCCTGCAGTTTGGCTTCCAGCTGCATTTTTACTTCGTGTAGCTTCAATTTCTGGTCGAATGACAACCCTTGCATTTCCTCATCGGAAAAGCCTACCATTTTCTGAAGCTCTTCACTGCTGACTGTAGGCGGTGTCTGGGTAGGGGCAGAAGCCATAACTATTCTCCGCGGAATACTCGATTCTTTTCAAAAACTATAACATGGATTTGTTACAGTTTTATGAATATTGCGGGCGAAAAGTCATTTTTTCGGTGCTGGAGCCGGCGTTTTTAGAGTTTCAGGCTGTTTTTCCTGTTTTTGAGTAGATTCCTGCGGTTTGGCAGGCTCTTTCGGCGGTTCCTGCCAGCCGCCGCCCAGGCTCTTATACACAGCGATAAAATCCTGCGCGCTATTGGCCGTTGCGTCTGCGAGCTGGCTTTGTGCACTGTAGAGGGTCTGCTGCGCTTCCAGCGGCTCGGCCATGGAGGTCACGCCGTCTTTGTATTTTGCCTGCGCAATATCGGCCGCATGAGCATCCTGCTTCACAATCCCGTCCATATACTCGCGGCTAGCTTCCTGCTTAGTGTAGGCCGAGAGCGTGCTTTCCACATCCACCAGCGCGGCGATGACGGATTTTTTATAGGTTGCGAGCGCTTCGTTCTTCTGTGCCTTAGCGGTTTCAATACCGGTGACGACATGGCCGTAATTGAATACCGGCCATAAGAGATTGCCACCTACATTCCAGGATTTGTTGGGAGCACTTACAAGTTTATCCGTTGTCGTGCTTAAGAAACCGAAGAAACCCGAGATGGATATATTCGGAAAGAGCTGAGCCTTTGCTACGCCGATTTCTGCGACGCTGGAAGCGAATTTGCGTTCTGCCTCGCGCACGTCAGGGCGGTTGGCGATCACTTCCGCTGGTGCGGCCAGCACGATGTTTTTATCAGCCACAGGAATCGGTTTTACTTCTGCTACCAATCCATGCGCGGTGCCGGGCTGTTCAGCAAGCAACAGGTCCATCGCGTATTCGCTCGTGGTCAGCAGGTTCTGATAATACAGCACTTGGAATTGTTGCTGCATCAGGCGTGCCTGCGCCGGGATAACGCCGGTTTCCGGAATGCTGCCTGCTGCATACAGGTCTTTCTGGATTTTTAGCGTTTCTTCCTGTGCCTTCACGCTCTGCTGAGCGATGGCAACCTGCGCCTGATAACGGCGTATATCCATATAGGTGCGTGCAATCTCGGCCAGTGTGCTCACGCGCACTTCGTCATTGTAAGCATGTTCGGCGCCGAACAATGCAAAAGCGGATTCAATAGCGCGGCGGCTCTTGCCGAACAGATCCAGCTCCCAGCTTGCGTCAAACCCGGTCTGGAATATGTTGAACGGTTTGGGGAAAGAGGTTTTGCCGAAAGCGATCTGGTTGCCTTCGCGCATGCCGCTTGCCATCGCATCCACCGAGGGCAAGAGGTCCGACTTGGCGGAACGCAGCGCGGCACGTGCTTCCTGTATACGTGCTTTAGCGATTTGAAGATCCAGATTCTGCTGCAGCCCTTTTTCGATCAGGCCGTCCAGCACGGGGTCATTGAACTTCTTCCACCATTGCAGCTGTGCAAGTGCCTGCTTGTCCAGTGTCGGTTCCTGCTTGTGTTCAGCTGCAGGCTTGCTGTCGCCCAGCTGTTGTTTCCAACCGATGGGCAGCGGGTCATTGGGTTTATGATAATCCGGGCCGACCTTGCAGCCGGGAAGCGCCAGGCAGAGCGCGAGCGCGCTGGTTGCCAGCAACGAGAGAGAGCGTTTTTTGCGAATCGGATGTTGCATGTTGCGGTTCTCCATTAATGCGCTGCGCCGGGAGCGGCTTTATGGTGTGGGTCGTTATAAGGCATGAATAATGCTATCAGCGCTAGTGCTCCCATGACAAGCCCTACCACTCCGAATGCTTCACTGAAGGACAGGATATTCGACTGATGCAGCAGCTGCTGATAGATTTTTCCGGTGGCCTGGCTGGCCGCGGATGTCGCGGAATAGCCATGCGCGATGGCGTTCTGCGTGAAGCGATGCAGGGCGATATTGTAACCGGGTTCTGCAGGTGAGAGATGGCTCGCGAGAAAGGTCTGGTGCCGTTGGCCTGTGCGTGCAACGAAGCTTGTCAGCGCAGCAATGCCTACGCTGCCGCCAAGATTGCGCGCCATGGCGAAAATGGCGGAAGCCTTGTTGCTTTTTTCCTTTGGAATATGCGAGAAGGCCAGCGTGCTCAGCGGAATGAACAAGAATGGCAGTCCGGATACCTGCATGATACGCATCATCACAAAATGCGGATAGTCGGTTTGCGGCGACATGCCCATTGTAAGCAACATACCTGTGCCGCATAATGCCATGCCGATTGCGACAAGGTAACGTGACGGAAACTTGCTCACAAGCTTGCCAGCTACCGGCATCAAAAAGATCACGAACATGCCGCCCGGAGAGAGAATCAACCCTGCGAGTGTGGCATCATATCCATATTCGGACTGGACGAGCAGGGGAAGCAACGTGCTGCCGCCATAGAGACTTGCCCCGACGAAGAACATCATCAGGGAAGCCATGCCGAAGCTTGGATTTGCAAACAGACGAATATCCACGACAGCATCTTTCTGCTTCAGCAGCCAGAACACGGAAGCTGCAAGGCAGACAAAGCTGATGCAGGCGAAAGTGATGATGAAGTCGCTTGCGAACCAGTCGTCCTGCTGGCCTTTATCGAGCACGACCTGCAATGCGCCGAGTCCCAGTGCGACAAGGCCCAGGCCGATATAGTCGATGGTGCGCTGGCCGTTGGCGCGTGCGTGCGGCGGATCCTGGACCATGCGCTGCACGAGCAGCACAGCGATAATGCCGACCGGCACGTTAGCGAAGAAGATCCACTGCCAACTAAAATTGTCGGTGATATAGCCGCCGAGTGTCGGACCGAGAATAGGAGCCACGACCATGGTGATGCCGGTGATACCGAAAGCTGCGCCGCGTTTTTCCGGCGGGAATGCATCGAGGATGATCGCCTGCTGGATCGGCTGCAATCCGCCGCCGGAAAGGCCTTGGAGCAGGCGGAAGAAGATCAGCATGCCAAGCGATGTGGACATGCCGCAGGCAAAAGATGTGGCTGTGAAGGCGGCGATGCATAATACGAAGAACCGTTTGCGCCCGATCACACCCGCAAGCCAGCCCGACAAAGGCAATACGATGCCGTTTGCAACGAGGTATGAAGTCAGGACCCAAGTACTTTCATCCTGGCTTGCCCCCAGCGTTCCGGCGATGTGCGACAGCGACACGTTCGTGATGGTCGTATCGAGCACTTCCATGAACGCGGCCAGACTCACCACCACGGCGATCAACCATGGATTGTATGTATTCTCTTCGGATGTTTCTGTCATTTTGTGTATACGGTCGGTTCGACGGACATGCCGACGCCAAGCGAAATATCGGAAGAAGGCGGCGCATCAAACAGGATCTTGACCGGCACGCGCTGGACGATCTTGACGAAATTCCCCGTTGCATTTTCTGGCGGGAAAGCGGAGAAACGCGCTCCCGTTCCGGCCTGGATACTGTCTACCTTGCCCTTTATTTCAAGCGAAGGGAATGCATCCACATGAATGGAAGCAGGCTGGCCCGGATGCATATTCTTCAACTGGGTTTCCTTGAAGTTGGCGACAACCCACATCTGTTTTCCTACGATAAAACCAAGCTGCTGAGCCTGCTGCACGTAATCGCCTTCCTCCACAGCGCGGCGGGTGATCCTGCCGTCCTGCGCTGCGTATATTTTGGTGTCCGCAAGGTCTTTCTCGGCCTGCTCAAGATCCGCCTTGGCCTGTGTGACCTGCGCGGCTAATTGTGCACGGCCGGCTTCCGCGGATAGAATAACTTTAGGTGCGGTCTGGGCGGAGCGCAATCTTGCTTTTGCATCTTCGTAATTGGAACGCGACGTTTTTTCGGCAGCGACGGCGGCATCCAGCTGTTCGCGCGAGCGTGCTTCGTTGCTGAGCTTTTTCATGCGTTGCAGATCATTTTTTGCTTTCTGCCAGGTAGCCTGCGCGGCATCTACCTGCGCCTGCGCCGCTTCCAGATTAGAAGGTGCGGAGACGCGCGTTGTCTCAAGGTTATGGCCGGATGCGGCATAAGCCGATTCTGCAGCCCCTAGCTTGGCGCGGGCGCTGTCACGTCTGATGACATAGTCACGTGGATCGATTTCCAGCAGCAGGTCGCCTGCTTTTACGACTTTATTGTCTTCGAGGTATGATTTGACAACGTAACCCGCCACTTTCGGGCTGATGGCAACGACATGGGCATCGATTGTCGCATCGTCGGTAGATTCTTCACCGGCATGCAGAAAAAGGTAGCCGCCAAATGCAATCAGCACGACGGCTACAATGAGCAGGAGCTTGCTTTGTTTCGAAGTAATTGCCATGACGCGATTCTATATCCATTCCCAACCCATTTGCAAATAAATTAATTGCCAAGGCAGCGATTTTTTTTAACACGATTCTATATATTGATTTTTTACAGTAATTTATTGCAGACTGACCGGTATAATTAGCGTTCAACCCTTTGGTTGGGTTTTGACCGGGTTTGATGAAAATCAATGAGCGCAGCTTTGCAGCCTTGTATAACAAAATAATCAACCCCATATTTATAAAATAGTATGTTACACCGGGAGGAAGCATCATGAATTTCGAACAGTTTACCGATAAAGCCCGTGCCACGCTGCAGAGCGCGCAAACCTTTGCCGTCGCGCGCGGCCATCAGCGTTTTATGCCTGAGCATATATTGCAGGCGATGCTGGAGGATCGTGACGGGGTGGCTTTACGTCTCCTGCAGGCAGCAGGCGGCAATGTGGGGCAAATTACATCGCGCGTGAGTGAAGAATTGGCGAAGCTGCCTAAAGTGGCGGGCAGCGGGGCAGGGCATCTGAGCCTGGTTCCCGAAACAGCGCAGATTTTTGAAAATGCAGAGCAGCTGGCAAAGAAGGCGAAGGACGAATTCGTCACGCAGGAACGTCTGCTGCAGGCTATCAGCATGGGCAGTTCGGCGTCCGCCAAAATTCTGTCCGAAGCGGGCGCGAATCCGCAGGTGATCAACAAAGCGATTGAAGATATGCGTAAAGGGCGTGCCGCTACTTCGGCCAATGCGGAAGAAGGATTTGACGCACTCAAGAAATATACGAAAGACCTTACGGAACTTGCAAAGAACGGCAAGCTCGATCCGGTAATCGGGCGCGATGAAGAAATTCGCCGCACGATGCAGGTGCTCTCGCGGCGCACGAAGAATAATCCTGTACTGATCGGCGAGCCGGGTGTGGGTAAGACCGCTATTGTGGAAGGGCTGGCTTCGCGCATTATCGCGGGCGATGTGCCGGAGAGTCTCAAGCATAAAAGACTCATGTCGCTCGATATGGGCTCGCTCATTGCCGGTGCGAAATATCGCGGTGAATTCGAGGAACGTTTGAAAGCGGTATTGTCAGAAATCGGACATGCGGGCGGTGAAATTATTCTGTTCATTGACGAGCTGCATGTGCTGATCGGTGCGGGGCGTACGGAAGGCGCGATGGATGCCTCCAATCTGCTCAAGCCTGCGCTGGCACGCGGTGAACTGCATTGCGTAGGCGCGACGACGCTTGATGAATACCGCAAGTATATTGAAAAAGACGCAGCGCTTGCACGGCGTTTCCAGTCCGTGTTCGTGTCAGAACCGACCGTGGAAGATACGGTTTCCATTTTACGCGGCTTGAAAGAAAAGTACGAATTGCATCACGGTGTGCGGATTACGGATAACGCGATTGTGGCGGCGGCCACACTTGCCAATCGCTATATTACGGATCGCTTCCTGCCGGACAAGGCGATCGATCTTGTGGATGAAGCCGCAAGCCGTCTGCGTATGGAAGTGGACAGCAAACCGGAAGAGATCGACGAACTCGACCGTAAGATTATCCAGCTCAAGATCGAGCGTGAGGCGCTGAAGAAGGAAAACGATCCGGCGTCGCAGGCGCGTCTCACGAGATTGCAGACGGAGCTTGGCGAGCTGGAAAAAGAGAGTGCCGATCTGACCTCGAAATGGCAGTCGGAAAAAGTGCAGATGCAGAATGTCCAGAAGCTGAAGGAGCAGATTGAAGAGGCACAGCGCCAGCGTGATATTGCGCAGCGTCAGGGCGATCTGGCGAAAGCGGGTGAGATCGTTTACGGCGTGCTGCCCAAACTCATGCAGCAATTGAAGGATGCGGAAGGTGTCAGCAAGAATGCGATGCTCGCTGAGACGGTATCGCAGGAGGATATTGCGTCGGTCGTATCGCGCTGGACCGGTATTCCGGTGGACAAGATGCTCGAAGGCGAACGCGAGAAACTACTGCATATGGAGTCGTCGCTGGAGAAACGCGTTGTCGGTCAGGACGAGGCGGTGGTTGCGGTTTCCAATGCTGTACGCCGCGCGCGAGCCGGGCTTGGCGATGCGGCGCGTCCTATCGGTTCGTTCCTCTTCCTTGGCCCCACGGGCGTGGGCAAGACGGAGCTTACGAAGGCGTTGGCCGGATTCCTGTTCGATGACGACACGGCAATGCTGCGTGTCGATATGTCGGAATATATGGAGAAGCATGCGGTCGCGCGTCTGATCGGGGCACCTCCGGGCTATGTCGGTTACGATGAAGGCGGTGTGATCACGGAAGCTGTGCGTCGTCGCCCGTATCAGGTGATACTGTTCGACGAAGTTGAGAAGGCGCATCCGGATGTATTCAACGTATTGCTGCAGGTGCTGGATGAAGGTCGTCTCACGGACGGGCAGGGCCGCACGGTCGATTTCCGCAATACGCTGATTGTGCTCACGTCGAATCTCGGTTCGGAATTCCTCATTGCGCATAAGGACGACGAAGAGCTCACCGGCCATACACGCGACCAGGTGATGGGAGCCGTGCGCAAGGCCTTCCGTCCCGAATTCCTGAACCGTTTGGATGAGATCCTGATCTTCAACCGGCTGGGCAAAAAGCATATGCATGCGATCGTGGATATCCAGATCGGACGGCTTGCCAAACGCCTTGCCGAGCGCGATATCGGCCTGCGTCTGGAAGACAGCGCCCGCAACTGGCTGGCTGAAACCGGCTACGACCAGATTTACGGCGCGCGTCCGCTGAAACGCATCATCCAGCGCCATCTGGAAAACCCGCTCGCGAATCTCGTGCTGGCAGGCAAAGTGCCGGAGGGCAGCATGCTGGTAGTTTCGGAAAAGGATGGCGACCTCGATATCCGTACGGAGACCGGCAAGAAGGAAGCGGCTTGATAACCTGTTGAATCAGCTGGATTGCAGGTGTCACATAACTGTCATTAGTGGCGGTTATGTGCCTGTGCTAAAATAAAAACGATCTGGTGTGACTTGTATGACCATGCGTTTTGTGGCCATCTGGTTCACCCTGCGGCGCGACAAGCGATTGTTTGCGTCCCTGAGGGTAGGGTTTTACCTGATCCCTTCATACTAGTTCGGCCTAGCTTGGCATAGAGGTGGTATACGTGGAGAACGCATTGCTGTATGCGTTCTGGTTCGTCGGAGTTTTTGGGTGGTCTTGTGCCCTTGCTCCCGACGTACGTCGACGTCTGAAGAAGGTCCCCCAGAAGGTGGCCGCTTCGGTGTTGACGCGAGAGCAGCAGACGACCCTCGTCCAGCTCATGGTGGGCTTTGTCATGTTTGCTGTGGCGGCCACTTTGGCTTCTCAGGGGAGTCGTGATTTCGTTATCACAGTCATGGCAGGTTTGGTGATCTACGGCCTGCTTGCAGATTTCGAGATCGTCAGGAAGGGACTGGCAACGCGCGCGCTCCGTCAGCGCTACTTGCAGAATGACCGGTTCGGTCGCTTCTGCGAGATCAGTGCCTATGTGAGCTCGCTGGTCTGCTACGTTCTGGCTTGGTTCCTCGGCTGGTTCTGAGGATTCCGGTGGCGGCCGTCCGTGTTCTTGCTCGTTCGGAGCAGCACGGGTGGCCGCCACGCCCCTGTCCCTGTAGCTATGGCTACCCGGAAACAGAAGGGTAAAGTGGTTCGGCTGTCCTGGAGACTATGGTGCCTTACCGTTCTTCAAGGTGCCAGCATCGCCGCTCCGTTTGTATGGCGGCGTATAAAGGGCATCAGAAAGCCCAGCACCTCCCTTGTGCGGTATGTGTCACTCAAGACCCAGATTGTCTTGGTGAGCATCGTTGAGGGAGTCATAGCGGTAGATATCCTTGCCGTTATGTTCAGGGTGAAGGTGCTCTTTTGTGGCATCAACTCGGCGTTGGCCTTGGGCAATGTCTACATCGTTCTGGCGATGCTGGGCATTCCCGTCATCCATACGCCCTATGCGGCATACTTGCGGAAGCGTTATCTGCAAAGTGACCGCTTCGAAAGGGGCTGCTGGATGGCGCTCTGCCTGAGCTCCGGCGCATGGCTTGTTCTCGTTGCCATCAGCGTTTGACGTGGGTGGTCGTTCGTGAAGGAGGAAATAAAATCCCTTCTTTTGTGCTCTTCGGAGTGCCACGAGCGACCGCCGCCCTCTTTTTGATTCTTCAGTATATATTATTCCAAGCAAAGCCACTGTAAGTTATTGCGGTGGGGGGATTGCTATTGCGTGAAAGCTGGCAATAAAAAAGGGAGCGAGAAGCTCGCCCCCTTCTTTGTTCAGCACTCCAGCAATTACTTGCTGAGTCTGGGCGACCATGCCGGGTCGGAAGCGTCCAGCGGTGTGGGCACTTCGCGTACGTTGCGGCCGGTCAGGTCGACCGAATAGAGTCTCGTGTGATGTCCGCGGCTCTGGCGGTAGAACATGATCACGCGGCCGTTGGGCGACCAGGTGGGGCCTTCCTCGAAGTAGCTGTGATCAAGCTCTCTTTCGCCGCTGCCATCCACGTTCATCACGCCGATGTAAAACTCGCCGCCCGCCATCTTGGTGAAGGCGATCTTGTCACCGCGCGGAGACCAGACCGGTGTGCCGTAGCGACCGTCGCCGAAGCTGATGCGGGTGACGTTGCTGCCGTCAGCATTCATCGTATACAGCTGTTGAGAGCCGCCGCGGTCGGAGTTGAAGACGATCTTGCTGCCGTCGGGTGAATAGGACGGCGAGGTGTTGATCGCGTTACCCGTATCCGTCAGCTTGTGCAGATGACGGTTGCGCAGGTCCATGGTGTAGATCTGCGTGCTGCCGCCATGTGCAATCGACATGATCACGTGGTGGCCGTCATTGGCGAACTGCGGTGCGAAGGACATACCTTCGAAATGGCCGAGCGATTCTTCCTGCCCGGTCTGCAGGTCACGCAGGTAAACGCGCGGCTGCCTTCCTGCATAGGACATATACAGGATTTCCTGCGTATTGGGCGAGAAGCGCGGCGTCAGCACGAGCTGGCTGCCGTCGGTCAGGAATTTATGGTTTGCGCTATCCTGATCCATGATCGCCAGGCGTTTGACGCGACGACGGAACGAGCCGCTTTCCGCAACATAAACGATGCGGGAATCGAAATAACCCTGTTCGCCGGTGATGCGCTTATAGATTTCGTCTGCCACCAGATGGGCGATGCGACGCCAGTTGGTGGAAACGCTGTTGAATTCCTTGCCTGCGATCTGGGTTTCGCCCAGTACGTCCCACAGGCGGAATCCGACGCGCATCCTGCCGTCCGATGTCATGGTGATCGTGCCGGTTACGAGACCCTGCGCGTTGATCTGGCGCCAGTCCGGGAAGTGCGGAATCGCGTTGCCGGAGGAGATGCGTTCAATGAAGGCACCCTTGTCGATAGGGCGGAACAAGCCGGAACGTTCAAGATCTGCGGCGACCACATCCGAAATCTCACGGCCAACCTGCGCTGCGCTCGGATCAGCGGCGATCAGATCGTTAATGGCAATCGGAACAGGCTGAATATTGCCGCTGGTAATATCGATATGCAATGCGGCCTGTACCGGTGCGGCACCCAGCAGCATTGCGGAAATAGTGAGCAGGAAACCTGCAAGTCTTGCTTTCATAATTACCCCTGAAAAAGTCTGTTGCATGCGCCAGTATTAGTACATCGGCTAAACAGGTCAAGCATGGAATAAAGCCTTATTCTATAAACAATGTATAAAAACATGTTTCAGAGTGGGGCGGCTCCGGGACTAATGATTTTTAACGCAACAACGCTGGTTAACGCATAGGCAGAGGCAGGAATGAGCCGGTTATAAAACGCCAGTTTCTCAGCCGGTTGGCGGAAATCCGCCTTTTTTTCGCAATATGTAACAAAAACTTCATAAAGTTTTCCTGTAATATACTGGCTGAAAAGGGCAATATATCATAAGGAAAGGTATATCCGACAGTAACCTATGGCAGTAGAAACGCAGAACCGACCGATGGCTCCCCCTGCCGCGCAAACGGGGCAGCAAACACCGTCGCCACAGACGGCAGGGGATGCTGACGCCACGAATGCGGCTAATGCCGGGAAGCAGGCGCTGCCGATTCAGGGGCGGTTCTCCAATTATATTGCACCTTATTTACGCCTGATATTGCCTCTGCTGACTGCGCGTTACCTCGTGGAAGGTGTGGAGAGACTGAATCCACTTAACATGCTGAAAAAGGGCCAGCCGGCTCAGCAGGCGTACTGGCAGAAGAATTTCTTCGCGCTCGGATGGGGTGCGCTCGCTACGGCAGTGACCGGCTATTACACTCGGAAAACCTACCAGGATATTAAGACCGTCTTCGCCGAGGCGGCCGGTTACGAGCTTAATAAAGCGCCTAATGAAATTACCTTTAACGATATGCGTCAAAGCACGAATCCGTTGCTGAAGACAACCATGAAAGCGCTTACGCGCCGCACGGCAATGCGGTTTGCGGCGGACGCCACTTTGTTCCTGCCCTGGCATGTTCTGAGCCATCCTACTGAACCGGGCACTAAAATACGCGATGCGGATGCTTATCAGGCTAACTCGCGCATGGGGACTGGCGTTATCGCGTCTTACCTGTTTATGGATGCTTTCACGCGTAAGGAATCGCTGTTCGAGCTGCTGCAGAATCTGGTGGATGACAAGATCCAGCATAATACGAATAATCCGTACGACATTATCCAGACCTCGGATATCAGCAGCATGTTGCTGATTTACCGACGCGGGCAGGATAAATCCTACCAGCCGCCTGCTCCTGCGACACAGGCAGCGCATGACAATCAACGGGTGGCGGCATTCATTGCGGACCGGATGAACCAGACTTACGGTAACACACCCCGGGAAGAAAATGTGGATCTCACTGTGGGTAAGGTATTGTTCCTCCTGGGCAACGGGTTGATGGATAAATTCCCTGAAAACATGGCCTACGTAGAATTGGCCGGTAAGGGGAAAGGGGTGGAAGAAGTCAAGCAGGTCGCGGCTGCGATTGCGAAAGGGGCTGACCCCATTGCCACCTTTGCAGAACATGGCGTAGTGCTGGATGCGCAGGGCAATGCACGCACTGTGACGATGGAACAGCAGCCACAGCCTGAACAGGCTCCCATGCGCTTTACGGATCGTGTGCAGCAACCCCAGAGCCATATTCCTGAGACAGCAAGAACGCCGCAGGATTTTGCTGCCCAGACCGGAAGCGGTCCGGCTCTTGGCCATTAATTTCAACTTAGCAATTCCCTTTTTAAGGCTTCCGTGCTATGGTTGCGGCCTGTAAGTGGCTCAATATAAGGCTTTCAAGAGGTTGATCATGAAGATATTCGTCTACGGCACGCTCAAAAAAGGCGGCATCCTGCATAAGCACATGGAAGGCGCCAAGTTCATCAAGAAAAAGTCGATTACGGGCTATGTGCTGTATCTTGCGCCGGACGAGACCTATCCGCTGCTGTATTTTACGGGCAAGAAGAAGGATGTCGTGGTCGGCGAGTTGTGGAAAATCAATAAGAAGCTGAAGGGCAAGCTGGATAAGTACGAAGAGGGTTATGTGCTGAAAAAGCTGCTGAAATCGCAGTTTATGACTTATTATCCGGCGTTTGATGTTAAGCACACTTGCGAAAAGATTCCTGTCACGGAAAAAGGCAAATACGAGTTCGACGTGGCCAAGAATGCCTATAAGGGCTTTTACGGCAAGAGCCACGATATCGTGCTGGTAAAGAAGAAAACTTCTAAACCCGTGTCCTAAGCAGTATTTGAGCGGCTTTTTCGCCGTAGTTGCAAGGGACGCGGAGGAGGCGAAGCCGACGACCTCGCGGGGGAGTCCGAACAGAGTTCGGATGGGGGCAGCGTGCCCCCCATATTATACCCTTAAAATTAATAATTGCGCCGTGCGCCGATTTTCGATAATAAATGGCCCAAATCTTTAACGCTTAAGGAATATTATCATGACGGAAACGACATACGATCTCGTAGTTATCGGCGGTGGACCGGGCGGCTATGTGGCTGCCATTCGTGCGGCGCAACTCGGCATGAAAGTGGCGTGCGTCGAAAAGCGTGGCAAGCTCGGCGGCACCTGCCTCAATGTCGGCTGTATTCCCTCCAAGGCGCTGCTGCATTCCTCCGAATTGTTCGAAGAAGCCGTTCATGGCGCTAAGCACGGTATCGTCGGCAAGATCAGCCTCGACCTGAAAGCGATGCTCGCCCGCAAGGACGACGTGGTCGAGAACCTGACCAAGGGCATTGAAGGGTTGTTCAAGAAAAATAAGGTCGATTACATTATCGGTTCCGGCATGATCGCGGGCGTAGGCAAGGTCGGCGTGACCACGCCGGACGCGAAATCCCTGCTGCTGAACACCAAGCGCATCCTGATTGCGACGGGTTCTGAAACCACCCCGCTGCCGGGCGTGACGATTGACGAAAAGCGCGTGGTTTCTTCCACGGGTGCGCTGTCGTTCCCGGAAGTGCCGAAGAAGCTTGTGGTGATCGGTGCGGGCGTGATTGGGCTTGAGTTGGGCTCGGTCTGGCGCAGGCTCGGTGCGGAAGTTACGGTGGTCGAATTCCTCGACCGTATTACGCCGGGGCTTGATGCAGAAGTGGGCAAGCAGTTCCAGAAGATTCTCGAGAAGCAGGGCATTGCATTCAAACTCGCCACAAAGGTTACGGGCGTGAAATCGGATGCGAAGAAAGCCGTTGTGACGGCGGAGCCGGTTGCAGGTGGCAAGGCGGAAGAAATCAGCGCGGATTATGTGTTGGTCTCCATCGGCCGCAGAGCTTACACGCAAGGGCTGGGCCTCACTGAACTCGGCGTGGCGATGGATGAACGCGGCCGCGTGAAAGTGGACGGTCATTTCCAGACCAACGTTGCTGGTATCTACGCAATCGGCGATGCGATTGCCGGACCGATGCTTGCGCATAAGGCGGAAGAAGACGGTGTTGCGGCTGTGGAAAGCATGGCGGGGCAGAAGGGTCATGTGAATTACGATCTCGTTCCGGCGGTTATCTACACGATGCCGGAAGTGGCGAGCGTCGGCAAGACCGAAGAACAGCTCAAGGCCTCGGGCGTGAATTACAAGGTCGGCAAGTTCCCGTTCCTCGCTAACTCACGCGCACGCGCTGTGGGCAATACGGATGGGTTTGTGAAGATCCTGGCCGATGCCAAGACGGATGAAGTGTACGGCGTGCATATCATCGGCCCGCAGGCTGGCACCATCATTGCCGAAGCGGCGATTGCGATGGAATTCCGTGCTTCCTCCGAAGATATCGCCCGCACCTGCCATTCGCATCCGGATTTGAACGAAGCCGTGAAAGAAGCGGCGCTTGCCGTGCTTGGGCGCGCGATCCATATCTAATTACGGTCCCCGCTGCGGCATGAGTTTTTACACTCTGCCGCAGCGGAGGTTTAGGATTGTAGAATCTGATTCACAGGGCACTGCGCTGTGCTGTATATATTTCCCCATGACCCCTTCGTCTAGCGGTTAGGACATCACCCTCTCAAGGTGGTAACACGGGTTCAAGTCCCGTAGGGGTCACCATGTTTCTGCTATGGTTCTCGCGTGAGCACATGCCTGTGCGCTATTGGTGGTAAAAACTTTTAACTTTACCGACAATGAGTTAATAGCCTATATAGAGGCGTTTAATGTGAAAACTGTATGAAACGATTTATGCGACTTGGCAAAATCACGCAAATTGCGATTGTCATATCTGTTTTATTTGCCATCGGAATGGCAATGCAAACCCATAATGATTTAATGAAAAGGGCGAATAGCGCTGCTGATTTTGCCGAAGGTGTATGTAAAGACACCAAAATGGTGCATCATAATACGGATATTTCGAGTTGTATACTGAAGCGTCAAGAAAGCCTTGAATTATATACTAAACAAGAAACCCTTAGTTCTATAATGGCAGGTATTATCCCTCTGCCATTCTTATGGATGGCTGGCGTTGTTTTATTATACATCTACCGCATACAAAGAGCTGGATACCGCAGTGTCGTTAATTGGTCTAACTACGGCAGAGGCAAAAAATCTTTTGTTGTCTTTACATGGATTTTTACAGGTATTGTCCTGCTTTTCTGGATAAGCGATTATTTGAATCTTATTACTGATACGCGCGTTCCCGTGACGATTGGGGGTGGGGTAAACATCTATAGAGATACCGCTAATAATTATGCTGTTATAGAAGGAACATGGACTCGGTCTGGCAGGGATGATGATTCTGCTATAGCATTTCCTCTCCAACGTTCAAAAATTACCTGCAGGCGTGAAACCGGTCATTGTATCGAATCGAGAGCCTATGTCTTCAATAACTTAATGTCTGTTGATACGGACATTTTTGATATTAAAAGCTGGACACAGGACGCACTCGTATTTGTGAACGAGCAGATGTGCGCCTCTGAAACCTATACCATCGATTTTATAAACCAATCTGTTACTGGTGGTGGTCACCGAACTAATGCACAGCTCATTTATTGCAGTATGAATGGTGGACTTATTAAAAATCCAGAGCAGAACTGGCAGTATCAAATGGTTGATGGAATGAAGGTTTATTCTGAGGAACGTAAGAAGGCACGCCCATGGCTCCTTCGTTTTATCCAGGCTTTTTTCGGCAATTAATCTTTTATAGGCTGCACTGTATTGCCATGGAGTCAGCATGGTACATCTTCATTGAAGCTGTGGGACAAAAAAGATACTGGAAATGAAAATAGTGATCATTCCCAGTTTCTATAGGGCAACGGCCTTTTTCCTCGCTCTTGAACCTTCCTTACCTTGCTGGAGAAGAACGTTCCTCAGATGACGTATGGTATTTTTATTTACTTTGCGGGATTCTGAAAAGGGTATCCTTTTCCAGAACAGATGAAACAATCTTCAATTGACATAAAAAATATTCTTACTACCATAAGTATATACAATTTATATCCGGGTTATTGTTATGCATGCCGTGATATCGATAGAACAGATCAAGGCCGCGCGGATGATGCTGAACCTCAAGCAGGTGGATTTGGCAAAGAAAGCGGGTATATCGCTGGCGACGCTCAATAACATTGAGCGTGGAGTGCAGACCGACCCAAAAATCAGCACGATGAAATCCATCCAGCAGGCGCTGGAGCGCGAGGGAATAGAATTTACTGCGGATGCGTTAGGTGGCGTTGGCGTGAGTCTCAAGCCGCAACGCAAGGGTAGCGACAGCGTGACGGTGCTGATTGTCGACGACAATAAGGCTGACCGTACGCTTTACAAGACATGGCTGGGGCGGAATCTCAGCCGTAAATACCGTGTTGTGGAAGCCGATAATGCGCGCGCCGGATTCGATGCGTTTGTCGAATGGCGGCCGCAATGCCTCATTCTGGATTTCATGATGTACGGTGCGGACGGGTTCCAGCTGCTGGCGTCGCTCAAGCGCGAGCACGCCAAGCTGCCGCCGGTGGTGTTCGTCACCGCTATGCATAACGATATTTTGCAGGAAAATGCTAAATCGCAGGGGGTCAGCGCCTATCTTCCCAAACAGGCGCTTAGCCGGGAATTACTTTGCGGGGCTGTGGATGACGCAGTCAGGCGTATCGCATCATAACCGGGAGAAGATTGCATGAATATTTCCACGTATTCGGGTTCCCTGTCTGCCAACAGACTGCATATGGATTCCGGCGTGGACTGGCAGGCTGTCATGCATGCATTGCCGGACGGGCTTATCATTACGGATGAGAGCGGTATCATCCGCTCCTACAATCCGGCAGCGGAAAATATCTTCGGTTATTCTTACGAGGAAGCGCTTGGCTGCAATGTCAGCATGCTACTGCCAGAATTCTATCTTGGCATGCAGGGTGAGTATCAACGTCATTATTCCATGGGCGCGGAAGAAACAGCTGCTGTTCGTGAAGTCTATGGCAGGCGCAAGAGCGGAGAGCTGGTTGCGCTGGAACTTGGCATGAACAGTATGCATTTCCAGGGCGAGAAGATGTTTGTAAGCACCGTGCGGGATATTACGGCGCGCAAACGTCTTGAGGAAAATAACGAGCGTTACAGGCTGGCGGCACGAGGATTCGGCCTTGGCATCTGGGATTGGGATGTGGCGGGCGATAGGTTTTATGCTTCCCGGCAATTCAAAGCGATGCTGGGTGTCGAGCAGGAGAGCGAGTTAAGCTACGCGGAGTTTGAGGCCCGTCTGCATCCGGAGGATAAAACGGAAATGTTGAATGCGCTGCGGGATCATCTTCAATCCCACACGGCATTCAGCGCGGAATGCAGAGTGCGGCATGAGGATGACAGCTATATCTGGCTGCGCATGCTGGGGCAGGCGCAATGGGATGAAGACGGAACTGCGATCCGTATGGTAGGCGCTGTTGAAGATATCAGCTGGCGCAAAGCCAGCGATCAGGAGCGCGACGAGATGATCGCGAAAATTCTTGCCTCCAATGCCGAGCTTGAACGTTTTGCCTATGTCGCCTCGCACGATATGCAGGAGCCGATACGTATCGTTACCAATTTCAGTGAGATCATCACTAAGGAGCATCAGCAGCTGTTGAGCGCAGAAGGCAAAGAATTCCTGCGGCTCATTACGGATTCGGGCAGGCGCATGCATGACATGGTGGAGGATCTGCTGATCTACTCCCGTATCGACGGCGAAGACCGAAAGAGCGTTTTTAACGGGACGGATATGCTGGAAGGTGCGCTTGAGAATCTGCGCGGGTTAATTTCCGCAACCAAGGCGCATGTGATTTGCGATCCACTGCCGATTCTGTATGGCAATCCTGTGCAGATCATGCGCCTGTTGCAGAATCTTGTCGGCAACGGCATCAAATACCAGGCTCCGGGCAAAGTGCCTGAAATTGATATCAGCTGCGTGGCAGAGGAAGAATATTGGCGCATCGCGATCAGCGATAACGGTATCGGCATTCGCGAGCAGTTCCTGGATCAGATTTTCGAGCCTTTCCGTCGCCTGCATACCTGGGAAGAATATCAGGGCAGCGGGCTGGGGCTTGCCATCTGCAAAAGAATCGTGGAAAGGCATGGCGGCCAGATTCAGGCCAGTTCGGTGCCGGGGGAAGGTAGTGTTTTCAGCTTTACATTGCCGCGCGCCCTTCCGGGAAAGGAGAATGCATGAGTGGTAATGTGAGCGATCACGAAACACATCCCGCACGGATTCTTCTGGTGGAGGATAATGCAGGAGACGCGGTGCTTGTGCGCCGCATGTGCCGTAAAACTCATCTTGCCGATGATATTGCTATTGCGAATACAGCAGAAGCGGCGCTTTCCATGCTGCAGACGGAAGCCAGACCGGACTTTATTATGCTGGATCTCAGCCTGCCGCAAATGACGGGAGAAGAGTTTCTCGACGAGGTCATGAATCATAGAAGATGGCGGGATATCCCTGTGCTCATTTTTACCAGCGAGATAACAGAAAGCAAAAAAACATTGCGCAAGCATGTTAGCGGCTATCTGGCGAAACCTGCCAACCAGGATGGTTTTGATAAAGCGGCAAAGCAGCTGGAACAGTTCTGGCACAGGTTTTCAGCCGGCCAGAATAATATTGAGAAAGCCGGGTAGATGCTATGGAACGTCTGATGACTTCGCCGCGTGATGCGGAAGCCGTTGCCGCCGAATTCAAGGATTATGCCTATAGCGTCTCGCATGATCTGAGCGCGCCGGTTCGAGCCATGGTTGAATTTTCCCATATCCTGTCTACGGAACATACTGCAGGATTAAGCGCAAATGCGAAGGAGTATCTTTCGATCATTATCGATAATGGAAAAAAGCTGCAGGCTATGATGGATGGTTTGCTTGCCTACTCGCGGCTTAATACGGCCGCCCGGCCGTTTGCCATGGTGGATTGCAATTACGTTCTGGCAGAGAGCGTCAGTGCTTTAGCGAGTAAGATAAAAGCGGCAGGTGCGGAAATAAATATTGCACATCTTCCTTCTTTCTCCGGCGATGAAACACAGCTCGTTCAACTGTTCACGGTATTGCTGGATAATGCTTTGACTTACCGGCGCAGAGATAGTGCCCTGCAGATTTCCGTTTCGGCGGAGCGGGTGGGGGAACAATGGAAAATAACCGTAGCCGATAACGGCATCGGGATTGCAGCCAGGCATCAGCAAAGGATTTTTCGCTTCTTCCAGCGGCTGCATACGGATGAAGAATATCCTGGAGTCGGCATGGGGCTTGCGCTGGCGCATAAGATTATGCAGCGGCATTGCGGCGATATCGCCTGCGTACCGGATTATTCGCCGGGCGCTGCTTTTTATGTTTTGTTTCCTGCTATTGCTAACACTGGCCAAGGGTAGATTATGCATGTCGACAAACTGACGGATAAATTGAAAGTATTGCTGATTGAAGATTCCAAGGGCGATGCTGTATTGATTGAGCGTAGCCTGAAACGCGCCTTGCCGGAGATTGCGAAAATAGCGAAGGCTTCCTATCTGGGAGAGGCGCTGGATATCCTTGCTGCGCAGGATTTCGACGTGGCCCTGTTGGATCGTTCCCTGCCGGATACAGAAGAGTTTGATGGCTTAAAAAGCCTGCAGAATATGGCACCGCAGCTGCCGATCATTTTCCTAACTGCCTACAAGGATGAAAAGAGCGCGCTGGAAGCCATCGAAAACGGAGCACAGGATTACCTGTTCAAGGACTCCATGGATGGGCACTCCATCAAGCGGGCGATTCAATATGCGCTTATGCGTAAGAAATTCGAGAGCGTCCTGATTACGCGCGCCAATTTCGATGCGCTGACGGGGCTTGCCAACCGGACGCTGTTTGAAAGCAGGTTGGACATGGCGCTGGCGAGGATGAAACGTCACGGCGGATATGTTGCAGTCATGTTCCTGGATTTGGATGGGTTCAAGCAGGTCAATGACAGGCTGGGTCATGCTGTGGGTGACCTGCTGCTGCGGGAAGTTGGAAGGCGCATTGCCTCGGGTTTACGCGAATATGACACGGCTGCGCGTTTCGGCGGGGATGAATTTGCCGTATTGCTGGAAAACCTGCCGCATCCCGAGCATAGCGAAACAGTGGCGCAGAAAATTATCGCGCAGATCGACAAACCTTTTTCCCTTTCAGGAAGCGCAGTCGATATCGGAATCAGCATCGGCATTGCGGTATGCGATAAAACGCATCTTCAGAAAGGCCGCTCGCTTATAGCCCAGGCAGACAGCGCCATGTATGAAGCCAAGGCAGAGGCCGGAAGCGCATGGCGGGTTTATTCGGGAGAAGCCAGAGCACGTATTAAGAAAGCGACATGATAGGCGTCAAAACTACTTAAATAACAATCAAACGTATCCTCGTTAACGAATGTTAAGCAAGATTGCCTTTAGAATGTCCTAATCAGAGCCTATCCGGCTGAAAGGAGATTGTATGACAGGCATTCCGCTTAAGCGTATACTGCTCGTTGAAGACAGTAAGAGCGATGTTCTGCTCATTAAGAGAAATCTCCGTAATGCTTTATTTGGCGAACCGATTGAGGTTATCGATGTGCCGCGTATGGCCGATGCACTCGAGCAAATCAAGGAAAAAGCTTTCGATCTTATCATACTGGACCTGAGCCTGCCTGATATCGAAGGCAGTGCAAGCGTGGCCGCGCTCAGCGCATATGCCCGGTCTGTGCCTGTCATTGTCCATACGGGGACGCAGAGCATGAAAGCGAAGGAAGAGGCAATTATGTGCGGTGCGCGCCAGTTCCTTATCAAAGACAAGGAAAGTCCGTTATCGTTCAGGTTACGTATTCAACAGGCGTTGGAAAACGCTTAGAGGGAGGCTTTATGCTACAGGAATCTCATACCGCCACGCCTGAAACCAATACGACCGCTTATACCCATTTCCATACTCTGCCGCAGGAAGATATCCTGAATATTTTTCTGGTCGAAGATGTACGTTCGGATGCATTGCTGACTCGCATAGCGCTCGATTCCACCGATATTCCGTTTCTGCTGACCAAAGTGACGCGCGGCGATGAAGCTCTGTCACGGCTTTGCGTCAATCGTGTCTGCCGCCCGGCAGAACTTCCGGATCTCATATTGCTTGACCTGGAGCTGCCGGGAATGGATGGATTTGAGATATTGGAAGAGCTTGCGAAAAGCGCGGCTTCCTTGCGCTCCATTCCAATCGTCATTCTCACGGCACACCGTCAGTTTGAATATATCCGAAGCTGTTACCCGCTATATGTGATGTCTTACATCAAGAAACCGTGCGATAGGGCGCAAATGCGGGAGATACTGCAGAAAGTATGCCGGTTGAAATATGGCAGCTATGCAACGTATTGACGTTTAGCTGGCGGTCTTCAGGCCGCTTTGATGCCATCGAGGAACAGGCGGACCTGTGTGCTAAGATTCTCCGCCTGTTTGGAAAGCAATCCGGAAGCAGAGAGGATTTGCTGTGTAGTAGCGGAATTGGTTTCCGCGGATTGCCGGATGCCACCGATATTGTTATTGATCTGTTCCACGGCCGCTGCAGTGGTATTCATATTAGTGGCTATCTCATGGGTTACGGCAGTTTGTTCTTCTACCGCCGCCGCGATATTGCCGGAGACATCGTTCACTTTCTCAATGGAGCCGGTCAGCTTGAGCAGTGCGCTCGCGACATTTTCGGTCATCTGCCGCATATTGCCAAGCTTGCTGTGAATATCTTCCGTTGCCTTGCCTGTCTGTGTGGCGAGGTTCTTTACTTCGCTTGCGACGACAGCGAATCCCTTTCCGGCTTCGCCGGCGCGTGCGGACTCAATGGTGGCATTCAATGCAAGCAGATTGATCTGTCCGGCGATATTTTCGATCATCTCCGTTACGGCGCTGATGGAGTGTGCGGCATCCACCAGCTCTTTCGAGATGATATTTGCATTCTGCGCTTCTGAAGTGGCATCACGTATCATGGTGGCCGAAAAGGCTACCTGTTTGGAAATATCCTTCACAGAGGCGGAGAGCTCTTCCGTGGCTGTTGCCACAGACTGGACTGTACCCGAAGTCTGATTGGAAGCGGTAGCGACGTTTTTGGCCTGAGTGTTGGTCTGCGAAGCCATAGCGGCCATGTCCGTTGCCACCTGCGATAATTCCGTAGCAGCCGAAGCTACGGTGGCTACGGCATTGGAGGCATTCGTGTCGAATTCTTTGACTAGAGTTTCCACGCGCGCCTGGCGCTCAAGTTTGCGTTTTGCTTCCTCCTGCTGCTGCCGCGTCATTTCACGGTTCGCAATCAGGCTTTTGCGGAAATCTTCTATGGAAGTGGCCATAGCGCCGACTTCATCCCTGCGGTCACTTAAGGGGACTTCCTTGTCATAGTCACCCTGCTGCAGCAATTGCATGTATTTTTGCAGACTCACGATGGGGGTCGCGATGTTGCTGGTTAAGGCATAGGTAATGAGAGCTGCAATGGCCAGGGCAATAACAGAGATAATTTCGGAGTCCAGTTTTTCCTTATCGAATATGCGATCCCCTTGTGCGCTTGCTTCGCTTGCTCCCTTATTATTCAGTTCGATATCCTTCTCCAATGAATCTAAGGCATCCCGGAAATCTTTTCGCATTGTGCCCATAAGTAATGCGTGCGCCTCTTCATTCTTGTTGCTTCTGGAAAGAGCAAGGAAGGCATCCTGCTGTTGCATATAGGCAGCCCACTTCGCTTTGAAACTGTTATAAAGCTCCTGTTCTTCCTTGCTGTTTATGGTTTTCTCGTAGTCGGCCAGATGCTGGCTCAGCTTTGAGGTATTCTGCGCCATTTCATTTTCAGTTGCCTGCATGGCTGCGTTGTCCGTTGTGCCTGCGTGGCGCAGTTGCAATATGCGAACTTCGCGCGTATCGGCGTTAATCTGTCCTAAAATACGGATGCTGGGAAGCCAGTTCGTCACAATGTCCGTGCTTTGGGCGTTCACGGCATCCATGGCGTAAATGAGTTTGATGACCAGCCCCACATTCATGAGGATGAGCACTCCCATTAAAAGGGCTATTTTTTTGCTTATCCGCAGATTTTTCATAAGTATTGTCCTATGGCAAATGATTGCGTGCGACTGCGAACCGACATTATGCAGCACAATTTTTGCGCTGTAAAATAATTATTTTAATAATCTTTCGTTGTCTCATAATGAGAGGATGTCGCTCATGTTGCGGTGCAACATAACGCTGGCGCGAAGCTTGGATTTGTGCTATTATGAGTCAGAATCGCATAGGTCATGGATCGGGTCACTGCCTGATAGAAAGTAGTAATAATTCTATGCGATATAGAAATGAGTTAATGATACATGTCTGTTTGTTTTTCGCCTGCGAAAAACCGGAACAGGCTTTATTTCAGATGCCTGATGGTGCCGTTAGCGGCGATTTTTCTTTCCTGTTGTTCAGGTAGCAGCCCGCCTGCGGAAAAAACTGCCCAGAAACCGTCGCGTTCGTTCTTCCGGGTCATTGGAGACACATTCGTAGGCAGTTTGCGCGGAGCCGTACAGGCCGTTCAGGCACCGCTCGAAGACGCCAATCTCAAGCGCCAGTCCATTCCCGATCATCTCAAGCAGATGACTAACAATCCTTATGCCCTTCCCACACCTTTGAACTGCAGTACTGTAGTGGATGGAATTGTGCAGCTTAACGGTGTGCTCGGGCCGGAGAGGGTATTTAATGACAAGGGTGCTAACGACTCGCTGGTGAAGGCCTGGGACCATGCGCATAATATCAGCTGGAAGGATAAGGATAAATATATCGATAGCGGTTCCTCTTTCATCCAGGAAAAAGTGGCCGACGAGGTGCGCACGCATGTGGATCTTATTCCTTACCGCAGTTGGCTGCGCTGGGTCAGCGGCGCGGATGCCCATGCCAAGCGTGTGGCGGAGGCTTATGAAGCGGGCAAGCTGCACCGGGCTTTTTTACGCGGTGTAGCCGTGAATCTGCATTGCGAGGAAGAGCTTGCGAAGCAAACACAACAACCGCCGGTTTCTGCAGTTAAGAAAGAACCCGTTGCAGAAGAAAAACAGACAGCACTGAATGAATAATTTATTCGATGGACTAGCGCTCGTCCAAGGGGGCTGCAAGAAACGCGGCAACGGCAATGCGGTCTTTCAGTAAGGTTTGCAATTCGATGGGTTTTCGCAGTTTATATGGCTGTATTTGTTCTCGCAGTTCCCGGATTTCCTCATGTATATTGGCCAGCTGAATATCCAGTGCACGTAAACTGGAGCTATTTGCAAGTGATTCTGCTTTTTCCAGAGGCGATAGGTAGGCAGTGCCTGCCGGGGATGTGCCGGATTTTCCATATGAGTTCTGCTGTTCGAGAAGCGCTTTTCGAATATCTTCTTCAATGATCGTACGTGCGCTTTGCAGCAGATCAGCGATTTTGAGCAGTTCCTGTGCAGATGCTGGATGCTCAGATATATATGCCTTGTGCTTGAAGCGCAGAAACGCTTCAAGTGTTTTTGTTTTATATAAGGCGTGAATAACGGTCATGAATATGTCCTTCCTTGCTGGCGGACAAGATTTGCAAATGCTGCTCGCACCGTTCCTATTGGCGGCCCTTCATCATTTTCTATCTCTCTTGCCATATTGGATAGCCTTTGTTTTATAGCTTCAGGATTTCTAGCAAATTGAGTTGTGTTGATGCGTACGATCGGTGCTTCGATGCCCATCATATCTAAAGGGTGCGTGGAAATTCCTGTTGTTGCAAGTATATACTGCTGTAGATCCGCGCTATTGGTAATTCCGCTTCTGGCAAGGAGTTTAGGTGAGAGTGAAAGGGTGGCCAGGTGTCCGTTAGAGGAGCCGTTTAATACGAGTGCATCTTGCCCTAAAGCTGCATTGATTTCTTCAATGGTTTGAGCTGTAACGCGATAGGATGCTGCAATGGCTTCCTGCTCTTTGCGGCGTACTTCGGGAGTAATTAAAGCGAGGGTATTGGCGTGTATATCGGCAGAGCGTTCGTCTATCATAAACTGTGACTGGTCTAAATGCCGCTGAATATTTCCCATCATATGAGGGGGGCCACAGGCAACCCCGAATTTATGATTGCTATCTATCTGTTTTGAATTACCGCTTACTGTAATGATATGGTCGGCCAATTTGTAGCCGTTAGGGTCGTGTGCCTGAATGCTTGTCAGTGAGCAATGTTCGCCGGTGCCTACATTAGCATATAACTCATCCGACAGAATATTCAGCTCGTATTTTGCCATGATGACGGCAAGTGCCTGTAGTTCTTCCTGTGAATAGGGAGACATGGTGAGATTGTCCGGATTGGTAAAGATCAGCCAATCTCCCGGCTTTACATTGCCAGCCTTAATCGTTTCCTCCAATGCTTGTGGGGTGAGTTTGTAATGACTGTCTTGCGTATCAATTGTTAATAAGGGGGCATTGAGATAGTCTGCGACCAGTGGATAACCGAAATAAAACGGTACGGGGAGAATTACATTCGTGTTGGGAGTGATATGTTCTAATGCAACGGCTTGGATAGTTGGTGAGGAGCCATCGATATTTACTGCTATCGTATTATTATATGGGGCAGTTTCCTGCGGTACGCCGGGTATCAGGAGTCTTTCTATCTCTATTCGTAAGCGCTCAGATGCGTTATACCGACTGTCGGGAAACGTTTCGGTAAGCAGATTCACCAGCGCAGCATGGGTATCCGAGGTATGGTCATAGCTCCATTGCATAAAGGCTGTAGCAAGAGTGGAAGCCTGCGTGCTGCTTAATTCACCAGCTTCTTCGCTTGACTTCAGCATATCCCAAAAAGCTCCTTCCGGTACTGGCTGGCCTCCGGAAATACTTCCGATAACAGCATTTCTAAGCATGCTTAAGTTGGCGACCGGTGCAGAGTTTCCTTCTTCGCGTCGTGGATAAGGAGATTCAATGCTGTAGCGTGTATCCCCAAATGTTTGACGATAACCCGGGATGCTGGGAATACCTTTTTGAGTAGCGTAATATTGGTTTATATAAGCATCATAGGCTGCTTCTACTGTGCGAGCAATATCAGGAGTATCGGAAATGTTAGCCATGCTGTTTCCATCATAACTTTACCGTTCGGCTAAAGTATAACAAGAGAGCATTAATAAAATATTAATATATCTTTATTAATAAATCTTTATCTTTCAATTAGCTGCAAGATGCGGTCTCCGTAGCCTGCTTGTTGAATGATGAAAAAGATGGCTAGTGGATAAAGAGCGGCGAGTATGTCATCGAACATCACGCCGAAGCCGCCGCCGATTTTGCGGTCTGCTACGCGTATAGGCCATGGCTTTAGTGCATCGAAAAAGCGAAACAGTGCCAGTCCCACCGCATATGCGATAACGGTATGCGGCATGAAAGACAGCAGTAGCCATTGGCCGGATACTTCGTCAATTACCATTTCCTGCGGATCTTTCGTGTCCGTATGTTTCAGGTAAACATGACAGACCCACCAGCCGACCATGAAAGCGCTGCTGGCCGCTGCGAACAAGCCAGTATTACCGAAATAAACCTGAATGAGCCAGGCAAAGGGCAGAGCAGCGATAGAGCCACATGTGCCGGGAGCTTTGGGCGAAAGTCCAGCACCGAACCAGGTGCCAAGCAGCTTGGCGGGATGCGATAAAGGGAGCGGCCCGCTCATTCGCGGTCCTGTGCGGTGGGCAGTTTAACACTCACTGCAGCCTGTGCCGCAATGCCTTCGCCGCGTCCGGTGAATCCCATTTTCTCTGTAGTCGTTGCTTTGATGCTGATTCTAGATTCTTCTACTTCCAGCAGTTTTGCGACATGCGTAACCATAGCAGCGCGATGAGGCGAAATATGCGGGCGTTCGCAGATCAGGGTGATATCTGCGTTGATGATGCGGCCGTGTTTCTGTTTTAGCAGGCTGCAAGCATGGGTGACGAATTGCGATGAATCCGCACCTTTCCATTTCGGGTCGGAGGGCGGAAAATGCTGACCGATATCGCCTGCGCCAATGCTGCCCAGAATGGCGTCCACCAGCGCATGCAAGCCGACATCTGCATCGGAGTGACCTGCCAGCGCCAGTTCGGATGCAATCTGAATGCCGCACAACGTGACGTATTTCTTGCTCTCGTCTGCGGTGAGACGATGTGCGTCAAACCCAGTGCCAATACGGGTTTCCGACGCTGCTGCGAGCAGGATGCGCGCGTCTTCCAGATCTTCCTTCGTCGTCACCTTATAGTTATGCTCCGAACCGGGCACGATCTTCACTTCCACTCCCGCATGTTCCGCCACGGCAGCGTCATCCGTGCATTCGTAGCCTTCGCATTCGCGGTGCGCGGCGTATATCTCTTTGTAGTGAAAACCCTGCGGTGTTTGCGCGCGGAACAGTTTCTGGCGTTCAACCGTGCCGATAATACGGTTTTCCTCGACATGTTTAAGCGTATCGAAGACCGGCAGGGCAGGGATGGCCGCAGGCGTTTCCGCCAGGGCGCTCAGTATTCGCGTAATGACTGCACCGGAGACGTTCGGTCGCGCGGCGTCGTGCACCAACACATATTCGGGCGGATTATCCGCAAGGCTTGCTAGTCCCAGCGCAACCGATTGCTGACGCGTGGCCCCGCCATTAATCGGAGGCAGCAGATCGAGGCCTGCCGTATGGGCCTGATAATAGGCCAGATGGGCAGGATTGATGACAACCCGCACGCCGGAGATGCCCGGGTGGCGCAGGAATGCTTCCGCGCTTCTGCGCAGCAGGCTTTTGCCTTCCAGCATCTGGTATTGTTTGGGAAGGGTGCCCCCGGCGCGTCTGCTTTCCCCGGCGGCGACAATTAACGCTATAGCGGATTTGTTCATGAGCTATGTATCACAGGTAACGGTTTGCGTACCATTACCCCACCACAGACATGCCGTCAACTCTTGCCCTTGTCTGTGCCGGTGTCTGGAGCATCTTTGCCGGCAGGCGGCATGCGGCCCCGAAGGTGGCAAGAAGCATGGTCTTAGCCGTTTTGGGGTCGTTCGATCTAAATGGATTATGCTCTTCTGTAATAGGCTGTATATGGCCGTTTTTTATTGTATAGGCAATGGGAAGTGCGTGCACCATTTTGTCGAACTTCTTTTCTTCTTCCCGTAGCGGAGTCTGTTCCAGAAGGGCTGCCTGCGAAGTTATCGTATCGGAAGAGTTCTGCCGCGGATTCGCTCTTGGTCCCTGTGCGAGCTTTTGTACCTGCGTTTGCTCCCGTACCTGCTGAACCAGGTCGCGCATTCCGTCAAGCTCCGCAATACATTTATCTGCCCATTGGGTAATGCCGATCGCTTCCGCATAAGCATGAAATACCTGTGGGTTGTAGTCAATAAGCCCTTGGGCTGTCTTGTCCATCATTCCTTGGAAAAACGGGTGTGTATGGTACAGTTCCTTGAGCGTTTCGATGCCATCCGGGTGGTCATTGATATATTTTTCCAGCGCTGCCTTTGTACCTATATAATGCAATGGTGCATCCACCATATTAAAGCCGTATTCCACCGTAATGGCACGGATCTTATCGAGGCTGTCCGGTTGAGTGTTCCGTGCAGCGGCGCGTGAGGATTTGTAGGGATTATCATGAATGACGCCAAGGAGTTTACGTGTTTCCTCCGAGTTATATATCAATGTCTTGTATGTCTGTTCGGAGGTGGCTGCGAGTTCGTCTATAATCCGATCGTCTTGGCGATAGGGGGGATTGTCACCTGACCTGCGCGCTTCCCACCCGGCTGTGGTAATGCCGGTCAGGGTACTTGCGCACATATCCTGTTCAAATCTTTGTGATGTTGCACCAGCCAGGGGCAGATCGCTTTGCTGGGTTTCGTCATACCGCATGCCTCTGGCCAGCGCCGGGTCCATCATGCGCTGATCCTGCCCCAGATCGAACTGACCGCCGCGGCTATCTCCGCGCCCGCGTCCATGAAATACCTGCAGCTCTATACCATGCGCAGCAAAAATGTCGTAGAGCTTGCGGGCATTCTGACGGATGCTCCATTCGGAAGCAAAATTGCCCGCACTCTTTGCGCCGTCACTGTAACCGAACATGATATCGGCTTTGTTACCCAGAGCCCGGTAGTAACTGACGACCAGCGGATCTTCGAGCAGTTTCTCGAACATGGCGGGAGCCATTGCCTGATCTTCTGCCGTTTCAAGCAGCGGCTGGATGGAAAGCTTGGGAGAGGTAACCTGTCCGTTTTCCACGGCAATGATGCCCGTCTGTTTGAACAGCAGGAGCGTGGAGTAAAAGTCTTCTGCTCCAGCGAAATTAGCTATCTGATAACGATCGGCTACTTTGTTGCCGAACTGATCAATCGCATGGTCCAGTACCTGCAGGCGCTTGATAACGTCGAGCAATTTGCGCCGCTCCGAGTCCGTGAGATCCCGTATATTACTACCGTCTTTGATGAGCTTATTGCTGAAGAACTGGCTATGACGATGATAACGATCCCGTTCATAGGTAAGCGAGTGGGGCGATATTCTGAATCTGGCCGGTTCTTCCCCTTCGGTTACGGTGACTTCCTGATCAGCGATAAAATTGCAGAGCTTCTGCAGCATGAAGCGCGGTTCGGACGGAGAAGGATTTTTGATCTTCATTGTCTTCAGTGCTTCGAGATCCGTATAAGGAGATAATCCATTTTCCTCCAAAAATTGCGGGTATTTTTCTGCAAACATACGATTGAAAGCGATGGTGCCTGCCTTAATCGTTTCCATGTCGTCATGGAAGTCGGAGCTGAAGTGGTTGTCAGTGGCCACTAACTCTCTAAGCAGTTCCTGCTGCTTTTGCTTATCCAGCTCCTGCAATATACGCGTATCGGAAAGGCCGAACTCCCCAAGGTAACCCTCCATTGCCGGATTATCCTGCCCAGCCACCTGCAACAAGCAGCTAACGGCATTCATATGATCTTTTGCGTTTTCGCGCGGATCGCGCTTGCGGCTTTTATACTCTGTATCACCTTCTTTTACCTGGCGGTAAATGCCGCGGTAGAGCTCGATGGAAGTGGCTTTGTCACGGCCATCGGCGTCCGCTGCATAAGCCCAGGTACGGTACTCTAACTGTTTCGGATCGATCTTTACATTTCGAAGCCGTTCTGCCTGGTCTTCTGTCAGTCGCCTTTCCGATGTTGCAGCAACTGTTTGTACGGCGGTGTTGAAATCCTGAATCACGTTCTCAAATGTCGTTCTCATTTTTTCGTGATTCTCACGGTCCAGCGTATTTTCTTCCGCTACCGTAACCGGTTTATCCGGCGTGATCTGTTCGCCAGCCACCATGCCTGTTGTCAGGGCGTCAATATGGGATTTCGCCTGCGCTATAAGAGGAAGCGTATCGCCCCCGCTGGAAATCGTTTCCGATATCTGCTCAAGCGTCGCTGTCAGCGCGGTTTCCCGCTCGCGTGCGAATTTGGTATGATAAATGGTAGGGTGCATCGTCTGTACGATGCTGATAATCATCTTATCTCTTGCAGCTTCGAGCGTATCGAGAAAGCTGTCGCGCGTGTCCGGATTTCTTAATCCTTCCCGGATAAATGTTTCAAAGCGCTCTTGGGGAGACGGTGTTACGCTTGCGCGGTAGAAATAACCCAGCGCATTCAGCACGATTCTGTTTGCGCCCATATACTCCGCTACCCTCAGGCATGAGTCGGGATCGTTTGTATGCTGCGCCATTTCTGTTGCTGTTTGCATGAAGCCTGAAGCCGTATCCGCCGGCTGCAGATTAAAGAACCAGTCGTCATTTGGCTTTAGTAAGCCATGGGCAGTAGCGCTGGTTCTGGTGTAGTCATTGAGTTCAGTAATAATGGAGCGGATTTCATGGTCTGCATCGTTATCCCTTAAGGCAATCGGCATGGCCCGCCCTCCGTGTGGCTTTTACTTTCCTGAATTACATTCCCCGGAAGACATTATTGATGTAGCTGGTCCAGAATTGCTCCAGCTGATGCAGGCCGGTGTTGATTTCCGGCAGGGAAGCGAGATTCGGCGTTCCGGTTTTGAGCGCTTCGAGGTGGCGTTTATAAAGCTCGTCGATCTTTTCGCACAGCGCAAGACCCTTCTCAGACAGCTTCACGCGGGTGGAGCGTTTGTCATGCGGAGAACGTTCCTTGATCAGGAAACCTTTTTCCACGAGATCCTTCACGTTATAGGAGACGTTTGAACCCAGGTAATAGCCGCGGTTGGTCAATTCACCGATGGTGATCTGCTCGTTATTGATGTTGTAGAGGATCAGCGTCTGAACGTTGTTGATTTCCTCAATCTTCAGCCGATCAAGCTCGGTCTTGATCACGTCGAGAAAACGACGGTGAAGACGCTCGATGAGCAAGATGGTTTCCAGATATACTTCCTTCACGTGAACCCTCTTATCAGTTGGTTATTCCGGTTATTAGACCATAAAACTGTTAAAAATATCTTAATATTTTATCTTATTTCAATAGACTGTCCAGTAACTCCTGCAACTGGGCATGGTTTTCGACATGTTTGCTGAATGGATAGGCTAGCGGTTTTTGGGGCAGTTCGCCATAAAATACTGGCGTACAGCCGCTCCTGTGGGCGCACTCCATGTCAATAGGGCTGTCGCCTATGAACCACACGTCCCGTCCCGGGACGATGCCGCTGTCTTTGAGCGCCGCATGCACAGGTTCCGGTGCGGGTTTGTCTTTCGGTGTGTCATCCGCGCCGACAATATTGCCGAAATACTTGTCCCAGCCGATATGTGCCGTTTCGATCCGCAGGTTCGGTCCTTTCTTGTTGCTGGCGATCGCGAGGTAGACCGGTTTGCCGCTTAAATACGCCAGTATATCGGCAGCGCCGGGTAGTGCCGTCAGCCGTTCCAGATGGATGGCGCGGAAGCTGTTCTGGTAATAAGTCGCTGCGTCCTGCCAGTTTTCGCCGAAAATATCCGGGAACGAATCGCGCATGGAACGCGCCACGCGCTGTTTTACGGTTTCCATATCCCAGGGCTCATAGCCCATATGCGCGAAAGTCTTGTTCAGCGCTTCCTGTATGGTCGGCCAGGTATCGACAAGTGTGTTGTCCCAATCGAAGATGATAGCGCGGGGAATGGGGAGGTTGTTCATCGTCGTTATTGCCATTGGTATCCTGTTTCGCGGTAAATATGTTCGTGATAGAGCGCCAGCAATTTAAGCGTCGTTGCGCCCGGCTTGCCGTTGCCGACTTTGACTCCGTCAATGCTGGTGACAGGCAGAACGTTGGAAGTGGTGCTCAGCATGAAAGCTTCTTTGGCTTCCTTCGCCTGTTTGACGCTGAAGGATTTTTCCACAACCTTGAAACCGTTCTTGCGAGCAATGTCGAGCAGCACTGCGCGCGTGATGCCACCGAGGATCAGATTGCTCGTCGGGCTGGTCATGATCTCGCCTTTAGCGGTCACGATGGCATTGTTGGAAGAAGAGCCTTCGTTGATGACACCTTTGCCGTCATAAAGCCACGCTTCTTTTGCGCCTGCTTCCATGGCGCTTTGCTTGGCCAGGATATTGGGCAGCAGCGAGATGGATTTAATGTCGCGCCGTTCCCAGCGTATATCCGGCAGCGTAATGACGCTGATGCCTTTATCCACATCTTTGGCTTTCGGCATTTTGGGACCGGTTACTGCCATGACGAGATTCGGGCGGGCATGCTTCGGGAATGTGTGATCGCGCCGTGCTGTACCGCGCGTAATCTGCACATACAGCGTACCGTGTTCGCGGTTATTGCGTTCAATCAATTCGCGTATGACGAGGCGGAACGCGGCATCGCTCATGGGGGCGGCAATGCGCAATTCTTTCAGCGAGCGGGTGAGGCGCTGCATATGGAGTTTCTCATCCAGCAGGCGGCGATTGTAAAATGCGATTACTTCGTAAACGCCGTCGGCGAACTGGTATCCGCGATCTTCTATGGAGACTTGCGCTTCCTGCAGCGGCACGTAGCGGCCATTCACGTAAGCTATATTCGTCATAGTTTGTTTGTTATCCTTTCCTCATTCTTCTTTTACCGGCGCGCCGCTGATGACCGCGTTCTGAAACGCCAGCATCTTATTATACGGTGTCTGGGTATTTGCAACGTTCACGTCGATCGCTCCCTGTGCCAGCGCATAGTCGCGGTCACGGAAGATGGTTACGATGCGCGAAATTTCCTGTTCGGAAATACCGATGGATTTGAGCAGTGCGCCGCCCAACTGCAGGCTGGTTTCAAACATTTCGGAAATTGCCACGTTTGCGCCCGCGGCTTCCAGAGAGACGATCGCATTAACATCGACTGCGCGTGCGATGATCGGAAGTCTTGCATTGACGCTGCGGATGCCATGCACAGCTTTCTCCGCGAAGGCAGCAGATTTATAAGTTACAATGGCGGCGCTTGCGCGTTCTGCGCCGATGGCCTGCAGCACTTCGCGGCGTGAGCCGTCGCCGTAATAAACGGGCAGGCCGATCTTCTTGGCTTTGGCGACGGTACTGATCTGCATGTCGATCGCGATGTAGTTGATGTTTTCGGCTGAGAGCAGTTTCGCAATTGTCTGACCGACACGCCCGAACCCGAGAATGACAACGTGGTCGCGTATATCAGCCATTTCGGATGTGGCATCTTCCGCCTTGCGTTTGCGCTGGCGTTCCGCCTTGCTGGAAAGGAGTTTGCCGATCCATGCTGAGAGCGGCGTTAGCGCCATTGAAGTGATGACAATCAGCGTGAGGATTTCAGCCGTGGCGCTTGTCATGAATTTGGTTTCTGCGGCGATCCTGAACAGGATGAAGCTGAATTCGCCGCCCTGTGCAAGCAGGCAGCCTGCCTGAATGGAGGTGGCTGTGCCGAAGCCGAGCAGACGGCTTGCGCCCATAATCAACAAGGCTTTAACAGCGATGAGCGCAATTGCAGCTCCCAGGATGAAAGGCAGATGCTTCCAGATAATTTCCAGATCGGCCGACATACCGACCGACATGAAGAACAACCCGAGTAATAATCCTTTATAGGGCATTACGTCGGCTTCTACCTGATGACGGTATTCGGTTTCGGCCATCAGCAGCCCGGCGATGAATGCGCCGAGCGCAAGCGAAAGCCCGGCGCGGTAGGTCAGCCAGCCTGTGCCCAGTACGACCAGCAAGGTGAGTGCGGTGAAGATTTCACCATGGTCCAGCGAAGCGATGAGACGGTAAAGCGGGCGCAGCAGAATGCGGCCAAGCACAAAAATCGCTGCAAGCGCCACGGCGGCTTTTGCAGCAACGATCAGCAGTTCCAGTGTAACCGAACTATGGCCCTGTGCGAGTGCCGGCACGAGTACGAGCAGGGGAACGACGGCCAGATCCTGCACCAGCAGCACGGCCAGCGCGACGCGCCCAAGCTGTGAGGCCTTGCGGTTATATTCGGTCAGCAGCTGCATGACCATAGCAGTGGAAGACATGGCAAGCCCGCTGCCGATGATGATCGCGGTTTCTGTTTTCAATCCCCAGAGGTTCAGCGCCAGGGCGATTACGGAAGTCGTGACAACGATCTGCAATGCCCCGAGCAGGAAGGCCTGCTTGCTGATAGTTTTGAGGCGTTCCCATGAGAGTTCCAACCCGATCATGAACAGCAGGAACACGACGCCGAGTTCCGCAATCGCACTCGTGCCTTCGATGTCGGGAATGATGCGGATGCCACCGGGGCCGATGATGCAGCCTGCCGCCAGATAGCCCAGCACCGGGCTGATGCGCAGCTTGCGAAACAGCGAGACCGCCAGCACGGCAGCGGCCAGCAGTATGATGACTATGGGCAAATGTTCGGTTTCCGGCGGCATGGCGAATGAATTTGTTTTGCGTGAGGTTATCAGATATAGAGGGAAATGTGAAATTCAATATGGAGTGAGGTTTCAGGTGAAGGAGGAAAGGGCTCAGCAGACAGTGCTGATTACGGGCGCGGCAGTGCGCGTGGGCCGGGAAATAGCGCTGGCGCTCGCTTCGGATGGTTGGAACGTGGCGATCCATTATCACAAATCGAAGACGCAGGCCGAGGAACTGGCAAAGCTTATACGCGATAAGGGGCGTACGGCTTTCACCGTGCAGGCGGATTTATGTAACCCCGAGCAGGTAGCCAATATATTTCCGGCGCTTGCAAAGCAAGGTGCTTCTGTTGATTGCCTGATCAATAACGCTTCCGTGTTCGAGAAGGATAACCTCACTGGGCTAACCCCCGAAAGCTGGAAGCTCCATATGGATGTGAATCTGTTCGCGCCGCTCCAGTTGACACGCGACTTTGCAGCCCAGTATTCCGGCAGCAGCGGCAATGTGATCAACCTCACGGACGGACTCGTGGGCTGGAGCGTTTCTTCCGGGTTTCTTTCCTATGCGCTCAGCAAATCGGGACTTGCCGAAGCAACGCGTATGCTCTCGCGTGAACTTGCGCCGCGCATCCGCATCAACGCGATTGCGCTCGGGCCGACGCTGGAGGGCAAGCAGGACAAACCCGATACCTATGCGAAACTGCGCAAGATCATCCCGCTCGCCCGCACCAGCAGCCCGCAGGAAGTATGCGATACGGTGCGGTATATTCTGGGTGCGCCTTCGTTTACAGGGCAGGTAATTTCGCTCGCGGGTGGGATGTAGAGAATTTAGTTCTCATTCCAGTGCAGGGATATTTTAATTCCCTTATAATTATCCACCAGCTTGTTGAGATAGTCTTTCTGTTCCCGCTTGAGTACAAGATTATTATTGTCCTGCCACGCTATTTGCGGATGCGTGGCATTCGGGCTGTGTGTGCCCTCATGGAGGGTAATCTCCTGTTTTTGATGTGCCACATCCTGCGATATAAGCCTGAGATTGTAATATGCTGAATCCTTGTGGTTCCAGTCTTCGAGAACGGCCATGTGGCGTTTGTCGGGCGACGGAGAGCGGCTTATGGTTTGCAAGCATATACCGAGCGGTTTTTTAGCATATGTGCTTGCGGTTGCGGTGTCTACATAGGTGATGTCAAATTTATCTAGAGTGATGTTGAGTTCGTTGTTGCCATTCCATTGCACGTGCGGTGTGGTGGTGTCGCCAGCAACTGGTATCATCAGTACTTTCTGCGTTTGGAGAAAACGCATTATACCATGCAATGGTTTCAATATGACGGCATTATACTGCGGATCAAAAATAGTAATGCCGTAATCTTCGTTTTGTACAACGGCCTCCCATTCTCCATTCGGTGAAGCACTATGGCTCAGTACCTGCACTTGCGGGATGTATTGGGGAAGAATGAAATAAGCAGGAATAGTGGAAAGAAGCAGGCATATCCCAGTACGGTATATGACTTTGCGAATGTTCATATCAAAAGCCTATTTCCACTTGCCATTCATATAGTCATCATATCCATGCGTGATATTGTCAACGGATTCTTGCTGGATACCGTAGGTAGTCATATTAGTCTGGTTCGTGTTTCCGACAATGCGATTGTGGAGTCCGGCTGTTCTCAAGGTTTCTTCCTTATTATATCCCATGACAGCTGCAATAACGCCGTAATTATAGTTTGTAGTGGCGCGATATTGCATGGCGCGATCACCAAATTGTGCTGCGATATAACCATCCGGACGTTGGTAGTCTTGCGTGCCGCCCTGGAACATCTTAACAGCATTTGGAATATTTGCTAAGGGGATATTCCCGTATTTATTTAGCCGCAGGCAGTTTTGCATCCGGTTCGCGGATGTAGAGCGGGGCGTCGGGGAAGGTGCGTTCGCCCGCGAGCCATTTAGCCGTGGCGAGGGAGGCAAGACCAGCGGCATCCGGCGGAGTGGTTATTTTCTTGGCGCCGTGTGCGAGGGCGGAGATCATTTTTTCCTCTACCAGCAGAGCGTCCGAGAGTGGGCGCAGGCTGTCCGTGCGGCGGAAACGCTGGACGTAGAACTGGCCGCGATAGGCGTCGATAATGGAAAGCATGTCGCCCTGCATGTCGCTAGCATGGGCCATGACTTCCAGCGTGGTAAGACCGATGAGCGGTTTTCCGGTGGCGAGGCGCAATGCGCGTGCGGTAGTGAGGCCTACGCGGATGCCGGTGAAGCCGCCCGGGCCGATGGTGCAGGCGAGGGCGTCGAGTTCCTGATAGAATGTGTTTCCTGCTTTCAGCAGTTCTTCAATCATCGGAATCAAGCGACGTGACTGCGTTCCGGTTTTTTCCTCCTGCTGGCTATGTGTGACTTTATCGCCTTGCCATAATGCTACGGAGCAGGTTCCGAGCGAGGTATCGATAGCGAGAATCTGAAGCGGTGCGGTCATGCGATTTCCAGTGCGGCTTGCGCGGCGATGTCCGGTACTAACGAAACTTTGTGGCCGGAGTGGCGCTGCAGCTTACCAGCGAGTTCCAGTTCCAGCAGGATGAGTGACAGCATGTTCGGTTTAATCTGGCACTGTATGAGGATTTCATCGACGCAGACAGGTGCGTAGCCGAGTTTCGCACTGACGAGTTTGCGGGCTTCGGCGAGTTCGGCATCGTCCGGGCGGTTGCCTTGCTGTTCGCTTGCGAAGTCCGGCGCCCCTTGCTCACGCAGCATGTCCGGCATGGCGGAAAGGCCCTGCATGACATCGTCAATCGATTCGCAGACCATTGCGCCTTGTTTGATCAGGCCGTTTGTGCCTTTGCAGCGCGGGTCGAGCGGAGAACCGGGAACGGCGAAGACATCACGCCCCTGTTCGAGCGCAAAGCGGGCTGTGATGAGCGAGCCGGATTTCAGCGACGCTTCCACGATGACGGTGCCGAGCGACATGCCCGAAATAATGCGGTTGCGACCCGGGAAACTGCGCGCATGTGGCGCCATGCCGAAAGGCTGTTCGGTAATGATAGCGCCTTGCTTTGCCATCTGTTCGTAAAGCGGTTTGTTTTCCGGCGGGTAGATATGGTTGATGCCACTGGCCATCACGGCGACCGTACCGCTTGCGAGCGAGCCTGTGTGTGCGGCGGTGTCGATGCCGCGGGCTAAGCCGGAAACCACGGTGAGACTGCGGCTGCCTGCGTCGCTTCCCAGTTTCTTTGCGAACTGATACCCCGTGGCGGAGGCGTTGCGTGAGCCGACGATGGCCAGAGTGCGTTTGCTTTTCCATAAGTGTGGTGAGCCGAGCATGGTGAGCACGGGCGGCGGATCGTAAGTAGTGAGAAGAAGTTCGGGATAATCTTCATCGCCGAAGCACAGCATTCTGCCGCCGAGCTTTTCCACCTGATCAATTTCGCGCTCTGCATCTTGCTTTGTGTAGTACAAGGCTGGTGTGCGCTTGCCGCCGCGCGAGGCAAGATCGGGAATGGCTTCAAGAGCGGCTTTTGCCGAGCCGAACTGGTTCACGAGATTGAAAAAGGTGACAGGGCCGACATTTTCGCTGCGGATCAGGCGCAGCACATCCACAAGCGATTCCTTCTGCAGGAATTTACGCATGTTTTTCCAGGATTGCGCGGAAGTCATTTCTTTTTGCTCCACACATATTCTTCACCGCGCATCAAACGACCGATATTCTGCCGGTGTGTGATGAAGATGATCAGCGTGATGACGGCCATCAGCTGGGCAATGCCTGGCGCCAGAAGGAAGGAGCAGAGTGTCGCGATCAGGAAAGCCGACAACGCTGAGAGCGATGATATGCGCCATTGCAGAAAGATGCCAAGCCAGAGCGCCATAATGGCGAGCGCGAGTTTCGGAGAGAGCGCGAAAGCGATGCCGATGGCGGTAGCAACGCCCTTGCCGCCCTTGAACTGCAGCCAGACCGGGAAAATATGGCCCATCAGGGCGCAGATGCTGGCCAAGAAAATAAGCGCTGAGGCGCGTTCACCTTGCGCAAAATGCGTAACGGCATGCAGTGCGATAGCGACAGCGAAAAAACCTTTCAGCCCGTCCAGCAGTAAAGTGGCTGCGGCGAGTTTCTTGTTGCCTGTGCGCATGACGTTCGTCGCGCCGATATTGCCGGAGCCAATCTTGCGGATATCTCCATGACCGGCCATGCGGGTCAGGAGGAGGCCGAAGGGGATTGAACCGATCAGGTAAGGAAGGAGGGAGAAGCTGATTGCGAGTAAGATCGTCATAAGGTGATGCTATAGATTGCTTAAAATATCCAAAACATTTTGTAGAATGTAGCTTGCGGCCATTTTGTCAACCAGTTCCGCACGACGGGCGCGGGAAAGATCCGCATCCAGCATGGTGCGCGTGACGGCCATCGTGCTCATGCGTTCGTCGGAAAGCAGCATGGGCAGCGAGGTTTTCTCGGCCAGATTGCGGGCAAACTGGCGGATAGACTGACAGCGCGGGCCTTCAGAGCCGTCCATATTAATAGGGTAGCCAATGACAAACGCGCTTACGCCCTGTTCTTTCACGATGGTAGTGATTTCTGCTGCGTCCTTGCTGAATTTGCCGCGTGAGATGGTTTTATAAGGCGTGGCGATCATGCGGCTGATATCGCTAAGCGCAATGCCGATGGTCTTTTCGCCGACATCGAGGCCGAGCAGGCGGCCTTTGGTCTGGTTCAGTTCGGCGGGGGCGGAAAGCAGCATAGCAGGTGGTTGTCCGGTTTCAGGGGGCGAATGCCCGTAATATAAAGTGGTTTACTATTTTGTATAGTTTTTATAAAGATGGGCTTCCAACCCCTCAAACCCAAATATTAATTATAAAATATGTCCATTGATACCAAAACGGTCGCGAAGATCGCGAAGCTTGCGCATATCGAGGTGAGCGACGCGGAAAAGGCGCATTTTGCCAAGGAGCTCTCCGGCATCATGAACTGGATCGAGCAGCTTAACGAAGTCAACACCGACAATGTGCCGCCGCTCGCCAGTGTATCCGATACCAAATTGCCCTGGCGCAAGGACGAAATCACCGATGGCCATAAACGCGCCGATATTATTGCCAATGCGCCTGCGAGCGAATATGGCTGTTTCCTCGTTCCGAAGGTAATCAACGATGAGTGAATTAACGAACCTTACTCTTGCTGAAGCGCGTGATGCGCTGAAGGCGAAGAAAATCTCCGCAAAAGAACTGACGACTGCTTATATCCGTCAGGTGGAAAAGCATAATCCGACACTGAACGCGTTTATTACGCTTACTTTTGAAAAGGCTGTGGATGCTGCGAAAGCAGCGGATGCGCGTATCGCTGAAGGCAAGGCGGGAGCGTTGGAAGGCATTCCGCTGGCGATCAAGGATCTTTTCTGTGTGAAAGATGTAAACACGACGGCGGCTTCAAAAATTCTCGACGGGTTTACACCGCCTTACGAATCTACCGTAACCCAGAAATTATGGGATGCCGGGGCGGTGATGCTCGGTAAGACGAATCTTGACGAATTCGCGATGGGGTCTTCCAACACGACCAGCTATTTCGGCAATGTGATCAATCCCTGGAAAGCCAAGGGCACTGATAAACAGCTTGTGCCGGGCGGTTCTTCCGGTGGCTCGGCGGCGGCGGTTTCCGCGCGTCTTTGCCTTGCTGCTACGGGTACGGATACGGGCGGTTCCATCCGCCAGCCTGCGGCGTTCTGCGGTATTGTGGGGATTAAGCCAACCTATGGGCGCTGCTCACGCTGGGGAACGGTGGCGTTTGCCAGCTCGCTCGACCAGGCAGGTATGTTTGCGCGCAATGTGCGTGACGCTGCCATTGCGCAGACCGTGATTTCCGGGCATGATCCGAAAGATTCCACCTCTTCGCAGCAGGCCGTGCCGGATTTTGAGAAAGCACTGACCGGTAATGTGAAAGGCCTGAAGATCGGTATT
Organism: Rickettsiales bacterium; assembly: GCA_035765535.1. Lineage (NCBI taxonomy): Bacteria > Pseudomonadati > Pseudomonadota > Alphaproteobacteria > Rickettsiales > Rickettsiales bacterium. Next base: position 31,571 of record DASTXE010000004.1, on the reverse strand, counting down.
CCGAAAGAATATCGTCCCGACGGCATGAACGCGGAAATCGCGGCGCTGTGGGACAAAGGCATCGCATGGCTTAAGGCAGCGGGCGCGGAAGTAGTGGATATCAGCCTGCCGCATACAAAATATGCGCTCGCGACCTATTATATCATCGCCCCGGCGGAAGCTTCCTCGAATCTCGCGCGTTATGACGGCATTCGTTACGGCCTGCGTGTGCAGCCGGAGAGCGGAGCGCTCAACGATCTTTACTGCAAGACGCGTGCGGCCGGGTTTGGTGCGGAAGTCAAGCGCCGCATTATGATCGGGACCTATGTGCTTTCAGCAGGTTACTATGATGCGTATTATAAGAAAGCCCAGCGCGTGCGCTACCTGATCGCGCAGGATTTCAAGGATGCGTTTACGAAAGTTGATGCGATTCTCACGCCGACCGCACCGAGCGCGGCATTTGCTATCGGCGAGAATAGCGACGATCCGATTGCGATGTATCTGAACGACGTGTTTACCGTGCCTACGAGCCTTGCGGGCCTTCCGGCGATTGCGCTTCCGGCGGGGCTTTCCGGTAACGGCTTGCCGCTTGGTCTGCAGATCATCGGTAAAGCGTTTGATGAAGAAACAGTGTTCCGCGTAGCGGGCGTGATGGAGGAAGCGGCGCAGTTTACGGCGGTTCCTGAAGGAGTGGCAGCATGAGCGATTATCGTATCAAGGGCAATACGGGTGAATGGGAAGTGATCCTGGGGTTGGAAGTGCATGCGCAGGTGAAATCCAAATCCAAGCTGTTTTCCGGCGCGCCGAACGATTTCGGTGCAGAGCCGAATGAAAATGTTTCGCTGGTCGATGCCGGAATGCCGGGCATGCTGCCGGTGATCAATGAATATTGCGTTGAGCAGGCGGTGCGCACAGGGCTTGGCCTCAAGGCGCAGATTAACCTGCGTTCCGTGTTCGATCGCAAGAATTATTTTTACCCCGATCTTCCACAGGGGTACCAGATCTCGCAATTCCTGGAGCCGATTGTCGGCAAGGGGGTAATGATCATCGACCTGCCGGATGGCAGCACGCGCGAGATCGGCATTACGCGTCTTCACCTTGAGCAGGATGCGGGCAAGTCGCTGCATGAGAATAGCAATAAATACAGCCTCATCGATCTGAACCGCGCAGGCATTGCGCTGATGGAAATCGTTTCCGAGCCGGATCTGCGTTCTCCGGAAGAGGCGGGGCTTTATTTGAAGAAGCTGCGTTCTATCCTGCGCTACCTCGGCACGTGCGATGGCGATATGGAAAAAGGCAGCATGCGTTGCGACGTAAATGTTTCCGTGCGCAAGCCCGGCGCTCAGCTCGGCACGCGCTGCGAAATCAAGAACGTCAATTCCGTACGTTTCATGATGAAGGCGATTGAATTTGAAGCCTCGCGTCAGGTGGAAATCCTGGAAAATGGTGGCGTGGTGGATCAGGAAACTCGTCTTTTCGATGCTTCCACGGGCGAAACTCGCACGATGCGCAGCAAGGAAGACGCGCATGATTACCGTTATTTCCCCGATCCTGATTTGCTGCCGCTGGAATTCAGCCAGGCATTCGTGGATAAGATCAAAGCAAGCCTTCCGGAACTGCCGGATGACAAGAAAGCACGCTATATCAATGATATGGGTCTTTCCACTTACGATGCGAGCGTGCTCGTGGCCGATCAGGCAGTAACCAGTTACTTTGAAACGGTGGCGGCCAAACACAGCGCAAAGCTTGCTTCTAACTGGATTACGGCAGAATTGTTCGGCAAGCTTAACAAGGCCGGACTCGAGATTGATGCGTCCCCGATTGACACGGATAAGTTGAGCGGACTGCTCGCATTGATTGAAGATAACACAATATCCGGTAAAATTGCCAAAGTAGTATTTGACAAAATGTTCGAAACAGGCAAAAACGCCGCGCAGATAGTCGAGGAAGAAGGGTTACGGCAGGTAACCGATACGGGGGCGATAGAAAAGATCATCGACGATGTGATGACAGCCAACCCGGATAAAGTGAGCGAATACCGCTCTGGTAAGGATAAACTGTTTGCGTTTTTCGTAGGGCAGGTAATGAAGCTCTCGGCCGGCAAGGCGAATCCGCAGATGGTGAATGAGTTGCTGAAAAAGAAGCTGGCGTAAAAATACGGAACACAACATGCAGAACGAACACTCCACGATTGAACGGCCCGCAGGCAGCGGCGCTGCAACCCATCAGGACATGGCGAACGCGATTCGCGCGTTGGCGATGGATGCGGTAGAAAGGGCCAATTCCGGCCATCCCGGTATGCCGATGGGCATGGCGGACGTAGCAACGGTCCTGTTCCGCGATTTCCTGAAGTTCGATCCGAAGCATCCGCAGTGGCCCGACCGCGACCGCTTCGTGCTGTCGGCTGGCCATGGTTCCATGCTGCAATATGCGCTTCTGTATCTGACCGGTTATGAAGACATGACGCTGGAAGATCTCAAGAACTTCCGCCAGCTTGGTTCCAAGACGGCAGGCCACCCTGAATACGGCCATGCGAGCGGCATTGAAACCACAACCGGCCCGCTCGGCCAGGGGCTTGCGAATGCCGTGGGTATGGCGCTTGCAGAACGTATGATGGCCGCGCGTTTCGGCGATAAAATCGTTGATCATAAAGTTTATGTCATTGCCGGTGACGGTTGCCTCATGGAAGGCATCTCACAGGAAGCGATCTCGCTTGCGGGGCATTTGAAACTGAACAAGCTGATCGTACTGTTCGACGATAACAGCATCTCGATTGACGGACCGACAAGCCTTTCGGTTTCTGAAGATACGCTGATGCGTTTCAAGGCCTGCGGCTGGAACACGGATGCTGTCGACGGGCATGATGAAGCGCAGATCCATCAGGCGATTGCGAAAGCTCAGAACTCCGACAAACCCGTGCTGATCGCCTGCAAGACGACAATCGGTTACGGTGCGCCTTCTAAGGCGGGTAAAGCTTCCAGCCATGGTTCGCCGCTGGGTAAAGATGAAATTGAAGGCACGCGCGCAAAGCTCGGCTGGAAACATGCGCCGTTCGAAATTCCGGAAGCGGTGCTTGGCCGCTGGCGTGCTGCCGGTGAGCGCGGTGCGGCTGCTTATAAAGACTGGTCGGCGCGTGAAGCACAGAGCGGTACAGCTGAATTCGAGCGCATGCTGGTGGGCGAACTGCCGGACGGCTGGCAGGAAAAATTCCAGGAATTCAAGAAGCAGCTTTTCGTAAAAACGCCGAATGAAGCAACGCGTAAATCCTCCCAGGAAGTGCTGGAAGTGCTTAATCCCCTGATTCCCGAACTGATCGGCGGCTCAGCGGATTTATCCGGTTCCAATAACACCAAAACCAAAGCGCTTGCTGCAATCAACGCGAATGATTTCAGCGGCCGTTATATCCATTACGGCGTGCGCGAGCATGCGATGGGTGCGATCATGAACGGCATGGCGCTGCATGGCGGGTTCATTCCGTATGGCGGCACGTTCCTCGTATTCAGCGATTACTGCCGTCCCGCTATTCGTCTTGCAGCCCTGATGGGATTACATGTTATCTTCGTCATGACGCACGACTCCATTGGCGTCGGGGAAGACGGTCCTACGCATCAGCCGGTCGAGCATATCGCATCCTTACGCGCAATTCCGAATCTCAATGTATTCCGCCCGTGCGATGCGGTGGAAACGGCGGAATGCTGGGCGCTGGCGCTGGCTACTAAAGACAAACCGTCCTTGCTGTGCCTTACGCGCCAGAACCTGCCGCTGCTGCGTCTTGAATATTCGCAGGAGAATTGCTCGGCTCGCGGCGGGTATCTCATTCGTGACGAATCCAGCCATATACGCGGTACGGTGCAGGTGACGCTGCTTGCCACGGGCTCGGAAGTGAGCATCGCGGTGGAAGCGCAGAAGCTGCTCGCGGCGCGCAACATCTCGGCCACGGTGGTCTCCATGCCGTGCCGTGAGATGTTCGACGCGCAGCCGGAAGCTTACCGCAAGAAAGTTATCCAGGACGGTACAATCGTGATTGCCGTGGAAGCTGCATCCGGATTCGGATGGGAAAAATATACGGGCAAATACGGCATGTTCGTCGGCATGGAAGGCTTCGGCGCTTCCGGCCCGGCACCGGATCTGTACCGGCATTTTGGTATTACGGCGGAAGATATTGTTAAAAAAGTAGTGGAACGCTTATGACAGTAAAGGTTGCAATTAATGGGTTAGGGCGTATCGGACGTTGTGTGATCCGGGCGCTGGTGGAAAGTGGACGCAACGATATTGAAATCGTGGCAGTTAATGGTCCGGCTCCGGTAGAAACCCATGTGCACCTGCTGAAATATGATTCCATCCATGGCCATTTCCGCGGCGATGTGAAAGCGGTAGACGGCGGCATCGATGTGGGCCGCGGCGTAATGAAGCTCACGCATGAGCGCGATCTTTCCAAGCTCGACTGGTCGGGCATTGATATTGTGATGGAATGCTCCGGCAAATTCACCAAACGCGCCGATGCCGCGCAGCATCTTGCGCGTGGCGCGAAGAAGGTACTGGTTTCCGCTCCGTCTCCCGATGCGGATGCGACGATTGTGTACGGTGTCAATAATGCCGTGCTGAAGCCGGAACATCAGGTGGTTTCCATCGGTTCCTGCACGACGAACTGCCTTGCGCCGGTGGCTAAGGTGCTGAACGATACGGTCGGCATCGAGCATGGTTTCATGACGACGATCCATTCCTATACGGGCGACCAGAACATCGTGGATGGCAGCCATAAGGATCTGCGCCGTGCGCGCGCTGCGGCTCAGTCCATCATCCCGACTTCCACCGGTGCGGCGAAGGCGATTGGTCTTGTACTGCCGGAACTGGATGGCAAGCTGGGCGGTACGGCCGTGCGCGTGCCGACGCCGAATGTTTCGCTCGTGGATCTCACCTTTCAGGCGGGCCGTGACACGAACAAGGACGAGCTCAACGCTGCAATTGCTGAAGCTGCACAGGGCGCGCTCAAAGGTGTGCTAGCGATTTCTTCCGAGCCGCTGGTTTCGATCGATTTCAATCACCATCCGGCAAGCTCTATCTTCGATACGACGGGAACCTCTGTCACGGGTAAGCGCTTCTGCCGCGTTGTCAGCTGGTATGACAATGAGTGGGGCTTCTCCTGCCGTATGCTCGATATGGCGAAATTAGTAGCAGGTTGCTAGTGGCTGACGGCACCAAAAAATTCCTGACGCTGGACGATATCGACGTAGGCGGTAAGCGCGTCGTGGTGCGCATGGATTTGAACGTGCCGATGGCGGCGGGCAGAGTGACGGATAATACGCGCATCGTGCGTTTGCTGCCGACGCTGAAAGAGCTGATTGCGAAGAAAGCGCGCATCATAGTGATGTCGCATTTTGGAAGGCCCAAGGGTAAGTTCATCACGGACATGTCGCTTGCACCGCTTGTGGATGCGCTGGCAAAAGTGCTGCCGGAAGCGGTGATCAAATTCGGTGTGGATTGCGTCGGACCGGAGGCGGATGCCTCGGTTGCTTCGCTGCAGCCGGGTGAAATTTTGCTACTGGAAAATCTGCGCTTCCATGCCGGTGAAGAAAAGAACGACCCCGTATTTGCCAAAGCGCTTGCTGCACACGGCGATATTTATATCAACGATGCGTTTTCCAGCTCGCACCGCGCGCATGCTTCTGTGGTCGGTATCACGGAATATCTTCCGGCAGCGGCGGGCAGGCTCATGGAAGACGAGCTTAACAATATCGAGAGATATTTCGGCCAGGTGGAACGCCCGTTCGCGGCTGTGGTCGGCGGGGCGAAAGTCTCCACGAAGCTGCAGCTTCTGGAGAGCCTGATTGAAAAGGTAGACCATCTGATCATCGGCGGTGCGATGGCCAATACGTTCGCATTTGCGCAAGGACTTCCTGTCGGTAAATCCCTGTGCGAACAGGATCTGAAAGAGACGGCGTTGCGCATTTTGGAGCAGGCGAAACAGCGCGGCTGCACAATCCATCTGCCGCAGGATGCGATTGTTGCAGATAAGTTTGCTGCCCATGCTGCAAGCGATGTCACCGGAATGGAAGAAATTCCTTCCGACAGTATGATTCTCGATGTTGGTCCGGAGTCGGTCAACCAGTTTGCCGAAGTGCTTAAAGGTGCCAAGACTTTGCTCTGGAACGGTCCGCTCGGGGCATTTGAGACAAGCCCGTTCGATGTTTCTACCGTTAGCCTCGCGCGTGTGGCAGCAGCGCTTACGCGCAAAGGAGCGCTTAAGAGCGTTGCAGGCGGTGGCGATACAGTCGCGGCCATGACCTATTCCGGTCTTGCTGAACGTTTCAGCTATCTTTCCACTGCGGGTGGCGCATTCCTGGAATGGCTGGAAGGCAAAGTGCTGCCGGGTGTGGCCGCGCTTGAGAAGCGTTAATATCCTCCTCTTTCTGGTTAATTGTTGATTTTTGCGTGAGGTTGTACGCTGAAGGATTTTCTTTTTTGCTGTATGGCGAAGGAAAACCCTTCTATATTGCGTATCAATACGAGCTATCGCTGTTTTACCGCAATGATTAATAAGCCATTCTTTCCATGAATCCGTCCCGGATATTTATTCTTCGGCCTATCGCGACATCGCTTCTGATGCTGGCCATTTTGCTGTCCGGTGCGTTTGCTTATAAATTGCTACCGATTGCGGCCCTGCCGGAAGTGGATTACCCGACGATACAGGTTGTGACGCTTTATCCCGGTGCGAGCCCGGATGTGATGACCTCTTCCGTGACGGCGCCGCTGGAAGCGCAGTTCGGCCAGATGCCGGGTTTGAGCCAGATGACCTCTTCCAGCTCTGGCGGCGCATCCGTCATTACGCTTCAGTTTTCGCTGAATCTCAGTCTTGATGTGGCCGAGCAGGAAGTGCAGGCGGCTATTAATGCGGCGACTTCTTTCCTGCCAACGGATCTGCCTTCGCCGCCGATTTACAATAAAGTGAATCCGGCCGATGCGCCGATCGTAACGCTGGCGGTTACTTCCAAGACCCTGACGCTACCGGATATCGAAGATCTGGTGGATACGAGGCTCGCCCAGAAAATATCCCAGCTTTCCGGCGTGGGGCTTGTCAGCATCAGTGGCGGACAGCGCCCGGCCGTGCGTATCCGCGTTAATCCCACGGCGCTGGCCGGGTATGGACTTGATCTTGAGACGCTGCGTACTTCCATTGCCAATGCCAATGTCAACACTCCCAAGGGCAGTTTTGACGGCCAGACACGCGCTTCGACTGTGGATGCCAACGACCAGATTGCTTCCGCAGAGGAGTATGCGAAACTGATCGTCGGGTATAAAAACAACGCACCGATCCGGTTAAGCGATATCGCCGATGTGATTCAAGGAGCGGAGAATACCAAGCTCCAGGCCTGGGCCAACAAGACGCCCGCAATTATTCTGAACATCCAGCGCCAGCCGGGCGCGAATGTGATTACGGTGGTGGACCGCATTAAACAGCTGTTGCCAAAACTGCAGCAAACCCTGCCGGGAGCGATGGATGTGACGCTGCTTACCGACCGGACGACAACAATCCGCGCTTCGGTGGATGACGTGCAGTTTGAGCTGTTCCTTTCGGTGGCGCTTGTGGTGATGGTGATTTACCTGTTCCTGCGCAACCTGCCTGCGACGATCATTCCGGCTATCGTGGTGCCGCTGTCGCTTGTGGGAACGTTCGGCATCATGTATCTGGCAGGTTTCAGCATCAACAATCTCACGCTTATGGCGCTCACGATTGCAACGGGGTTTGTCGTGGACGACGCCATTGTGATGATCGAGAATATCGCTCGTTACATTGAAGAAGGAGAGAGCCCGCTTGAGGCGGCGCTTGAGGGTTCAAGGCAGATCGGTTTTACGATTATTTCGCTTACGTTCTCGCTCATTGCGGTGCTGATTCCGCTGCTGTTCATGGGGGATGTGGTTGGGCGCATGTTTCATGAGTTTGCAATTACGCTCGCGGTCTCCATTCTTATTTCGGCTTTTGTATCCCTCACGCTCACGCCGATGATGTGCGCGCGCCTGCTGCGCCATATTCCGGAAGCCGAGCAGACAAAGTTTTACCATGATATGGGAGCGTTTTTTGACCGACTGATCGCGCGTTACGGCGTCATGCTCAACTGGGTGCTCGACCGGCAGAAACTTACGCTGCTGGTGGCCATTGCCACGCTCGTGCTGACGGTGCTGCTTTATGCGTTCGTTCCCAAAGGATTCTTTCCCGTACAGGATACAGGTGCGATTCAGGCGATTACGCAGGCACCGGAGTCGGTCTCGTTTGCGGAAATGGCGAAGCGCCAGCAGGCACTGGCCGATATTATTATGGATGATAAGGATGTAGACAGTCTTTCCTCCTTCATCGGCGTGGATGGTACGAATGCCACGCTCAATAGCGGGCGCATGCTTATCAACCTGAAAGAACACAGCCAGCGCGATGGTGTGCAGGTGGTCATGCGGCGTCTGCAGGACAAGCTTGAACAGCTTGGCGGCATTAAACTTTATATGCAGCCGGTGCAGGACATTACCATTGAAAGCCAGATTAGCAGAACGCAATATCAGTTCAGCGTGCAGACACCGAGCCTGAGCGATCTGGAGAAATACGTGCCCCAGCTTGTCGATAAGCTTGCGCAGCTGCCGCAGCTGACCGATGTGACAAGTGATCTGCAGATGCATGGGCTGCAAGTGTATGTAACAATTGATCGCGCTACGGCCATGCGTATGGGGATTACGGCGGCAGCAGTGGATAATGCGCTTTACGATGCGTTCGGGCAGCGGCTGATTTCCACCATTTTTACGCAAGCCAACCAGTATCGCGTTGTGCTGGAGGTGCAGCCGAAATTCCAGATGGGACCGGAATCGCTCAAGGATATTTATGTGCCAAGCAATACCGGTGTTCCTGTGCCGCTCTCTGTGATTGCTACATTTAAAGAGGGACAGGCACCGCTTTCCATCAATCATCTGGGGCAGTTTCCGTCTGCGACGGTCTCGTTCAACCTTGCGCATGGGGCTTCGCTCGGGGATGCGGTGAAGGCAATCAACAAAGTAGAAAGAAAAATGCACCTGCCGCCGGGCATGGAAACCAGCTTCCAGGGGGCGGCGCTCGCGTTCCAGGCTTCGCTGAATAACACGCTGCTGCTGATTCTGGCGGCGATTGTGACGATGTATATCGTGCTGGGTGTACTCTATGAAAGCTATATCCATCCGGTGACGATTCTTTCCACCTTACCTTCTGCAGGCGTTGGGGCGCTGCTCGCACTTGCGATTTCGGGAACGGATCTGGGCATCATCGGTATTATCGGTATTATCCTGCTGATCGGTATCGTAAAGAAAAACGCCATCATGATTATCGATTTCGCGCTCGATGCGGAGCGTGAGCATGGTATGGCGCCGCGTGATGCAATTTATCAGGCCTGCCTGCTGCGCTTCCGTCCGATCCTGATGACGACGATGTCGGCATTACTCGGTGCGCTGCCGCTGATGATTGGCACCGGGGTAGGGGCGGAACTGCGCCATCCGCTCGGAATCACTATGGTGGGTGGACTATTGCTGTCGCAGCTGATTACGCTCTTTACGACACCGGTTATCTATCTTGAATTCAGCCGGTTAGCAGAGAAGTTCATGCGTAGGAAGCCTATACAGGGCGAATCCGGCACTATTTCCACTAGTTGATTGACGTAGGCGCTCTCTTGCATTAGTTATCGGGTGAGTGTCAATTTCAGGAAACGACTGATGCAGGAAATACTTAGTCTTTATATCGTCCCGGCGTTGTGGATTATCGGCAAGATTCTTCTGGTCGTGGTGCCGCTTATCATTGCGATGTCGCTGCTGACCCTGCTTGAGCGTAAAGTCATCGGTGCGATGCAGCTGCGCAAGGGGCCGAACGTGGTGGGGCTTTTAGGGATTCTGCAGCCGTTTGCGGACGGTTTCAAGCTGATGTTCAAGGAAACGATCCTGCCGACCAAAGCCAACAAGCTGGTTTTCGTCATTGCGCCGATGCTCACATTCATGCTGGCGCTGCTTGGCTGGGCCGTGATTCCGCTTTCGCCTTCCTTCGTCATTGCGAATATCAATGTCGGCGTGCTATATCTGTTCGCCATTTCTTCGCTCGGTATTTACGGCATCATCATGGCCGGTTGGGCGAGCAATTCTAAATATGCGTTCCTGGGCGCGATCCGTAGCGCGGCGCAGATGGTTTCCTATGAAGTTTCCATCGGTTTCGTGATCGTGACGGTGTTGCTGCAGGTGGGTTCGCTGAACCTGACGGATATCGTTAACGCACAAAAAGGCGGTATCAGCCACTGGCATGTCGCTTCCATCCTCTTCCCGATGTGCATTATCTTCTTCATTTCGGCGCTTGCGGAAACCAACCGCCACCCGTTCGACCTGCCGGAAGCCGAAGGCGAACTCGTTGCCGGGTATAACGTTGAATATTCCTCGATGACGTTCGGTCTGTTCTTCCTGGGTGAATATATCAACATGATCCTGATGAGCGGCATGACGAGCATCTTTTTCCTCGGCGGCTGGTGGTCGCCGGTGGATAATGCGATCTGCAACGCGATTCCGGGCGTACTCTGGTTCGTGCTGAAGATACTGATCCTGCTGTTCGTATTTATCTGGGTGCGCGCCACGCTGCCGCGTTACCGCTACGACCAGCTGATGCGTCTGGGGTGGAAAGTGTTCCTGCCGTTCTCGCTTGTCTGGGTTGCGATCGTTTCGGGTTGCATCGTCTACGGCCATCACGTTTAAGCCGGCGCAAACAGAAAGGCTGACAGTGGAAGCGATTGCATCATGGCTGGTTGATTTTGTCGGAAGCCTTGGGTACACCGGCGTTTTTATCATGACGTTTCTGGAGAGCACGTTCGTGCCTCTTCCGGCTGAAGTCACGATGATCCCGGCAGGGTATCTGGCAAGCCAGGGAGAAATGAACGGCATTGTTGTGCTGCTCACGGCGATTCTGGGCTCGCTTGCCGGTTCGCTTGCCAATTATTATATTGCCTACCATTACGGCAGAAGATTCCTGTATGCTTATGGCAAATACATGTTCTTCAGCCATGAAAGAATGGAGAAGCTCGACGGCTTCTTCGCCCGCCACGGCGAAATCTCCACGCTGACAGGCCGTCTGGTGCCGGGCTTGCGTCATTTTATTTCATTCCCGGCAGGGCTTGGCAGGATGAATGTTAAGAAATTCAGCCTTTACACCGCCGTGGGAGCGGGCGTGTGGATGGCAATACTGATCATGATCGGCTATCTGATCGGCGGCAATAAAGCGCTGGTCAAGCATTACACGCCTTACGCCACGGCGACGGTGTTGATAGTGGTTGCGGTAATGATTATATTGTATATAAGACGCCATAAGGCCCGTAAAGAAACCGGAGGGGAAGCCAATGCTAACAGCATATAGAAGGATACGCAGTTTTTTCCTGTTTGAGATGATCTCCGGCTTAGCGATGACGCTGCGTTATTTCTTCCGCCGCCCGGTCACGATCAACTACCCGTATGAAAAAGGCCCGCTTAGCCCGCGCTTTCGCGGCGAGCATGCGCTGCGCCGGTATGAAAACGGTGAAGAACGCTGCATCGCCTGCAAATTGTGCGAAGCGATCTGCCCGGCGCAGGCCATCACGATTGAAGCGGAAGTGCGTGATGACGGTTCGCGCCGCACGACGCGTTACGATATCGACATGACCAAGTGCATCTATTGCGGTTTCTGCCAGGAAGCTTGCCCGGTGGATGCGATTGTGGAAGGCCCGAACTTCGAATTCGCCACCGAGACGCGCGAAGAATTGTTCTATGATAAGGATAAGCTGATTGGCAATGGTGAGCGCTGGGAACCGGCGATCCGTGCCAATATCGAAGCAGACGCGCCGTACAGGTAGAATCCGAAAATCCTAAATTTTGGCTGGACCTCTAAGAGGTTCCAGAATGCAGATTTGCGACACAGACCGGAACCCTCCGCCCCGAAGGACGAGAGGATTCCGGCGTGCCGCGAGGAAGTTGGGTGAAAGTGATTGTGTTCACTTGCGTCCCTTCCTCACACGCTGCCTGATGATGGCAGCGATAACGATCCATGCGACGAAAGCTACCACACCGGCCCAGATGTTAATGGAGCCGATGATAGCCACGACTCCCAGAAACACGAGAGTGAGCAGCCATTCGAGGAACGACTGTCCCCTCTGCTTCCACGAGCGCCTCGGCCGCGGTGCGCGGTAAGGGGCGCTTGCGTAGGGAGCGTTTCCGCCCATTCTTGGGTCTCCGACGTAAGGCTCTGCCGGACGGAAGTCGTGCGCTGCGGCATAACTGTCGGAACCGCCCGAGATGTTTTGCCAAGGTGCGATTCCCTGTATGTTGTCGCCGTAAAGCTCTTTGCGAGGGTCCTCGTCACTCATGACAGGTACTCCTTCCTGCTCGCGGTGAAGCGAGCTTAGTCTTAATAGACAGTGCGCGGACCGGGCCCCCGTTCTCCACCGAGGGGGAGGGGACGGGGGCCCGGCACGCTAGCGGATGTTACTCAGTGCTGTCGGTCAGCCGACCTTGCCGGTCTTCGGCAGCTCGTAGACGTTGACGCTGCCGTTGACCTGCGGGACGAACACGTGCCCGGTGGTCAGACCGAACTTCTGCACCGTCTCCATGGGGAAGTTCCCCTGGAAGGTGTAGCCGGTCGGCGTGCCGTCCAGCCCCTTGACGACGAGGTTGGCGCCCGCGATCTCCAGCTCCTTCGCCTTGATCGTGTTCGCCGCCTCCACCTTGGCCGCCGTGAGACGGTTGTACAGGTGGTACACGGCCACGATCAGGACGAACATGGTCAGACCGCGCCAGCCGTAGCTCGTGACGATGGTCAGGCACAGCGCGACGACGAGGTAGAACCGCCGGACACCGAGCGTCTGCGCCAGGTTGAGGACGGCGCCGAACCGGCCGTTGCGCGGCTTGTTGCGGAACCAGCCGGACCGGACGATGAAGCCCAGGGCGAAGAACACGGTGCCCAGGATGCTGTACACGAAGTTCGCCGTGATGTTCGGGCCGGCCGAGTTGCCGTCGGTGAGCATGGGCGCACCCGTGTTCGGGTCGTAGCTGACGCCGGACGAGGCGCTCGACACGACGGACCAGAAGTAGATGGCGAGGTTGCCGCCGATGATCGCGCCGACCCAGTAGATGGCCGCCAGGATCCGGTGCCTCTTCGCCTTCGCCACGTCGGTTGCGACCGTGCCCGTGTCCACGTTCGTGGACTCAGTGGTGCTCACGATGTAACTCCTCCTCTGCCTGCACCTGAATCTCGATTAGGTGAGGCATAGTTGTCTTTTTCAGGCGACAACAGTGACAAGCCAACACGAAGTCAGTTGTATGTTGGCCTTAGCCGTATTCTCCTCAGGAATTTTTCCCAAGCGTAGAATGTGGCAGACCGTTTCATTCTACCAGTTCCCGCAATAGCTCACAACCGTGGGTTTGTGACGGTTTTGTGACGAGTTAGCGTATATTCCTGTAAATTATTCGGGGGGATTTGTGTGATTAAATGGCAATCGCTTGCGGCCCAGCCCTGTCCCCCACGCGGGAGGGACGAGGACCGGGCCGCTGGCGCGGTTACTGCTGCGCCGTCGGTTCCGCCGGAGTCAGCGACTTCGGCAGATCCAGGGGCCTGGCCGGGTGGAAGACGGCGTAGTCGCCCTCACCCGTAACCATCACGATCGTGCCCCGGGGGCAGACCTTCGGCATGCCGTCGACCCTGCCGCCGTAGGTGTAGTTGTGCGGCTGCCCGTCCTTGAGCCAGATGGTCAGGGGGGGCATGGTCGCGACGATCTCCTTGCGCCGCAGCCACCACCACAGACCGATGAAGGCTGCGACGACGGGGATGGCGGCGAACGTGCCGATGAGCATCAGGAACAGCCAGCACACGAACAGCACTCGCTTCGAGCGGATGCCGATCCACACCCAGGTGACGGGAATGGGTTCGAGCTTGCTGGTGGGCCGCGTGAACAGGCCGGGGACGTTTACCACGAGCGCCGTCATACCGACGAGCAGCGCGATGACGACGTAGTCGCTCATCGTCCTGGCGTCGTTGCGGTGCACGAGGTAGATTCCGACCGCTCCGCTGGCGGCGAGGAGGAGCCAGAGGCCGACGTCTCGCGCCGTCCTGAGGTGCCGCCTCCATTCCTGCGGGATGGACTTCACTGTAACCTGCTTTCCGCCCACACCGAAGCGTGGGACAGGTCGTGTCTTTTTCGACCAGCATATACGGGCCAGCAAGTGACTCAGTTATGCTGGCTTCAGCCATTGTTTCTTCCGGATAGGTTTCCAGGACAGAGAAACGCAAGCAAGACAGCTTCATTTTACCAGTTCCCGCAATGGCTCACAATTTGGGAATTGTGACGGTTTTGTGACTGCTGAGCGTTTTGACAGGCTAAGCCATTATTTTAGCGTTACTGTTGCAATTTAGCCTGCATGCGATATGGTACGTTTACTTGGGTGTGGCGGCGTTTTGTACGCGGCTGGTCATCATACTGAAATTGAGGGTGTTTCTACGGTAAATTGAGCGTGTCGGTCGGCCAGAAATATGTAGTATCCGCTTGTGTTCTTGCCCTTGCCGTTTTCGGCAGCGTTTCTGCGCGTGCACTTGAGAGTTACGGAGTTTCCAATAAACAGCCGGTAATGCTGACGGCGCAGGCCATAGGCTATGACGAGCATACAGGCACGGCGGTGGCGGCCGGGCATGTGGAAGTGGTGCAGGGGGATACGATTATCCTTGCGGACAAGGTTTCCTACAATCAGCGCACGGACACGGTTTATGCGACCGGGCATGTCAGTGTGCTGGAGCCAGGCGGCGATGTGCTGTTTGCCAAGGAACTGGCGCTCAAACAATCGCTGGAGAAGGGTGTCGTCAAGGAATTCCGCGCACGCCTGAAAGATAATTCGCTGTTTGCCGCGCGCGAGGCGCAGAAAATCAGCAAGAATGTCACCAAACTCAAGGACGCGGTTTATTCCCCCTGCCAGGTCTGCGCCGTCAAGCCCGGAGAGCCGCCGCAGTCACCGTTATGGCAGATGTCCGCGCAGGATGTCACGATCGATGAGAATATCAAGCGCGTGAAGTATCATAATGCGTTTATGGATGTATATGGCGTTCCTGTGCTTTATACGCCGTATTTCTCGCACCCGACACCGGACGCTCCCGGCCAGTCAGGGCTGCTCATGCCGCAATACTACCATGACAGCACGATCGGCAACGTCGTCAAGCAGCCGGTTTACCTGAGCCTTGAGCCGAATATGGATATGACGCTCACGCCCTGGTATATCGGCGGCGAAAACGGTCCCATGCTGCAGGCGGAGTTCCGTCATATGACCGAGAACGCCTATTATGAAATCCACGGTGCTATCATTAACGCCTATAACCGCGATTCCGCGGGCAATATCGTTTCCGGGACGGAAGTACGCGATTATATCGACGCGCACGGTACCATGAAGCTCAGCGAGCACTGGAATTCCGGCATCGACATGGAGCGCACGAGCGATAATACATTCCTGGCGTTATACGGTATCGGCTGGCAGGACATGCTGACTTCACGTCTGTATGCGGAGCGGATTAACGACCGCGATTATGCTCTTGTGGAGAGTCTGGCGTTCCAGGGACTGCAGCCGCAGGATATCTCCAACCAATCGCCCTATATCTTGCCTCAGGCCGAAATGCATGTTGAAAGCGCGCCGTTTTCCAATCATTCCAGGCTGATGCTGGATAGCAGTGCGCTCGTGCTGGAACGCCAGGTGGGCGACAGCGACCAGCGAGTCTCCAGCACGGCAAGCTGGAAACTGCCTTACGTCACACGTGATGGGCAAGTAATGGATCTTGGAGCGTCCGTGCGCGGGGATGCCTATAACATTGTGAATCAGACGGTAAATCCCACGACAGGTGAGACTTTCAGCGGTACGCAGGCACGCGTGATTCCGGAAGTGGATTTCGACTGGCGCTATCCGTTTATTAACCGGCTCGGGGATGGCAAGAGCCTTATGATCGCTCCGATCGTGGAAGCGGCCGCAAGCCCTAACCGGCATATGCCGACCACGATTCCCAACGAGGATAGCCAGATATCTGAATTGAGCGATATCAATCTGTTCTCCAATAACCGTTTTACCGGGCTGGACCAGCTTGAATCCGGCATGCGCGGAACCTACGGCACGCGCGGGCAGCTGCAATTTGCAGATGATGAATATATCCAATGGCTGGCCGGCCAGGCTTATGAGGATAACCCGCAGAATCCTTTCCCGATCGCCAGCTCGACGCGGGCGCATTATTCCGATTATGTGGGAAGGCTTGCGCTGAAATATGGCGGGTTCGACGCGGCATACAGTTTCCGGCTTGACCGCGAAACGCTGAGCCCCATCAGCAACGAAATCGTTTCCAGCCTTTCCCTTGCCCCCGTTACCGTGAATGCAACGTTTATCTCTCTGCATAACGAGCCGTTGTTCGGTGACCGTAAATCGATTTTCGGCGATACTTCCGTCGATCTGACAAAGCACTGGACATGGAGTGTTTCTGGCCGTAAGGATCTTGGCAGTAACGCAACAACGTCAACCGCAACCACCGCGAACAGTTCCGCTTTCAACCTGCTTAATCCTTCGCAGGGGACGGTCGGTCTGGGTACGGGGCTGATTTTCCATAATGAATGCATGACGGTTAATACTTCCATCGGCCGCAGCTATATCACCGTACAGGATGTCAAGCCTTCCACAACCTTCTCGGTCATGGTGGTGCTGCAAAGCTTCGGCGGCGGCTCTACACCCAGCTATACTCCCGGCGCGGGCAGCATCATTCCCGTGAATGAACCTGCGCCTGTTTCCGATATTAATGATAAAACCCTGTTTAACGATACGACTCCACCCCAACTCAATTGAGGCGATCCTATGCGTGCTGTTACCCTGTCCGGATTTTCCCAAGATGCCGCTGTTCATAAGATGAGGCGCTTTGCAGCCCTGGCGGTTTTGCTGGCTGCCGGTCTTTCGGCTACCGCAGCCTGGAGCGAGCCCAGTGGCGGCGTTAAAGTTGTTGCTATCGTGAACGACCAGATTATCTCTTCCATCGACCTTGACGACCGTATCCGGCTTGTCATGGCGATGACCGGCATCGCGGATACGGATGAAAACCGTGCCCGTCTTGCCCCGCAGATTCTGCGTCAGCTGGTGGACGAGAAACTGCAGTTGCAGGATGCGGCTACCGAAGGGGTCACCGTGGATGACGCCAAGGTGAACGATACGATTGCACGTATTGAAAAGCAGAACGGTAAAGCACCAGGCAGTCTGGAGCAGTTCCTGGATGATAAGCACGCTCCCAAGGCCTCTTTTGTGGCACAGATCAAGGCACAGGCAGCGTGGGCAGAGATCGTGATGAAGAAAGTCCGCCCGGGTATCCGTATCAGTGACCAGGAAGTTGCCCATTATACGCAGCGCAAAACCTCGGCGGAGAATAGTGGCAGTGACCATAACAGCGGCGAGCTTGCCGGTAATGGGGAAGGCCCCAAGGTTGGGCAGGTTATGATCGCGACGATTCTGCTCCCGATCGATTCTCCCAAGAATGAAGTTTCCGTGCGCCGTGCGGCGGAAAAGCTGGCAGAGGAAATTCATGCCGGCGCAAGTTTCGATGCGATTGCGTCTCAGTTCTCCTCGGGTGCGCGCGGTGCGCGTTCAACGGAGCCTTTCTGGGTGGAGGCTTCACAGCTCGATCCGGCTATCGGCACCGCACTTGCTAAACTTAAAAAAGGCGGTGTAAGTGGACCTGTGAAGACGGAAAGCGGTTACCAGATTATCCGGCTGGTAGATGTGGATAAAAAACAGGAAGAGGCAAAACCGGCGCCGGTTGCGAGCGCTCCTGCCAAGCCTTTATCTAATGTTGAGTTGGCGTTCCGGCAGATTATCCTCAGCGCCAGGCAGAAAGCAGGAAACTGGCGGGCCCAGTTGATGAAGGCCAGTAAATCGGCAGCCCAGACCCCGAATCTTTGCGTAGCCAAGAATATTAATGCGGGGGATGCACGTAATATAGAAGTGGGCACTACGTTCATGCGCCGCATGTCGAACGATATGCCAGCGAATGTGCGCGACGTTCTGCTGGGGCTTAAAGTAGGCGGTGTTTCCGCTCCTATTGCCACCGAAAGCGGTGTGCGGATTTATGCTTTGTGCGAACGTGCGGAAGCTCCTGTTTCCAAGCAACAGGCTGAAAATAATGAGGAAGTTCCTTCCGCTTCGGATGAGGCGATACGACAGGCGATATTTAGTGAGAAGCTCGAACTGGAAGCACAGAAATATATGCGCAACCTGCGTAGGGAAGCGTTTGTCGATATAAGAGGAATGTAGGTGTGAGACTTTTTTTGGCTAAAGGGGGATGAAATCATCCCCTTCGCTTACGCTGCCCCCCTCGCTAAAGCGGGGTCGTCGCTTCGCTCCTCCGGCTTAACGATAGGTTTGTGAAGCCGGATTAATAATGTTATGAATAAAGCCTATGACCAAGAAACCATCCGATAAATCTTCCCGTGGCCTATCGGTGCGCGTTAAAACGGCACGCGGCCGGAGTGTTTCGTCTTCGCGGTGGCTGCAGCGCCAGCTGAACGATCCGTATGTGGCGCAGGCTAAAAAGGACGGGTATCGTTCACGCGCGGCTTATAAACTTACTGAACTTGATGAGAAATTCCAGTTCCTGAAGGCCGGAAAGCAGGTTGTGGATCTGGGGGCCGCGCCGGGCGGATGGTCGCAGGTGGCGGTTGCCAAATGCGGGGAAGGTAATGTGGTGGGGATCGACCTGCTGGAGATTTCGCCTGTCCCTGGGGCGACGCTGCTGCAGATGGATTTCATGGACGATGCAGCCCCGCAGGCGTTGAAAGATCTGATGGGGGAGGCGGATATTGTGTTGTCCGATATGGCTCCGAACGCGTCCGGTCAGCCGAGCCTGGATCATTTGCGGATCGTGCTGCTGGTCGAAGCGGCGTTTGAATTTGCCATGGAAGTGCTGAAACCGGGTGGGGTATTCGTTGCCAAGGTATGGCAGGGCGGTACGGAAAATAAGTTGCTGGAACGTATGAAGAAACACTTTGTTTCGGTGAAGCACGCCAAGCCGAAGGCTTCGCGGCAGGATTCGGCGGAAACCTTTGTGGTTGCCACAGGGTTTCGGCCATAATACTGTACATTTGCTTAATTGTGGCTAGAATGCACCTATGACTGAAATGCAACAGACCGAAGAAAAGCTCGTAAGACCCAATTGGATCAAGGTAAAAGCGCCAACATCCAATGAATATAATGCTACGCGCGAGGTGATCCATAACCTCAAACTCAATACGGTATGCGAGGAAGCGGCGTGCCCGAATATCGGCGAATGCTGGAGCAAGAAGCATGCGACCGTAATGATCATGGGTGATACCTGCACGCGCGCCTGTGCGTTCTGCAATATCAAGACCGGTGTTCCGGGGGCATTGAACCCGCATGAACCGGATAACCTTGCGGAAGCTATAGCAAAACTGGGATTAAGCCATGTGGTGGTAACCTCGGTAGACCGCGATGACCTGGCCGATGGCGGCGCTACCCATTTTGCGGAATGTATCGGAAAAATCCGTGCAAAATCGCCCGGAACCACGATTGAAGTGCTGACACCTGATTTCCTGCGCAAATCAGACTCCATTGCGGTGGTCGCGAAGGCGCGGCCGGATGTGTATAATCACAATATCGAGACGGTTCCAAGGCTTTACAAGACTATTCGTCCCGGTGCTCGTTACTTCAATTCTCTGCATCTGCTCAAGACGGTGAAGGAGATCGATCCTTCCATTTTCACCAAATCGGGTCTTATGGTGGGCTTAGGCGAGGAGAAGGATGAGGTGCTGCAGGTGATGGATGACTTGCGTGCTGCTGATGTCGATTTTATTACGATTGGTCAGTATCTTCGTCCCACTCCTGAGCACGCGCCGGTCAAAGCGTATGTGACGTTGGAAGAATTCGAATATTATGCGCGTGTGGCGCGTGCCAAAGGCTTCCTGATGGTGGCTTCCAGCCCGCTTACGCGTTCTTCCTACCATGCCGGCGAAGATTTTGAAGAGATGAAAAAAGCCCGTGAAGTGAAATTGTTAGCGGAAAACGCCGCGAAACATGCCGCGCTTTAAGCTGACGATCGAATATGACGGCACGGGCCTTGCCGGCTGGCAGAAGCAGAAGGACCGTCCGAGCATTCAGGGCTATCTGGAAGAAGCGGTCGCGAAATTATCCGGAGAATTCCAGGAAGTAACTGGCGCCGGGCGCACGGATGCCGGGGTGCATGCGACCGGGCAGGTGGCGCATGTCGATATTACGCGTTCTCTCACCGGTTACCATGTTATGCATGGAATCAATTATCATTTACAGCCTCTTACCTCACAAGTGGCTGTTGTGGCGGCGGAAGAGGCGGATCCTGATTTCCATGCCCGATTCAGTGCGAAGTCGCGCAGCTATTTTTACAGGATTATCAATAGGCAGTCCCGGCTTGCACTCGATCTGACGCGTGCATGGCATATTGCCGAGCCGCTCAATGTGGGGGCGATGCATGAGGCAGCGCAATTGCTGCTCGGGCATCATGATTTCACTACATTTCGCAGCAGTATATGCCAGGCTAAGAGCCCTCTTAAGACACTCGATCGTCTGGACGTGGTAAAAATAGGTGAAGAAATTCACATTTATGTGCAGGCACGCTCATTTTTGCACAATCAGGTGCGCAACCTGGTAGGCACGCTCAGGCTTATAGGCAACGCAAAATGGGACAGCGTTAAATTACTGGATGCACTGGCAGCAAAGGATCGCAGGGCCGGTGGAGAGACCGCGCCTCCGCAAGGGTTGTATTTGACGACTGTTGCTTATTAATCAGCCTTGTGGCGAAAACGGCCCATTGGAGGGCTTCTCATAACGTTTTTTATTTGATTTTGAGATGTGTTGCACGTTAGACAATTATAATCTGAGGGTATATTATTGCAACCTGGCGATGAATTAACGAATTCTTTACCTGTCGGCAGTATGCTCTGAAAACGAACAATTCATGTGAAGGAGTGCCCATGCCAGTATCCCATAACAATACAAAGAGTTTTAACCAGGCTAATGAGGAAGGTTTTACCCTTATCGAACTTTCCATCGTGCTGGTTATCATCGGCCTTATCGTTGGCGGTATTCTGACAGGGCAGGATCTTATTAAGGCGGCAGAACAGCGCGCTACAATCGCCCAGATCGAAAAATATAATACTGCGGTCAATACCTTCCGTAACAAGTTCGGGGGCATTCCGGGGGATTTGACCGCGGCTAGTGCGACCAGCTTCGGAATTGATGGGGCTGTTGGCTTTACAGGCGCTGCCGGTATTGGCGACGGCAATGGCTTAATTGAAGGTTCAGGCGGTAGCGGTGCTACGAAATTTATAGGTGAACCAGCAATGTTCTGGCTGGAAATGTCCCAAGCCAGTCTGGTGGATGGTTCATTTGTCCCAGCAGCTAATATTACGAATGCGGGTGTAACTACAGCCACTTCCGGTTCTGTTCCGGTCAGCACTTATTTGCCGCTCGCTAAGCTCGGCAGGGGCAATTATATCACGGTTGGTTCCGCGAACGGGATCAATTACTACGCTATTGCGGGCATTACCAGCATTACTGCTGCGGGTGTTTATACTGCAACGAACAACATGAACGCACAGGAATCCTACAATATTGATAAAAAGACGGATGACGGTATTCCCACAACAGGTTCTGTCTTTGCTCTTGATGCAGCCACTACCGCTCTTAACGCGGCAGGCGGCTTTACAACCGGATCGCTTGTATATACCAGTTCGACAGCGGGTTGTGTAAACAGTGCCACGACTCCGACCGCTTATGATTTGACGGCGACCAATCCCGCATGTTCGCTTCGTGTTCGTTTTAATTAATTTTCAGTCTCAACCAGGGAGATTTTATGACTAAAGCCGGATTACATTACAACACAGAGATGCGTGAAGCGGAAAGCGGTTTTACGCTGATCGAACTTTCGATCGTGCTAGTCATTATTGGCCTTATTGTTGGCGGTATTCTGACCGGGCAGGATCTTATCAAAGCGGCTGAACAGCGTGCTACGATTGCCCAGATCGAAAAATATAATACGGCGGTCAATACTTTCCGTAACAAGTTCAGCGGCATTCCGGGTGACCTTACCGCGGCTTCAGCCGTTAGCTTCGGTCTTGTCGGCGGTACCGCAGGTACAGCGGGTACTACCGGTCTTGGGGATGGCAACGGTTTAGTTCAGGATCCTAACAGCGCTAATACTCCTGTAGGTGAACCATTGCTTTTCTGGTACCAGCTTTCGCAGGCAAGCCTGATGGATGGTTCTTACGGTAGCGACATTACGCTTACGACCGGTCAGGCTGCAACTATCACTATCGCTAATGAATTTCCCGCTGCAAAGTTAGGGCGTGGCAATTACATTACCGTGGGTTCGGATAGCGGTATTAACTACTATGGTATGACCGGTTTGACGACGGTTACAGGTGGTGCTGCAGGTACGGCGGCATATACGACCAGGGCAGCCAATATTACTCCGCTTGAAGCGTATAATATGGACAAGAAGGTGGATGACGGCATGCCGAATACGGGCAGCAATCAGGCTCGCGGTTCCACGGGTGACATCATTGCAGCACTTGTTTCTGGTAACGCAGCTGCTTCTTCCACGTCCTCGTCATCAACAGCTTGCACAGTGGGCACTAACTCTACCACATTGTCTGACACTTATAATGTCAATACAGGCAGTGGTGGCAATAGCCCGCTTTGCACGATGCGCTGGCGCTTTAACTAATATCTGGCGTAATTAACTAAATTCCTGGATACCCCGCTTCGGCGGGGTATTTTTTTTAGTTATTATATCACTCCTGCAAAAGCCAGCTGGCTTTTGCAATGAGTCTAACGCCTCCGGCGACTAGCCTGCTGACCACATACAGCCGTTTCTGGATGTATGATAAAAAAATATGTAAAAACCGCGAGAATCAGCTATATTCCGGGCGTGTTACATAGTTTTACGTAAGAAAGAAAAGCGATGACGATAGATAAGGCACTGGCAGAGCAGGCAAAATCATGGGCGTTCCAGGAAGCAGTAGCGCTGGTGAAGCGTTATGAAAAAGCTCCGCCCGCCAAAGGCTATGTGCTGTTTGAGACCGGTTATGGTCCCTCGGGTTTGCCGCATATCGGCACGTTCGGGGAAGTGGCGCGCACAAGCATGGTGCGTCATGCATTCCAGCGTATTTCGGATATTCCGACCCGCCTGATCGCGTTTTCAGACGATATGGATGGATTGCGCAAGGTGCCGGAAAACCTTCCGAACCCGGAAATGATTGCCGCTAATCTGGGCAAGCCGCTCACCTCTGTTCCCGATCCGTTCGGCACGCATGCGAGTTTCGGCGCGCATATGAATAACCGGCTGTGCGAGTTTCTCGACCATTTCGGGTTTGAGTATGAATTCAAAAGCTCTACGGAGACGTATAAGAGCGGTGAATTCGATGCGACATTGCTGATCCTGCTGGAGCGTTACCAGCAGGTGATGGACCTCATGTTGCCGACGCTCGGCGAAGAACGCCAGCAGACTTACAGCCCGTTCCTGCCAGTCTCACCGCGTTCCGGCAAGGTGCTGCTGGCCAAGGTCGTTGAGACGAACCCTAAAAAGGGCACCATTGTTTATCTGGAAGAAGACGGCAGCAAGGAAGAGGTGCCAGTCACTGGCGGGCATTGCAAGCTGCAATGGAAGCCGGATATGGGCATGCGCTGGGCCGCGCTCAGCGTGGATTATGAAATGTATGGCAAGGACCATCTGGCTTCTGCCGAGCTTTACAGCGCTATTTGCCGTATTGCGGGTGGCAATCCCCCCAATCAGTTCTGCTATGAATTGTTCCTCGACGAGAAGGGACAGAAGATATCCAAATCCAAGGGCAACGGCATCACGATTGATGAGTGGCTGCGTTATGCGCCGCAGGAAAGCCTCGCTTATTACATGTTCCAGTCGCCACGTAAGGCCAAGCGGCTTTATTTCGACGTGATTCCACAGCAGGTGGACGATTACCTGACATTCCTTGAAAAGTTTGCAGCGGAAACGGACGAAGCCAAGAAGCTTGATAATCCGGTCTGGCACATTCATAACGGCAATCCGCCTAAGCCGGAAAGCGGCCTGAAATTCAGCCTGCTGCTGAACCTGGCGAGCGTGTGCAATCCGCATGATAAATCCGTGCTGTGGGGATTCATCTCGCGTTATATACCGCAGGCGACGCCAGCAACCTGTCCGTTCCTTGACAGGCTGGCTGCTTATGCGGTCACTTATTATCATGACTTCATTAAGCCTACGAAGCATTACCGGGCGCCGGATGCCACGGAACGCGCTGCACTTCAGGAACTGCATGACTACCTGCTCTGCGTGGAAGTGACGGATGAATTTGCGGCTAACGTGCAGAACAAGATCTATGAGATCGGCAAGAACCACCCGTTCACCGACTTGAAACTCTGGTTCGGTGCGCTGTATGAAATCCTGCTCGGCCAGAGCACGGGGCCGCGCATGGGTTCGTTCATTGCGCTTTACGGACGTGAGCAGACGGCCGATCTGATCAGCAAGGTGCTGAAGGGTGAAAGCCTTGCTGCGTAACGCTGCCAAGTTTTGAGCATAAAAAAGGGGATGCAAATGCATCCCCTTTTTGTTATCCGATGTCCGTGATTACAGATTCGGATCGTTGTATTTCACGATGTCGAACGTACCTTCCGACTTGTCGATGACCAGGGTCATCAAGCAGTCGCAGGTCAGGTTCAGCACGGTGCGCAGCATGTCCAGAATGCGGTCGATTCCAAGGATTACCGCAATGCCGCCGAGCGGCAGGCCGATGGAGTTGAACACCATGCCCATCATCACGATCGAGCCGCCCGGGATGCCTGCGCCGCCGATAGCGCCGAGCGTGGCTGTCACCATCAGAATGATATACTGGTGCGGGGCGAGGTGGATGCCACAAGCCTGGGCCACGAACAGCGAGCAGATGCTGAGATAGATGGAGATGCCCACCATGTTGACGGAAGCAGCCAGCGGCAGGACAAAATCCGTGCTGGTTTCGCTCACGCCCATACGTTCATTGAGCACGCGCATGGCGGTCGGCAGAGTCGCTTTGCTGCTGCTGGTAGAGAATGCCACGAGCTGCACTTCCACCATCTTGCGGAAGAACGGCCAGGGGGAGAGTTTGCCGACCACAATCAGTATGACGGCGAACAGCGCGTATTGCAGCACGAACGCGCTCAGCACTACCAGCACGAGATAGGCCAGATCGCGCAGCAGGTCGATCCCCTGCGTGCTGACCATCGGCGCGAGCAGCGCGAATACGCCGTAGGGAGCGAGATCCATGATATAGCCGATCATCTTGAAGAATATCTGTGAGGCCAGTTTGCAGAAATCTTTAATCGGCTGCATTTTTGCGCCGAACGAATTGATCGTGATGCCCATGAAGATCGCAAAGAAGACGACCTGCACGAGATGTTCGTTCGTTGCCATTGCACCGACGATATTGTCGGCGATGAAGATGGAGATGAATTTGGAGAGGCCGAACCCGGTATCGCCTTCCGTATGATGCTGGGGAGCTGCGCGCGAGATCAGCTGGTTGAGATCTACGCCCTGGCCCGGCTGGAAGAGCACGCCGAATACCACGCCGATAACGACGGCGATCAATGCGGTGGCGATAAAGAAGATGGCTGCCTTGCTGCCAATGCGTTTGAAAGAGCCGCCGTCATTGATGCTGGTGACGCCGGTAACGATGACGAAAAAGATCAGCGGAACCACAACGAGCTTGATGAGGTTCATGAATGCGTTGCCGAATGGCAGGATATAGGAAGTCATGACTTCCTTGCCGTCATAATGCAGTGGGCCGCTCTTGTTTGTCAGGTAGCCGACAATGGCCGCGAGCACCATCGCAACTAATACTTTCTGCCATACTTTCATATCAACCTCATTGAATATTTGGGTGGTTTTATACGCCAATCATGTTTATATATACAAGGAATTTGTCAGAGAGAAAGCAATGAAAACGGCGGTCGTATTATTTAATCTGGGAGGCCCGGATTCACTGGAGTCGGTGAAACCGTTCCTGTTCAACCTGTTTAATGATAAGGCCATTATCCCGCTGCCGCAGCCGCTGCGTTACCTTGTGGCGCAGTTTATTGCTTCCGGCCGCGCGCCCGCAGCCAAGGAAATCTATGAAGAGATAGACGGCAGGTCGCCGCTGCTCGCCCACACGCAGGACCAGGCCTACGCCCTACAGGAAGAGCTTGAGCTGCGCGGTAATTATAAGGTTTTTGTGGCGATGCGCTATTGGCACCCTTTTGTGAAGGAAGTGGTGGCGGAAGTAAAAGAATATGATCCGGATAAAGTCGTGCTGCTGCCGCTCTATCCGCAATTCTCTTCGACAACGACCGGCAGCGCGTTTGCTGAATGGTATGTGCAGGCCAGACAGCAGGGACTGCTGGCGGAGCATCACCCGATATGCTGCTATCCTTTCGATAACCAGTTTATAGGCGCACATATCCAGCTTATCCGGCAAGCCTGCCAGGAGGCGGAGCGTTTCGGCAAGCCGCGCATTCTTTTTTCCGCGCATGGGCTTCCTCAGCGTGTCATTGACAAGGGGGATCCGTATCAATGGCAGGTGGAAAAAACCGTTGCTGCGATCATGCGCAAACTTGAATCGATAGATTATGCCTTGTGCTATCAGAGCCGCGTAGGCACGCAGAAATGGCTTGGACCTTCCACTACGGATGAAATTGAGCGGGCAGGGCTGGACGGCGTGCCGGTGGTCGTGGTGCCGATTGCGTTTGTCTCCGAGCATTCAGAGACGCTCGTGGAGCTCGATATCGAATATCGCCGTGTGGCGAGCAAGAGCAATGTCGTCAGCTATACGCGCGTTCCGGCGCTCGGTACGCATCCTGAATTCATTCAGGCGCTCGCATGGCTCGTGGAAGCGACGAAGCTTTATCCAAACTGCTCCAATTCACTTGGCCGTCAGTGCCCCAAAGAATTTGGTAAATGCGGATTTACGGAGTGGAAATCTTAAGTTAACGCCTGCCCATCCGGGGGAGGTTGAGCAGGCGTTTTTCTTACAGCTTAGCTTTTGAAAGCAGCCATCAGGTCTTCACGATACTGTTCGCATGCCTGTTTCGCAGCCATTTTCTGCTGCAGGCAGGCAAGCACCGCATCCACGGCGACTTCGGCAACCTTATCCAATTTCTTGCCGATCTTTGCTTCGAAGCTTTTTTTCATCTTCTCTTTCAGCAACTCATGCTTTGCGCTTTTGGCAAGGCAAAGAATGTCTTCTGCGATCGTACAATTTTCATTGGATTTCGGGTTGTTTTCAGTGCTGCACGTATTTTCGTTCGTACACTGCGTCATGAGTTAGTCTCCTTAAAGTAGCCTGTTAAAATGAACAAATATGAGTGCGCACTCATGGTGTGATTTATATGCCTGCTATATTTTTGACAAGTAGGCACTATTAAGTTATATAGTACCCAAAAATATACTATTGAGGAATTCTATGACTTTAAACGATATGCCCGTATTTGACCCTGTGCAGAATCCGGCCAACTGTCCGATGGTTTCCGCCATTGCGATCATCGGTGGGAAGTGGAAATTGCCGATTTTGTTCCAGTTGCGCAGTAAGACTTTGCGTTTCAGCGAGATCCGCAAGTCGCTTGCGGGCGTGACGCAGAAAATGCTGACGCAGCAGTTGCGCGAGTTGGAAAGTGACGGCCTGATTACGCGCACGGTTTACCCGGAAGTGCCGCCGCGCGTGGAATACAGTATCACGCCGATCGGCAAGCGGCTTGAGCCTATCCTTGCGGCGCTTTGCACGTGGGGACTGGAATATCGCGGCGTTCCGCTCGAAAAGATAGAGCAACTGCTTAAGGCGCATTGCACCAAGAATGAAGCGCAAGAGCAGCAGGATAAGGCGGCCTGACGGCGGTTTTTATTGCTTTTTAGCGAATTCTCACTATTACACCTTGCATAACATCAATTATCGAGCGGATTTCCCATGGGTTTCAATTGCGGCATTGTCGGCCTGCCTAACGTCGGCAAATCAACCTTGTTCAACGCACTGCTGGCAACGCAGGCGGCGGAAGCGGCAAATTATCCGTTCTGTACTATCGAGCCGAATGTAGGCCGAGTTGCCGTGCCGGATGAGCGTTTGGACAAGCTTGCGAAAATCGCAGGCTCCGCGCAGATCATTCCGACTCAGCTTGAATTTGTCGATATCGCAGGCATCGTGCGCGGTGCGAGCAAAGGCGAAGGGCTTGGTAACCAGTTCCTTTCGCATATACGCGAAGTGGATGCGATCATCTATATGCTGCGTTGTTTTGACGATGGCGATATTACGCACGTAGAAGGCCGTATTTCGCCGCTGGACGATGCGGAAATCATCGAGACCGAGCTCGTGCTTGCCGATATGGAAAGCCTGGAGAAGCGCCTGCCTGCGCTGCAGAAGAAAGCCAAGGGCGATAAGGACGCGAAAGAACAGGTGGAGATCATGGAAAAGCTGCTGAAAGCGGTCTCCGAAGGTAAGCCCGCACGCACGGTGGTTCCGGCGAATGATGTGGAACGCAGGATCATCCGCAACATGCAGCTGCTGACGGCGAAACCGGTGCTGTATGTCTGCAACGTTGAAGAGGCCAGCGCTGCGACCGGCAATCATTACTCCAAAGCCGTGATGGAAAAGGTGGATGCCCCGGTGGTAGTGATTTCGGCCAAGATCGAATCCGAAGTCGCGCAGCTGCCGAGCGAAGAAGATAAGCGTGAATTTCTCGAAGCGCTGGGGCTCAAGGAAACAGGACTCGCGCAGCTCATCCGCGCAGGATATTCGCTGCTCAATATGATTACCTTCTTCACGATAGGGCCGAAAGAGGCGAGGGCCTGGACAGTTGCGCGCGGAAGTTTCGCACCGCAGGCAGCCGGTGTCATCCATACGGACTTTGAAAAGGGGTTCATTCGCTCTGAAACGATTGCCTGCAACGATTATATTTCGCTTAATGGCGAGCAGGGTGCGAAAGAGGCTGGCAAACTGCGCCTGGAAGGCAAGGAATATGTGGTACAAGACGGTGATGTATTACATTTCCGTTTTAATGTGTAAGAGATTCTGCAGAGTATCCCCTATAATGCTTCCACCGGAACCATGTTCGTGTGTTTCGGCTGGCGCAGTATGAAGCTGGTATGCACGCCGCTCACGCCCTCGATGCGGGTGATACGTTTGAGCAGCAGTTCCTGGTAATCCTCCATATCCCGGACATAGACTTTCAGGCAGAAATCCGCCTGCTGGCCGGTGATCAGGAGGCACTCCACCACCTCAGGGATTTTGCGTATCTCGGATTCAAAATGCTCGAAGCGCTCGGGTGTGTGTTTATCCATAGAAATATGAATCAGGGCGGCGAGCGTAAAGCCCAATGCTTTGGCATCCAGCAGCGCCTTATAGCCGGTGATGATGCCGGATTCTTCCAGCGCCTTTAATCTTCTCAGGCAAGGCGATGGCGAGAGGCCAACCTTTTCAGCCAGCTCCTGATTGCTGATGCGACCATTTTCCTGCAGCACTTTCAAAATTTTCCGGTCAATGCGATCTATTTTCATTATGTATCCATAAGAAATATTATTCCATTATTTATATATAATATGGCATATAATGCCATGTATATTAAAATATACGCTGAATACGCACAGAAATAGCGCGCGATATGAGCTAAAGTCTTCTCATCGTTAAATACAGGAGATTCGTTATGTTATCGCAGCCTTCATTCAAATACCACGCTTTTACCCCAGTGGCATTGATCAACCGCACCTGGCCGGACAAGACCATCACTCATCCCCCTATCTGGCAGTCCACGGATTTGCGTGACGGCAATCAGGCGCTTTTCGAGCCGCTTTCACCGGAGCAGAAGTTGCGCATGTTCACCATGCTCTGCGAGATCGGTTTCAAGGAAATTGAAGTCGCTTTCCCGTCGGCCTCGCAGACGGATTTCGATTTCGTACGCACTTTGATTGAAAATAATCATATCCCGGAAGATGTCACGATTGCCGTGCTGACCCAGGCGCGCGAGCATCTGATCCGCCGCACGATGGAATCGTTGCGGGGCGCGCGCCGCGCTATTGTGCATGTATACAATGCTACCTCTAAACCGTTCCGTGACATGGTGCTCGGTATGAACAGGGAGGAAGTGATCGGCATGGCGGTTGCCAGTGTGCAGCTGGTGAAGGAGATTGCTGCTACGATGCCGCAGACAGAGTGGGTGCTTGAGTATAGCCCGGAAACGTTCACGGCGACAGAGCTAGATTTCGCATTGGACATCTGCAATGCAGTGACGAATGCCTGGGGGGTAACGCCTGAGAATCCGATCATCCTGAATCTTCCCGCTACCGTGGAAGTGGCGACTCCGAATATCTATGCCGACCAGATTGAATGGATGCATATGCATTTGCAGAACCGCGATAGTGTCATTCTGAGTGTCCACCCTCATAATGACCGGGGCACTGCGGTTGCGGCGGCAGAGCTCGCAATGATGGCAGGTGCGCAACGCGTGGAAGGATGTCTTTTCGGCAATGGTGAGCGCACGGGTAATGTCGATCTCGTGACGCTGGCGTTCAATCTCTACACGCAGGGAGTTTCGCCTGAACTCGATTTTTCCGATATCGATAATATCCGTCGCACGGTGGAGCATTATACGCAGCTTCCGGTTCATCCTCGCCATCCTTATGCGGGTGACCTTGTATTCACCGCTTTTTCCGGTTCGCATCAGGATGCGATCAAAAAAGGATTTGCGGTGCAGAAGCCTGACGCTTTATGGAATGTACCTTACTTACCTGTCGATCCTTCCGATCTCGGGCGCAGCTATGAATCCATCATCCGTGTTAACAGCCAGTCAGGCAAGGGCGGTGTAGCGTATTTGCTTGAAGCGGAAAGTGGCATTGTGCTTCCGCGCC
Organism: Rickettsiales bacterium; assembly: GCA_035765535.1. NCBI lineage: Bacteria > Pseudomonadati > Pseudomonadota > Alphaproteobacteria > Rickettsiales > Rickettsiales bacterium. The sequence continues at coordinate 646 of DASTXE010000004.1, read as the reverse complement.
GTATGCAGATTGATTTTGCTTCTGTCGTTCAGGCTCACGCGGATACACAAGGCGGTGAGGTGAGTGCGGCAGTTATCAGAGAGCTCTTTGATCGCACCTATCTGGAGGCGCAGTCGGTATTACGTTATCACGCGCATACGCTTTTCCAGAAAGACGATGTTCAGGGAATCGAATTGTTCGTGACGTATAATGGTCATCATCACCGCTTGGCGGGTGCCGGTAACGGCCCGATCGATGCTGCTGTAAATGCGCTGTCGCACTTGGGAATTGCTGTTCGTGTAGGCAGTTATGAAGAGCGCTCGATCAATGCGAGTAAGCATGGTGGCGATGCGCAGGCATGCGCGTTTGTGGAGGTTCTCCCGATGTCCGGGAAAAGCGGTGTGTATGGTGCAGGCATTGACAGCAATATTATTACCGCTTCCATTAAGGCTCTCATTAGTGCGGTAAGCAGATGCAAAGTTGCGGCTTCTGCTGTGCCGGTCGCAGCCGCCTCCTAGCGATAGCGGCGCTTAAACAAAAAAAGCTGCCCGTGTTGTTACGGGCAGCTTCATTGGTCTGTTTTAGCGTTAGAACGCTACGATAGCATCCACTGCGGTGGTGAGCATGCTTTTGTCCTGCCCGCTGTTGAACGGTTTGGTGTCGTTCA